>JAFAAV010000111.1 GCA_023426375.1 Actinomycetes bacterium | reverse complement strand
GCGGCGTGGGGAGCTGAGCTCGCGACAGGTGACGGCCCGGGACGGATCTACGTTGTGGAACCGACCGGACCAATCGAAGATGATCCGAATGTCACCGACAAACGGTTCCCCGGGAATCCCACCCGGTCCTACAGAACCGTGGAGGGCGTACTCGTTTTGTCGGAGCTTGAGAACTGGACCGGGCACACTCCGGAGCAGATCCAGGCCATGCGGGACGGCCTGGCGGACCTCCGAGATCGAGGTGAAAACACGATTATCGATTGACTGCGCCACTATCCACATCGGCCCCATTCCATATGACTTTGACCAGCTAGGACGAACAACATGACGAATTTCAGCATCAACAAAGATCTAGGCCAACCGGGCACGTTTGAAAAGACCGTTCAAGCGCGCAATTACCGACAGGAAGGTGACTACTTCGTGTTTTACGCAGATGCATCCCGCACCAGGAAGGTCCTGACCGTGCGAGCCTCCATCGTTCAGACGATCGAGACGAATGATTAGAATTAGACGCACGACAAGCTCATCGTTCACCACAGGTGCGCTCGCTCGCCTCAGACCCCGAGTCTGCGACGAGCCATAAACCCCGCCCAGGGGAAATTATCCGCAGTTTCCTCCCCCGAGACTTCGCCGCCCCTCCTGCACCCGCCCAAGCCATCCGATAGTGTGGCTTGCATCACATGCAATACAATTCATGCGGCCGTGACAGCGGTATCCATTTCAGGAGGAAACTTGTCCAACAACGTGTACAACATCACCGAAATCGCCGGCACCTCCCCGGAAGGCAGTGACGCTGCCATCACCAACGCGCTGGCCGAGGCGTCCAAATCGCTGCGGAACCTGGATTGGTTCGAGGTTCAGTCAGTTCGCGGCCACATCAAGGACGGCAAGGTCGCCGATTGGCAGGTCACCATCAAGGTTGGCTTCCGCCACGAGAGCTGAGACAAAACACGGCATGGATCACCGCCGCCAGGTCGTTGGATCACCCGCGGCTTGGGCGGGGTCCAAGCCCCAGGCTTCAGCAATGAGTTCCAGGGATTGGTTGTTGGACTCCGTGGTCGGACCCTTGACCAAGAGCATGAGCTCATCGGCCTGTGCTCGTTCCGAGAAGCTCTGGAGATAGTCCGCGACCTGTTCACCGGTTCCATAGCCGTAATAATCGAGCATTGAGGCGTAGTGCTGGCCGGCAGGTGAGGCCATCAGCTGGGCGACCTCGCCGTCACTGGCCGCACGTCCGTTGAAGTGCATGGCTAGAACATGCTGACGCACCATCTCCTGGTGGACTCGTTTCGCTGCCTCTTCAGTGTCGGTGGCGGTCACATTGAGCGCCGCGATCACGTACGGCTCGGACATCATGGACGACGGTTCAAACGTTTCCCGGTACACGGCAACCGCTTGTTCGAGCATCGGCGGGAACAGATGCGAAGCGAACGAATACGGCAGACCCAGTTTTGCCGCCAGCTGCGCCCCGTACAGCGACGAACCGAGAATGTAGAGCGGCACATTGGTCCCCTTACCCGGGATCGCTTGGATTCCGGGGAACGGTGACTCTCCCCTGAGATAGTGCATCAGTTCCACGATGTCGGACGGGAAATTCTCAGCGCCGTTAACCGGCCGCCGGAGCGCGCGAGCAAGCGTGGTCCGGTCGGTTCCGGGGGCCCGCCCCAACCCCAGATCAATGCGACCGGGATACATCTCCTCGAGAGTGCCGAACTGTTCCGCGACCACGTACGGCGAGTGGTTGGGCAGCATGACGCCGCCCGCGCCCAGCCGGATCGATGCGGTGTGAGCGGCAACGTGCGCGATCACCAGGGCGGGTACCGCTGACGCCACAGAGGACGTGTTGTGGTGCTCCGAATACCAGACCCTGGAATACCCCAGTTGTTCCGCTTTCTGCGCCATGGCCACGGAGCGTCGGAAAGCATCGGCGGGACGTTCATTGTCGTAGAAACTTGAAAAATCGACAACGGACAGGGGTACTCGGGAAACCACGGGGACTCCGTTCTGGTAGTTCTGATGTTGCTGAGGGGCAGCTTTCTGGACCGTCTGTCGTCAGCCGTTCATAGCGGATTCCACCAGGTTGCTGCCCTCGAGTCCGATTCCGTCGACGACGGCGCTCTGCCAGTCATCGGTCGTGGTCACCACGGCGAAGTTCGAGTTCAGCAACGCCATGAGCGTCTCGTGGACCTGCTGGGCAGAGGCGGAACCCGCGGCGTTGGACAAGGCAATGGCTCCCGTGGCGTCCGAGAGGACTTCGACTGTCAGTCCGCGCGGCTCTGCGTCCACGGCGGTGCCCAAAATGCAGTTGTTGGTCATATAACCGACCAGTGTGATGGCCTCGATCTGGTTCTCAAGGACCCATCCATCAAGGTCGGTTTCGGGGAAGATGCTCGCGAAAGACTTGGTTGCGTGCTTCCAAGAATTTCCGAGTCGTGCGGCAACGTCCGGGTGGAGCTCTTGTCCGTTCGATCCCTCGGCGAAGACCGGGAAGCCCTCGGGAGCCACGTGCTGAATGACCGCGATGGGCATACCAACCTGCTCGGCGGTGTCCACGGCACGGAGAACATTGGCCACAGACTCATCGCTCGGCGGGTACTTGATGGCCAGCGGGCCCTCGAAGTACTCCTGCTGAATATCGACCAGGATCAGTGCGCGGCGGGGTGCGGTCATGAGATTTTTCCTTGCTAACAGTGGGCAACCAGATGGATCACTACACACCATCGTTCCGCTCCATCTGAGATACCGTGAGTGGCACAAGAGCACACTGTCGATGGAATCGGGACAAAATGAGAATCGCCGTGCACGTGTTCGAGGGCATCACCATGTTCCACGCGGCTGTGCCGCTGGAGGTTTTCGGCGAGGTGTCGCGGCAGGGGCTCGCAGAAGACTGGACCGTCACCGTGTGGAGCGAGGACGGCCAGCCCGTACGCACCGCCGAGGGTCTGGTACTGGCCGATCTTGCGGGACCGGATGCGGCGGCGTCGGCGGACCTGCTGGTGTTCCCGGCGTGGCGATCGGACTTCTGTCCCCCGTCGCACGACGTCACGGGTCTGATTCGTGCGTCGCACGAGCGCGGCGCGAGTGTTGCGGGGCTGTGTCTGGGCGCGTTCCCGGTGGCGGCGTCGGGCGTGTTGGATGGCAGGACGGCCGTCACGCACTGGGCCGGTGCCGATCAGTTCAGGCAACGATTTCCGCGGGTGGTCGTGGAAACGGATGCGTTGTACATCGATCACCAGGACGTGCTGACCTCGGCAGGCACGGCATCCGCGTTGGATGCGTGTCTGCACATCGTCCGGAGTCACCTCGGCACTGCTGCCGCCGCACGAGTGGCACGCCACCTGGTGATTGCGCCCCATAGGGAGGGCGGGCAGGCGCAGTACATCGAGCGCCCGCTACCCGTTCAACAGGGGCAAGGGCCGATCAGCGAGATCATCGATTGGGTACTGGCCAACCTGGATCAATCGTTGTCGGTTGATGAACTGGCGGAGCGGGCGCGCATGAGCAAGCGGAACTTCACGCGTCGCTTCCGCGAGACGACGGGCACGACGCCGGCCAAATGGGTGACCGCTCGCCGACTCGACGAGGCAAGAACCCTCCTCGAGACGACGCCGTGGTCGGTCGCCCGGATTGCCCGGGCCTGCGGGTTCGGTAATCCGGTGACGTTCCGGCAGAGCTTCGTGGCCAGTTACGGGACGACGCCGACGTCGTATCGAAGGCGGTTCACGAGCTCTTGAGACTGTGCTCGGAACGAGTTAGCCCTGGTGAATTAGCGCGACGTCACCGTCTTGGTCTTGGTCTTGGTGATCTCTATTTGAGCAGTCGGTCCATCCGGCGATCGCTGAGCTTTTTGCCACCGGTTTGGCACGAGGGACAGTACTGCAGTGAGCGATCCACGTAGGACACTTCCGCCACCGTGGCACCGCAGACCGGGCAGGCTTGCCCCGTCCGGTCATGGACTCCAAACAATGACTTCTTCTTCGCTTTGATGCGATCCAACGGCACATTGGTCAGAGCGTCACGGACCTCGGCCAGCACCTCTTGGACTGCCGTATGGAGAGTTCTGGCCTGTTCCATGTTCAATTTATTGGCGGCGGCGAACGGTGAGAGTTTGGCGCGGTGCAGGATTTCGTCCGACCACGCATTGCCGTTGCCTGCCATCACAGTTTGATCCGTCAAGACCGTCTTCAGCCGTGAGGACGTTGCACCGAGCATCTCGGAGAGTTCTTCTACGGTGACCGCATCGGCTTCCGGGCCCAAACGCTTGATGCGCTCCAGTGAGTTTGGATCGTCGGTGATCCAGAGAGCCATGCTCTTCCGTTTGCCTTGCTCCGTGAGGTCGAGGCGAGCGCCGTCGTCGAAATCCAACCGCACGGCCAGCGGACCGGACCTGGCCGGGGGCCTTTCGCCGGGTTGTCTCTCCCCCAGTTTCAGCCAACCTGCCAGAGCTAGGTGCGTGACCGCGAATCGCCCTTCTGCTTCGAGCAATAGGAATTTCCCTCGGCGCGACACCCCTGTCAGCTTCCGCCCAGCAAGGGAGGTGTGGGACGGTTCCGCAGTTTTCAGGACGCTAAAAGCGGCCACGTGGAAATCCCGGAGGCTGCGCCCTACAAGGCGGTCCCGGAGTTGATCGACGGCTGCGTATAATTCAGGCAGTTCCGGCATGAGTCCAGTATGTCTCTACTGGGTACCCGCCTGGGGCTCGATGACCTCATCGAGCCCCAGCCAGTCCGCTAGCGACTGCAGATGATGGTCTAGCGCGGGAAGGGCTTCAGCCGGCGCAGCGGGCTCCCACGTGCATTGCTTAATCAGAAGACGGCCGGAGGCTCGGTCTGCTTTCAGGTCCACCCGGGCCACTAATGCGTCTCCGAAAAGGAATGGCAGTACGTAATACCCGTGGATGCGGCGATGAGCGGGGGTGTAGATCTCCAAGCGGTAACGCATTCCGAACAGTGCCTCGGTGCGTTCCCGCTGCCAGATCAGCGAGTCGAAGGGACTCAGGAGAGCTTCCACGTGCGCCTTTCGTGGGATTCGCGCCGAGGTGTCCAAATAGACGAGGTCCGACCAACCAGGGACCGTCACGATCTCCAAGTCCCCGTCAGCGACCAGCGAGGCCAGTGCGCGACTGGTTTCGGCAGCGCCCAGGCGGAAGTAATCGCGCAGGCACCGCGCCGTCCCAATGCCATGGGCACGTGCTGCAATGCGAACCAACTCACGATGGGCTTGCTCCGAATCCACTGGTTCTCGAGACAGATCGAGATGCTCTGGCAGGACGTAAGTACGTTCGAACTGCGCGTTCCGTCCTGCACTCGTGATTTCACCGGCCCAGAAAAGGTACTCGAGAGCGCTCTTGACGGCAGACCAATTCCAGCCCCAAGCATCTTCTCGGCGGGGAATGTCCACGGTCATTGCTACGTCACACTGCCTGGCCGTTAAGGGGCCGCGTTCGGTGACTTCCGCGAGGACCAGTTGCACCAGTTCTGGATGCTCCTGATGAATGCGGCGCATGCCTCCCCAGGCTTCGTGCTTGGCCCGTTCCATTCGGAACCTCAGCAACGGCCAAGTCTCTGGAGGGATCAGGCTGGCTTCGTGCGCCCAGTACTCAACCAGACGCCGAGGTTTGCGGTCCCGGAGTTGATCCAGTTTGGCTCTGTCGTAACTTCCGAGGCGCGAGAAAAATGGCAAGTATTGACTGCGAGTCAGCACGTTCACCGAGTCAATCTGGATGACACCTACCCTGTTGATCACGCGTCGGAGATGACGGGCGGTGACCTGCCCGGACTCCGGACGCGGATCCAGAAACCCCTGTGCTGCCAACGCAATACGCCGTGCGGTCGGCAGACTGATGTTGCGAGGGGTACGGATTTCGGGCGCAGTCATCACGTGCTCAAATCAATACTGGACGGTCCGGGTCGGTTCATGGCTCCACGGTACGGTTCCCCTCGGACATGCATTACACCCCGGAGGTGTTCCGGTACTCGGCGCCCTGTCTAATGCGCAAGGATTCTAGGTGAACTCAGTGACTTCCGAGGGTCACCCCCACTGTCGTGGCGTCCAATACTGCGTAGGCTTGATGGATGAACTCATTCTTTGAATCCATGCGCAGTCTCGGTTTCCGACGCGGCCCCCAGCGACTCGTCGCGGGCATCGGCGGAGGTCTCTCCGCGAAGGTCGGCGTCAACGTGTGGGTGGTGCGCCTGCTGATCCTGTTGTCGTTCCTCCTGCCGGTCATCGGCATCGCGGTGTACCTACTGGCCTGGGCAGTTCTGCCGTGGCAGGACGGCAGCATCCCGCTGGAGAAGTCACTGCGAAAGTAGGAAGTATGGCAGTCAATCAGCCGATCAGTGGTTTACTCACTGGTCGGCTGATTCATTCGTTGGATTTCCTCAGGGAAGCGCAAGAAAGTCGCGCAACCACTGCTCGACTTCTCGCATAGTTTGCGCGTCGACAGTACCGATGTGGCCAACCACACGATCTCGAGTGACTGTCCGAGGTTACTCCGTCATAGCGAACGTCGCTCTCGACAGGCCAAGATCCGGGCCACGCAGAAGGATATGGTTCGGACATCCCCGATCAATTGTTGTGGCTGGCACGATGAACATCAACGTGTCCGCC
>JAFAAV010000101.1 GCA_023426375.1 Actinomycetes bacterium | reverse complement strand
CGCGAGTAACGGGAGTAAGACGCCAGTGCGAGCAAGGTCAGGGCAATGGTCGGCAGCAACAGGTGGGTAAACCGGTCGATGCCCATGATCCAGAAATCACCGGTCAGACCTGGTGTTGCAGCGCTGGCCGTGGCGATCGGACGCCCTCGGATGTGGCCGGAGTCCAAGTAATTCGGCCAGGACTGCATGAAGCGGTCAAGGATGATGAGAAGCGCCACGAAGAACCCGGTGATACCGGCCACGCGCATGCCCTGACCTCGGTCGTAACCACCGGCAAAGAAACCGATGGCCGCACCGATGGCGATCATGACCAGGCACAGGATGATCACGGTCAGCAGGCCTGCACCTCGGAAGAAGCTCTGGACCGGGAAATAAAGGGCGAGCCCCACCAATACGGTTGCTAGGCCCGCATAGAGAGCCCGCTTATTACGCAGCCCCGAAATAAGGATGGTCGTGATCACGGCCACGAGAACACCGGTGAGACCGATCAAGGGGATGCCCAGGAACGGCGCCGTCAACCAGTTGGTCGCCAGCACGAAGTACACGATGCCCGAGGTCACCAGGAACCCCAGCACCCCCATGAGGATGCGAGTCTTCAGCTTCCCGAAGGAAACCAGATACCAGATGAACCCGGCC
Source organism: Actinomycetes bacterium (assembly GCA_023426375.1). Classification (GTDB taxonomy): domain Bacteria; phylum Actinomycetota; class Actinomycetes; order Actinomycetales; family Micrococcaceae; genus Kocuria. The sequence continues at coordinate 11,541 of JAFAAV010000101.1, read as the reverse complement.
ACCACACCTATAGCCAAGATGCTGGCCAGGGACATGACCGGGTCTTGTAAGAAGTCGTTGAAGGATATCGCCACAATTTCTTTGAGCAACACCGCCAACCAGAAGCTGGGAAGCGAGAAGCACAAGAACGTGAAAAACGTGATGCCGTAGTCCAGACCTGAGTACTGGCGGAGAGCCGAAACGATGCCGAGCGTAATACCGATGACGATGGCCAGGATGGTTCCTGCGGTCACCAGCATGATGGTCTGGCCCATGGCGAAGGCCAGCATCTGGGTCACTTCCATACCCTCGCGGCTCAAGCCCAAAGTGCAAGTGTCCGTAAATGGTGCGAGGCATCCCAGTGCGCCACCCAGCCACGTGAAGTAGCGAAGAATGGGTGGCTGATCGAGATTCAAGGCTTCGGTTCGCGCAGGAATCAATTGGGCCGCGTTGGGGTGTCCGTACAAATCCCAGAGCGGGTCGCCCGATGCCGCCGTCATCATATAAACGATGAATGAGGCACCCAGCAGAATGAAAACGGCCGTGACGAGCCGTCGAAGAATGTAAGAAATCATGTCGCTGCCTTGTGAGGGTGTAAGGGTGACAGCGTGTTGCGAGACCGCGTCAACTTCCCACGGACTCGCAACACGCCATGCACGCTAGACGGTTAGCTCCTTCAAGTGAGCTCGTGCGCCTTACTTACGCGACCACTCCCACACGTTCCAGAACACGCCGTCCTGGTTGGGCTGGTATTCGGTCACACCGTCGATCTGATCGGACACTCCGAAGAAGCCCGGGGACTGGAACAGCGGCAGGCCGTAGCCGTCCTCGAAGGTGTGCTTGTCGATCTGGACAATCTGCTCATCTCGAGCTTCCTTGTCCAGGTTGGAACGAGCCTCGTCGGTGAGCTTGTCCACCTCGGGGTTGGAGTACTTGGTGTAGTTACCGCCACCGCCGGTCTTGAAGATCTGGGACAGCATTTCGGTGCCCACGCCCGGGGCGACCCAGCCGAACAGTGATGCATCGTAGTCACCGTCCGCGAGCTTCTCCGACCAGTTGGGATCGCCGAGGTCCTCAACCTTGAAGCCGGCCTGCTCTGCAGATTCCTTGATCAGCTGGAAAGTATCAACACGCAGCGGGTTCTCGTTGTTGTAGAGAATACGCACGGTCGGGGTCTTGCCATCGAGCAGTTCCTTGGCGCCGTCGATATCGACCTCACCGTAGAGGTCTTCCGCTTGGTTCTCCTCGGTGGTCTTTCCGTACTCTTCCTGGCTGGTGACCCACATCTGGGAGTTCAGCACGGAGGCCTCGTCGTTGACCGGCTTGATGAGCTGGTCAACGATCTGCTGACGCGGAACGGTCTTCAGGAATGCCTCTCGGACTGCTTGATCCTCAAAGGTGTCCGCGCCGAAGTTCAGGTCCAGGTGGTCGTAGGCAAGCTGGCCGCCCTGGATGACCTCCACGTTGTCCAACTCGTTGACCTGGTCGATGGTGTCCTTGTTGACGTTGCCCGGGGCCATGATGTCGACCTCGCCGTTGCGCAGCGCCTGGATCTGAGCGGTCGCATCGCCAATGGTGCGGACAGTGATTTCATCGAGCTTGCCCGCGTTGTCACCGGTGTAGCTATCGTTCTTGACCAGCGTCACGGAGTTGTTCTCGACGATGTCGTTAATCTTGTACGGGCCGTTGGAGACCAACAGGCTCTCGTCCTCCGGCTTGTCCGAGAACTGGAAGGCCTCGGCCCAGGTCTTGCCGATCTCTTCGAGTTCGGGACGTTCCTGCGGATCTTCAGGATTGCCCTCGGGAGCATCTTCCAGTGTCTTGAGGAGCTCGTCCTCGGTCATGCCGGCCTGCTCAGCAACCACGTGGGCCGGCTGCAGGTAATCGTTGTCAAAGGCGATTTCCCAGTCGGACTGAGGTTCCTCGTAGGTGATGGTGAACGACTTGCCGTCCTCGGAGAACTCGGGCTTGTCAGTTTTGCCCATGATGTCCGTGGATCCTGCGATATTGAAGTACTTGGTACCCGTTTCGGCCTCGGCGTCCTCATCGTTGTGGTAGCCGGACAGGATCGACCACCAGAGCATGATGTCGGCCTTGTCGATGGCGTTGCCGTCGGACCACTCCGGATCGTTCAGTGTGTACTCGACGGTCAAGGGATCGTCGGACGTCTTCTCGTAGCTGCCAAAGCCCTCATTGGGCACAATTTCCTGCGCGGGGTTCACATAGATGAAGCCTTCGCGCGTGGCGTTCGCGATCTTGCCGTTGATATCCAGGTTGGTTGCCGCCGTGGCGTTGTTGACTGCAGTAAATGCGTTGGTCTCGGCTACGGTGACGACGCCGCCCTCCTGGCCTTCCCCTTCACCCCCGCCGTTTTCTTCTCCCCCGCCGCCGCCAACGTTGGCGCAGCCGGTCAGTGCCAGTGCGGCAATGGCGGCCAGTGACACGGCGGCCTTGCCCTTGAAGGTGTAATTTCCCATGACGTTCTCTCCTGGTGTGGTGTCACGATCGGTGGGGCACCACGGTGTGCTTCCACCCGCGAGTTGGATGAGTTGTGCGCGAGATGTGTTTCACCTCACAGTGAAATCTAGGTTACCGGTCGTTCACCATGAACACGTCGCCCAGTTGTCCGTGTCCGACAAATAGGCTCCATTTGTTACCCATTGGTCACAATCTCGAAACACCACACCCCTGATTGAGATGAAATCCGTTCTGACCACGGCTCCTGCACCTCTTGCGCCCCTCATGACTCTTCCTGTGACTACGCTTGTCTCAACAAGCTCAGCTATCGGGAGGAACCGTCATGACTCAGCACCCGCAGGACCCCGTACAGCCTCGACGTGAGCCGTCGGAACCCGGCGAACCCTTCGACTCCGGCGCACGAAACATGGGTGACCGCCACGCGGAACGCGACCGCGCGACGTCGTCGTCGGTGGAAACGACCCGCGGCAACCAGCACGACAATCGCACCGCGCCCGCGACCGACCCCACTTTGGACGAACCCACCAAGCGCGGCGTGTCGGGAATCGTGTGGGCCGCGCTGATCCTGGGCGTGATCATCCTGATCCTGCTCCTGATCTTCATCATCCAGAACAACGTGTCCACTCGATTCGAATACATGGCGTGGCAGTTCAGCCTGCCACTGGGTGTGGCCATGCTGCTCTCCGCCGTGGCGGGCGCGCTGGTCATGGCGCTCGTGGGATCGGTGCGGATGTTCAAGCTGGGCCACCGCGTACGCAAACTCGAAAAGGAACGCGCGCGAATCAAGGACACCCTCAACGGGTAACTGATCATGCGGCCCCCGGCCCGCACCATCGCCCAGCAGGGCTGAGTCATGACCACCGTGGCCATCTACCTGGTGGTGGTCATGGGGCTGGGGGCATTCGCACACCTGATCCGGCTGCCACCCCTGCTGGGGTTCCTGGCGGCCGGTTTTCTACTCAACGGACTGGGCGTCGAGCGGCTACATGAGCTGGAGTTACTGTCCGAGCTCGGTGTGACACTCCTGTTGTTCGGAATCGGGCTGAAACTCGATGTCCGCACTCTCCTGGGTAAAGAGGTGTGGGCTGCTGGCGGCATTCACATGATCGTTAGCGCCCTGGCCAGTGCGGGCCTTCTATGGCTCATGATGCTGGCCGGCCTGGAGCTCGCCGGTGAAACTCTCGGCACCGTATTACTCGTGGCTTTTGCGCTGTCCTTTTCCTCCACCGTTCTGGTGGTCAAGATCTTGGACGAGCGCGGTGAATCGAACTCGCTGTACGGACGAGTGGCCGTGGGCATCCTGGTGCTCCAGGACATCGCAGCGGTCCTCTACCTGACCATTTCCAGTGGCCACCTCCCCTCCCCCTGGGCCCTGCTGGTACTGGCGCTGCTGTGGCCCGTGACCCGCCTTGCGCGATTGCTGTGGTCCCGACTGGGGCACGGTGAGTTGTTGGCCCTCTTCGGCGTGGTCATGGCGCTGGTTCCGGGTTGGTGGGCCTTCACGGTCACTGGGCTCAAGGGTGACTTGGGTGCGCTGCTCGTCGGCGTGCTCCTGGCCTCTCACCCACTGGCTCGAGATCTGGCCAAATCGATTCTCACGGTCAAGGATCTGCTGCTCGTGGGGTTCTTCGTGAGCATTGGTTTCTACGGGTTACCCAGCCTGGAAATGGTCATCATGGCGGTGATCCTGTGCCTGTTGATCCCGCTGCAATCCGCGATCATGGCCGCCGTTCTCACGCTCTGCGGGCTACGACGGCGCACGGCAGTCCGCGGGGCCCTAGCCCTGGCCAATTATTCGGAATTCGCTCTCATCGTGGGTGCCACGGCAGTGGCCTCCGGCATGCTCGACGACGATTGGCTCGTCATGCTCGCATGTGCCGTTGCCCTGAGCTTCGTGGTGTCCACGGTGCTCAACCGTCGGGGTAGCTTGATCACCACCGCCCTGCTGCGCTCCGTCCCGGAAGCACCCGAGGATCAGCTGCACCCCGAGGACCGCCCCCTGGATCTGACGCGCGCGGACGTCCTGGTCCTGGGGATGGGCAGGGTCGGTACCGCCACCTATGACGAATTCACGGTGACAACCTCCCATAAGGTGGTCGGGCTCGAGATCGACCCCGCGAGGGCGCATCACCTGTGGGAGCGGGGCTACGATGTCGAGAATGCAGACGCCACGGACGCTGACGTGTGGGACCGAATCTCCGCGACCGGCCACGTGAAAGTTGCCGTGCTCGCCATGCCGTTCCACGATGCCAACCTGTCCGCGCTGAAGGAACTTCACGCCTCTGATTTCTCCGGGCGGGTAGCTGCAGTGGCGCAGTACGAGGATCAGGTGGCTGAACTGGAGAAGCTGGGTGTGAACACGGTGATCAACCTGTACTCCGGTGCAGGTCTGGCGCTTGCCGTGGAGGCGCAGGAAGATCTGCAGCACCCCGAAAGCTGATGGCCCACCCCATTCCCCATCGTCAATTCGCGCACCATCATTGAGTGAAACTCAGCGGGTGTGGCCCCCGCCACGGGGTAGGCTGGAGGGCAGTCCAGTGACCGTCAAACCAAGGAGTCATTGCCCCATGCCCAAGATCATCTACACTAAGACGGATGAGGCGCCCCTGCTCGCCACTTATTCCTTCAAGCCCGTGGTCGAGGCTTTCGCGTCCACCGCAGGTGTCGAGGTTGAGACCCGGGACATTTCTCTGGCCGGCCGCATTGCCGCCCAGTTCCCGGACCGCCTGACCGAAGAGCAGCGCGTGGCCGATGCCCTCACCGAACTGGGCGAGCTGGCCAAGACCCCGGAAGCCAACATCGTGAAGCTTCCCAACATCTCCGCGTCCATCCCGCAGCTCAAGGCAGCCATCGCCGAGCTCCAGGCCGCCGGTTACGACATTCCGGACTACCCGGAAGAGGCCGAGACCGCAGAGGACAAGGACATTCGCGCCCGCTACGACAAGGTCAAGGGCTCCGCAGTGAACCCTGTCCTGCGCGAAGGCAACTCGGACCGCCGTGCTCCCAAGGCCGTGAAGAACTACGCCAAGAAGCACCCCCACTCCATGGGTGAATGGTCCGCTGATTCCAAGACCAACGTGGCCACCATGGGCCAGAACGACTTCCGCTCAAACGAGCAGTCCGTGGTCATGCCCGCTGACGACACCCTGAAGATTCAGCTGGTCACCGACCACGGCACCGAGGTGCTCAAGGAGTCCGTGCCCGTGCTCAAGGGCGAAGTGGTCGACTCCACCTTCATGAGCGCCGCGGCTCTGGACGAGTTCCTCAAGGCCCAGGTTGCCCGTGCCAAGGAAGAGGGCGTGCTGTTCTCGACCCACCTCAAGGCCACCATGATGAAGGTCTCCGACCCCATCATCTTCGGTCACGTGGTCAAGGCATTCTTCCCCGAGGTCTTTGCCCAGTACGGTGAGCAGCTGGCTCAGGCCGGTCTGTCCCCCAACGACGGCTTGGGCGGTATCCTCTCCGGTCTGTCCAACGTGGCTGACGGCGACAAGATCAAGGCCGCCATCGAAGATGGCATCAACAACGGCCCCGAGCTGGCGTACGTGAACTCGGACAAGGGCATCACCAACCTGCACGTGCCTTCTGACGTGATCGTGGACGCTTCGATGCCCGCCATGATCCGCACCTCCGGCAAGATGTGGGGCCGCGAGGGGCAGCAGGAGGACACCCTGGCAGTGCTGCCGGATTCCTCCTACGCCGGTGTGTACCAGGCCGTGATCGAGGACTGCCGCGCCAACGGCGCCTACGATCCCACCACCATGGGCACCGTTCCCAACGTGGGCCTCATGGCTCAGAAGGCCGAGGAGTACGGCTCGCACGACAAGACCTTCGAGATCGAGAAGGCCGGAACCGTGCAGGTCGTCAACCAGGTCGGCGAGGTCCTGATGTCCCACGAGGTACAGCCCGGTGACATCTGGCGCGCGTGCCAGGCCAAGGACGCTCCCATCAAGGACTGGGTCCAGCTGGCCGTTCGCCGTTCGCGCGAGTCCGGCATGCCGGCCGTGTTCTGGTTGGACGAGTCCCGCGCCCACGACCGCAACCTCATCGAGAAGGTCAACCAGTACCTGGCCGACGAGGACACCGACGGTCTGGACATCCGCATCCTCTCCCCCGTGGACGCCACCACGTTCACGATCGAGCGCATCCGCCGCGGCGAGGACACCATCTCCGTGACCGGCAACGTGCTGCGTGACTACCTCACCGACCTGTTCCCGATCCTGGAACTGGGAACCTCCGCCAAGATGCTGTCCATCGTTCCGCTGATGAACGGCGGCGGCCTGTTCGAGACCGGTGCCGGTGGTTCCGCTCCCAAGCACGTGCAGCAACTCGTGGAGGAAAACCACTTGCGCTGGGATTCCCTGGGTGAGTTCCTGGCCCTGGCCGCATCCTTCGAGCACTTGGCCACTCGTTACGACAACCCCAAGGCTCAGGTCCTGGCGGACACGCTGGACCGCGCCACGGGCACGTTCCTCAACGAGAACAAGTCCCCGTCCCGCAAGGCCGGCGAGCTCGACAACCGCGGCTCGCACTTCTACCTCGCGCTCTTCTGGGCCGAGGAACTGGCCAAGCAGACCGAGGACGCCGAGTTGGCCAAGGCCTTCGAGAAGGTCGCCTCGGAGCTGCGTTCCAACGAGGACACCATCCTCAAGGAGCTGCTCGAGGTCCAGGGTTCGCCCGCCGACATCGGCGGCTACTACTGGCCCAGCGACGAGAAGGCCTCCAACGTAATGCGCCCCTCGGCCACGCTCAACAAGATCGTGGACTCGCTCAGCGCTTGATCGCGTAGCGCGATTCCAGATCGACGACGCCGCCGCGTCGCCTCTTCGGGGGCGGCGCGGCGGCCCTTTGCCCAACTCACCGGTAGTCCACTTCCCCTTAACCCGGGTGAACTCTAGATAGGCTCGAAGTTCCTGCCCCCACACCCCCCGGAGGTACTTCATGCCGTCTTCGACTCTCCCTCGTTGGACCGCCCTGAGCATGGGATCGATACTTCTCATCACCGGATGTTCAGGGAGCGAGACCTCCGTGGACGATCCGAGCTCGCGAGACCAATCACTGTCCGGTCAAGTCACGGAGAATGCAGCCTCTGCCGGGGTCAACGTGTCCTTGGCGGACCATGAAGATTCCGATGCTGTTGTCCATACGATCTCCGTAAACCGGGAAGGCACCGGCGAAGGCTCTACGGTGTATGACCTGGAGGTCCAGTCCGCGGTGGATGCGTCGCTGCAGGACCTTTACGAGCAAGACTCCGACCCGCAGCAACCCCTGCTTGTATTCAACCCGTACGGAACGAACACCACCGGGCTGTACATCCGCTTCGCAACGGACGAAGACGGTGAGTTGGAGTACACCGTGTCCAGTGACGGCCACGAGGATTTCACCCGAACCGCCAAAGATCACGATTCTGACCCCGGAGTATTTGAGAGCCAGATCATCGGCTTGATCCCGGGCGTCGAGAACACTCTCACCACCGTGTGGCGCCCAGGAAACGGTGAACCTGTGGAGAACACAGTCACCCTGACGGCCCCAGAAAGCACCGCCGGTTACACCACGCAGATTGAACGAGATGTACAAGGCGATCCGGAGCAACTCACGGACGGGATGTTCTTGCTGAGCGGCAGTTATCAGGCCGGTCCGTACGGGTTCCTATTCGACAACCACGGAACCATGCGAGCGGAACTTCCCATCGAAGGTCACATGCTCGATCGTTTCGAGTTATACGAGGACACGCTCGTCTATCCCACCGGTGACAGCACCCTGTCTCGGCTGAACGGCCTGGGTCGTGTGGTGGACGTTTACGACCTAGGGCACTACGAGATGCATCATGATTTCGTTCTGACCGAGAATGATCAAGCTTTGATCCTGGCTTCCGATACATCCCGGGAGAGCATTGAGGATGTCTTGCTGTCCTTGGACCTCACCACCGGCGAGTACCGAGAGGTCGTGGACTTCGCCGAGCTTCTGGCAGGCTACAAAGACCTCACCAATACGTACGAGGCACCTAACTCCGACGGCGTGATCATCGACGACTGGCTCCACTTGAACTCGGTGGATTACCACCAAGACGACGATTCCGTCGTTGTCAGTGGCCGTGAAAACTCGGCAATCATCAAAGTCAGTGATGTTCACGGCAACCCGACTCTGGACTATGTGATCGGCACGGACGAGATGTGGGACGGCAGCGGTCACGAAAACTCGCTGTTGCGTAAAGTCGGGGATTTCTCCGACACCGGCGGCCAGCACACCGTGATCCGTCATGACAACGATGACCTGGGCGACGGCCAGCATTACCTGACTATGTTTGATAACTCGTATTGGCGCACCCTCAGCCGTGAGGATTACTCCGGACCCGTCCCGGAAGATACCTCCACGATTTTCGGCACCGATCCTGACGAGAGCTCCTTTGTCAGGACCTATCTGGTGGACGAGAACGAGCGCACCTATACCCAGGAAAAGTCCTTGGAAGTGCCCTATTCCGGAATCGTGTCCAGTGCTCAGCGGGTCGGAGACAACACCGTGGTCAACAGCGGACAAGCATTCGTTCTGACCGAGTACGACGCGAATGACGAAGTCATCGCGACCTTCTCCTATGACGGTGAGCGGTATTCCTACCGCGGCCTGAAGTACTCCTTCGACGACTTTTGGTACACCGTCTGATCAGGTATCTACACACACCAATGACGCCGCCGCGTCGCCTCTTCGGGGGCGGCGCGGCGGCGTCATTTTCGCCGTGGTTCCCCACATCGAGGAACCGGGCACGAAAAAGGGGCGGGACCGAAAGGCCCCGCCCCACAAAGGTGACTGCTTAGGACAAGACGTCCTCAGCGGCGTCGTAATCGGGCTCGTCGGTGATTTCGTCAACCAGCTGGGTGTAGACCACCTTGCCGTTCTCATCCAAGACGACCACGGCGCGGGCCAGCAGACCCTCGAGCGGGCCGTCGGTCTGAACCAGGCCGAAGTCCTCGCCGAAGCTGGAGCGGAATGCGGAACCGGTGGTCACGTTCTCGATGCCCTCGGCGCTGCAGAAGCGATCGTGGGCGAACGGCAGGTCCTTGGACACGCACACCACTGCGGTGTTGTCGAGTGCTGCCGCGCGCTTGTTGAACTCACGCACGGACTGGGCGCACACGCCGGTGTCCAATGACGGGAAGATGTTGAGGACCACGCGCTTGCCAGAGAAATCCTGGGAAGTCACGGGGCTGAGATCAGAACCCACCAGGTCAAAGGCGGGTGCGGTGGCGCCCACGTCGGGCAGTTCGCCGGAGGTGTGGACAGTGTTTCCCTGAAATGCGGTAGTTGCCATGTCTTCATTGTGCTGTGAGCCACGCGTCATGTCAGCATCTTTCGCCATCTTTAGCCGTGCGCTGAACTTCCCGCTGATAGTGTCGTGAATCACTACACAACTGCGTAACAGGCGTCCCGCCGTGCCCCAGGAGGATTCATGCGTCCAGAACCCGTCAACGTTGCCGTCACCGGAGCCGCAGGTCAGATCTGCTACAGCTTGCTGTTCCGTATTTCGCAGGGGGACCTGTTCGGACCGGATCAACCCGTGCGCCTGCAGTTGCTGGAAATTCCTCAGGCGTTGGAAGCCTTGGACGGCGTGGTCATGGAACTCATGGACTGCGCGTTCCCGCTGCTCGCGGACGTGCAGACCGGTGACGATCCCGAGAAGGTCTTCGACGGCGCTAACCTCGCGTTGCTCGTGGGCGCCCGCCCGCGGACCAAGGGAATGGAGCGCGGCGACCTGTTGGAAGCCAACGGAGCGATTTTCACGGCACAGGGTGCGGCGTTGAACAAGGTGGCCGCCGATGACGTCCGCGTGGTGATCACAGGCAACCCCGCCAACACCAACGCGTTGATTGCTCAGCAGAACGCCCCGGACATCCCCGCCGAACGCTTCAGTGCTCTGACGCGCCTGGACCATAACCGCGCCAAGTCGCTGTTGTCACATCAGACCGGCGCATCCGTGAACGACATCAAGCGCATGACCATTTGGGGTAACCACTCCGCCACTCAGTACCCGGACCTGAGCAATACCACGGTGGGCGGCAAGCCGGCACTGGATCTGGTGGATCACTCGTGGGTCGAGGAAGAGTACATTCCGAGAGTGGCCAAGCGCGGTGCGGAAATCCTGGCGGCGCGCGGCACGTCGTCTGCTGCGTCGGCGGCCGGTGCCACCGTGGACCACGCTCACGATCTGTTCCGCGGCACCCCCGAGGGCGATTGGACCTCCATGGCCGTGGTGTCGGATGGTTCCTACGGCGTTCCGGAAGGCCTGGTCAGCTCGTTCCCGGTGACCACGGCCAATGGTGACTGGTCGATCGTGCAGGACCTGGACATCTCCGGCTTCTCCCGTTCACGCATCGATGCGTCCGTGGCGGAGCTCGAGTCGGAGCGCACGGCGGTCAAGGAACTGGGGCTGATCTAAGCTTCCGGCCCTACGTGAGCAGCCTGATGTGAGGAAACCGCAGACACGCAGTCTGAGGGGAGGATTGTGCAGGAATCGTGGCGATTTTCTGCACAATCCTCCCCTCACGCTTGGCCCCGGTTCGGCTGCTCAGCGGCCAAGTGCTTCGTGGAACATCTCTTCGGCGTCGTTGGAGAAGGGCACGAAGATGACGGTTTCCACCGACGTGTCCGCTTCTTGCACGGTTCGCACGGCAATCTCCGTGGCGCTGTCCATCGGCCACCCGTAGATCCCGGCGGATATGGCGGGGAAAGCCACTGACTTCGCGCCGATCTCGTCGGCCACCCTCATCGACTCCCGGTAGCACGAGGCCAGGATGTCGCTGCGGTCCGTCTTCTTGGCGAAGACCGGGCCCACGGTGTGGATGACCCATCGCGCCGGAAGGTTGTAGCCGTCCGTAGCCACGGCCTGACCCGCTGGAAGTCCGTCCTTGAGCGTGGTTTCGCGCAGCCGTTTGCACTCCTCCAAGAGCTGCCTACCGGCCGCTCGGTGGATGGCGCCGTCCACTCCCCCGCCACCGAGCAGCTTGGAGTTGGCGGCGTTGACGATGGCGTCTGCTTGAACCTTGGTGATGTCACCTTTGACAATCTGAACGTCCATGGCTTCACCCTACG
>JAFAAV010000014.1 GCA_023426375.1 Actinomycetes bacterium | reverse complement strand
GATGCTTCGTCGGCGGTCAGGGTACGGTCCGAAGCTCGGAATCGCATGGCAATGGCCACGGACTTCTTACCGTCTTCCACGCCGGTGCCCGAGTACACGTCGAACACGTTGGCCGATTCCAGCAGGTCCCCGGCACCGTTCTCCACGGTCGCCAGCAGTTCCGCCGCCGGAAGCTCCTGATCCACCACAAGTGCCACGTCCTGCGTTGCCGCGGGGTATCCCGAGATCGACTCGGCCACCACGGACGGAATCTCCCGCTCGATCAATGCCGAGAGGTCCAGTTCCATGACGCACGTGCGCTCCGGCAGATTCTGCGCTGCCACGAGCTTGGGGTGCAGTTCACCGGCCACGCCGATCACCGCGCCGTCACTCGTGCTCAGAGTCGCGGTACGACCCGGGTGGAAGGCCTGGTGCTGGCCCTGCGAAACCGTGAGTTCCACACCCAGCACATCCGCGGCGAGCATGGCGGCGTCCAGGGCGTCCTGCCAGTCCAGGCGACGCGGCGTGACCCAGGGTCCCGCTGCGGCGTCGTGACCGGCGAACACCGCGGCAAGCTTGCGCGGCTGATCCGGAATGGCTGCGTTGAGACGCGTCAGGTCCTCATCCGAGGGGCGAACGCCCAGCGGCGGGATGGGTTGGGTGTCCGGGGTGTAGCCCTCGGGCAGGAACACGTGACCGGATTCGAACAGCGCCAGGTCGCGGAAACCGCGGGAATGGTTGCGCTTGAGCACCTCGAGCAGGCCCGGCAGGATGCTGACCCGCAGCAACGGCTTGGCCTCGCTGATCGGGTTGGCGAGCTTGACCGACTTCACCGTGGTACCCGACTCTGCCGAACCCCACAGGTCGTTCTCGTCCTGGGACACGAACGGGTAGCTGAGCACCTCGGTGAGGCCGGCAGCGGCCAGGGAGTTGGCCACGCGGCGTCGTGCTGCCTGCCAGCGGGTGAAGCCGCGGCCGGGAGGGGCGACCGGGAGGCGATCGGGGATCTTGTCGTACCCGTCCAGTCGGGCGATCTCCTCGACCAGGTCTTCCTTGTCGCTCAGGTCCGGGCGCCACGTGGGCGGGGTGACCGTCCAGCCGTCTGCGGTCTCCACAACCTCGGCACCGATTTCGCGCAGCGAGTGTTCGATGGTCTCGGGCGAGTAGTCCACGCCCACGCGCGCTTCGGCGTATCCGGCGGGCAGGTCGATGGCCTCGGGCGCGACCGTTTGATCGACGTCCGTCACGGTACCGGTATCGGTACCGCCGGCGAGTTCAACCAACAGGTCGACCACGCGCTGAGCGGCCACCGGGGCGACCTGCGGGTCGACACCGCGCTCGAAGCGCTTGGACGCTTCCGAGGGAAGCTTGTGACGGCGTGCGGTGCGGGCGATCGAGATCTCGTCGAAGCGCGCGGCCTCCACGAGGATGCGCGTGGTGGAGTCCGAGACCTCGGTCGTGGCTCCGCCCATGACACCGGCCATGCCGATGGGACCGGACTCGTCCGTAATGAGCAGGTCTTCGGCGTCGAGCTCGCGCGTCTTGTCGTCCAGCGTGGTGAGCTTCTCGCCCTGCTGGGCTCGACGCACGGTGATGCCGCCCTGGAGCTTGTCCAGGTCGTAGTTGTGGATCGGGTTGCCGTACTCGAGCATCACGTAGTTGGAGATGTCCACGGGCAGGCTCAGGGAACGAATCCCGGCCAACCGCAGGCGCGAGGACATCCACGGCGGGGTGGGCGCGGTCGCATCCACACCCTCAACCACGCGGGTCACGAACCGGGTGCAGCCCTGGCGGCCGTTGATCGGGGCGTCGTCGGCCAGCGTGACCGAGAAGCCCGAGTCATTCGCGGCCGGAACCTTGGTGGCCAGCTCGGTCACGGGGTCGGTGAACGGCGAGCGCGTGGCGTGGCAGTACTCGCGGGCCACACCGCGCAGCGAGAACCCGTACCCGCGGTCCGGGGTCACGTTGATCTCGGCGGCGGAGTCGTAGAGGCCCAGCAGTTCCATGGCGTCCGAACCCAGCTCGGGGTCCAGGCCCAGGGTGGAGAGCACCAGGATGCCGTCGTGATCGTCGCCGATACCCAGTTCACGCACCGAAGCGATCATGCCGGCGGAGGTGTGGCCGTAGGTCTTGCGCGCGGAGATCTTGAAGTCACCGGGCAGCACGGCACCGGGCAGGGTCACCACGACCTTGTCACCCACGGTGAAGTTGTGGGCACCGCAAATCACGCCCTGCACACCGGACGGGTCAATGCCCTTGCCGGTCAGGGTCTGCTCCTGGCCCTCCGGAACCACGCGCACGGTGCACCAGTTCACGGTCTTGCCGTTGGAGTGGGTTTCCGGCTCCATGGTGAGCACCTGACCCACCACGATGGGCCCGGACAGCTCATCCGTGGGGCGGTGAATGTCTTCTTCTTCGAGGCCCACCTTGACCAGAGTGGCCAGGACGTCCTCGGCGGTCGCGTTCTCGGGTACGGGCGCGTACTCGCGCAGCCATGACAAAGGAACTCGCATGTTTAGATCTCCATCCCGAAGTGCTCGCTGAAACGGATGTCGCCCTCGACCATGTCGTGCATGTCCGGGACGTTGTTGCGGAACATCAGGGTCCGCTCGATGCCCATACCGAACGCGAAGCCCGAGTACCGCTCGGGGTCGATGCCGGCCGCACGCAGTACGTTGGGGTGCACCATGCCGCATCCGCCCCATTCGATCCAGCGAGGTCCGCCCTTGGCGGTGGGGTGCCACACGTCCAGCTCGGCGGAGGGTTCGGTGAACGGGAAGTAGTTGGGGCGCAAGCGAATCTGGGCTTCCTCGCCGAACATCACTCGCGCGAAGTGCGTGAGCGTGCCCTTGAGGTCGGCCATGGACAGGCCCTCGTCCACGGCGAGGCCCTCCACCTGGTGGAACACCGGGGTGTGGGTCGCATCCAGCTCGTCCGTGCGGTAGGTCTTGCCCGGGCATACGACGTACACCGGCAGCTCACGTTCCAGCAGCGAACGCATCTGCACGGGCGAAGTGTGGGTGCGCATGACCAGGTGCGAGGACGGCGGGTCCACGAAGAACGTGTCCTGCAGCTGGCGTGCCGGGTGGTCCGGCTTGAAGTTCAACGAATCGAAGTTGAACCATTCGTGTTCGAGCTCGGGGCCGTCCGCGATCTCCCAGCCCATACCCACGAACACGTCGCCGATGCGGTCCATCAGGTTGGTGAGCGGGTGGCGTCCGCCCAGTCGATTTCGGCGCGTGGCCGCGGTGACGTCCACGGCCTCGTCCACGAGGATGCGGGCGTCGCGTTCTTCCTCGAGCACGGTGGTGCGCGCGGCCACAGCCTTGTTCACGCGGCCGCGTGCCTGACCGACGAGTTTGCCGGCCACGGCCTTCTGGGCCTTGTCCAGACCACCGATCTTTCGGTTGGCCAGCGCGAGGGGTGACTTCTCACCGGTGTGTGCCAGTCGCACGACCTTCAGTTCGTCGAGGTCTGAGGCCCCTTCGATCTCGGCGAGCGCGCGTTCTACGGCTGAAGTGACCCCGGCTTCGTCAGTGGGGTCCACCTCGATGGACGGTGTGGGTTCGGACATGGTTTCTCGCGTTCCTGCTCGCGGACGGGTTCAGCGGGAGGCCCGGCGTCAGCGACGGCGCCGCGGTCCCCGTGTAAATGCCCGCAGCGATCACGGTGCGGGCAGATCCAGTCTAGTGGATCGGTCAGGGGCTCTTCGTCTGCTGCTCGCCCCACCACCGCGGCGGAGTGAAGAACGCCGCGGCGATCGCGCCCAACAGCAGCACGGCGGCCGGGAGCAGCAGGGTCTGGGTCACCGCGGCGGCAAAGCCTTCCTGGAGCGCCTCGGGTAGCCCACCCGCGCTCGACGACGCCGCGAGCGACGTCGTTCCCGCACCTTCCGGAAGATTCTCGGCCAGTCGCGCTTGTAGCAGCACGGCGACCATAGCGGCACCGAGCACGGCGGCTACCTGGCGCGTGGTGTTGAAGACCCCGGAGCCGGCGCCCACGCGATCCGGGCGGAGATTGGAGGTCGCGGCGATCGACACCGGGGACCAGACCATGGCGCTGCCCAGTCCGATGCCCAGGGTCATGACGGCCAACAACCAAATGGGCGTATCCACGCGCAGGGCAAAAGCGTACGCGGCCAGCGAGAGCGACATGATGATGAGCCCCGGGAGCGCGAGGGATCGCGGGGTGCGCTTGGTGAGCGACCGTCCCACGAGTGGTGCCAGGATCGCGGACAGCAACGACATGGGGGCATAACTGAGCGCCGCCACCGTGGGATCAAGATCCCGGACGAGCTGCAGATAGAGCATGGCGGGAACGATCATGGAGTTCACGGTGAAACTGACCGCGCCGATAGCCACGTTGGACAGCGAGAAGTTTCGGTCGCGGAACAACGCGAGCGGCACCAGTGGCTCGCCGCGATTCTTGGCCTGCCACGCCACGAACGCGATCATCACGGCCACGCCGGTTCCGATGACCACGGGGATCGTGATGGGACCGACCACGGTGGACCAGCCGTACTTCTGGCCCTCCTGCACGCCGAACACGATCAGGAACAGGCCCACGCCGGAGAGGACTACACCCGGGATGTCCAACGAATGACTGCGGCGTTCGAAACGCGGTAGGTACTTGGCGGCGCGCCACAGGGCATAGATTCCCACCGGAACGTTGACCCAGAAGATCCACTGCCAACCGGCCAGGTCCACGAGCACGCCGCCCAGGAGCGGTCCCACCAGCGTCGCGATGCCGGCAGTGGCGCCCCATATTCCCATGGCGGTGCCGCGGGTTTCACTCGGGAACATGCGGGTGATCACGGACATGGTCTGGGGCGTGAGGATGGCCGCGCCGAGCCCTTGGACAACGCGGGCGGCCACGAGACTTTCCAAGCTCCCGGCTAATCCGCACCACAGTGACGCCAGAGTGAAGATCGACAGCCCCAGCAGGTACATGGTGCGCGGTCCGAAGCGATCGCCCAGACGCCCGGTGATGAGCAACGGCACCGCGTAGGCCAAGAGGTAAGCGCTGGTCACCCAGAGCACGCCGCCAATGGGAGCGTTCAGCCCCTCCATGATGGCGGGGACGGCCGTGGAGACGATGGTGGCATCCACCAGGATCATGAAGAACCCCAGGACCATGGCCCACAAGGCACTCCACGCGGCGGGATCTCGACGCGTCTCGGTGTGCTGCGCCATGGTCAGCGACCGCTGCGGGAGGTTTGAGGGCTCGCCCCTTGGAGTTGGTCGAGCAAGGCCACCACGATGGGCAAGTCCGCCGGGATCCACTCGAGCTCGAGAATCGATGCGCGGTCGTTCAACTCGAGCCATCGCAACTGGAGGTGGTCCTCCCCCGCGGCCGGCTCACGATCATCGGTGACCACCGCGGCGAAGACACGCATCACGGCGGTTCCCTTGAGGGGCCAGCCCTCCGGGTTCGGAGCAGGGACTTCATCCAACAGACAGACGGTCACGCAGAGTTCCTCAGCGCATTCACGAACGAGCGCTTCTTCAGCGCTCTCTCCGGGATCCTGTTTGCCGCCCGGGAACTCCCACAGGCCACGAAGTTTCTCGGGATAGGCACGCTGGGCCACCAGCATGCGCGTGGGTTCGTGAGCGCTATCGAGAATGGCCGCGCCGGTGACCCGAGTGATCGGATCCTGCGCGGACGCGGTGGTCATGAGTGGGCGCGGCGCTGGGCTCGCGCCGAAGAGTACAAGCAGACTGTGGCTGCAGTGCCCACGTTGAGGGATTCTGCGGCTCCGTAGAGCGGCACGGCCACGGCCAGATCGGCGTGCGCCTTTTCGTCGTCGGTGAGACCCTGGGCCTCATTCCCGAACAGCCATGCGGTGGGGCGGGACAGGTCGTAGGCCATGTCCGCGGCAGGTGCGACACCCGCGGAACGCAACAGAGCGGCGTCGGCGAGCTCATCCACGGACACGCTCGCGTAACCATCCGCGGCGAGGATACCTGAGCCGCGCTCATGGGCGGCGTGAGCGACGTCGGCCAGGTCCGCGCCCGTGACGACCGGGACGTGGAACAGCGAACCGGCCGAGGAACGCACAGCTTTGGGATTGAACGGATCCACGCTGCCGGAAGTGAACACGGCAGCCCCGGCGCCGGCGGCATCCGCGGCGCGCACGACCGTACCCGCGTTACCGGGGTCCTGGACACGGACCAACACGCAGGCCAGATCGGCAGGTGCCAGTGCCTCGTGGAGGTCCAGAGCGGGAAGGGAACAGACGGCCAGCATGCCCTGGGGCGTCACGGCGTCGGTCATGGCCGCGAGCACCTCGGGGCTGACAGCGCGGATGAACACTCCCCCGCGCTCGGACACAGCTTCCAAATCAGCGGCGATCTCCGGGTGGCGCTCCAGCTCCGCCTCGGTGGCGTAGACGGCGTCCAGTCCCGGCAAGCCGTGGTGTGGTGCGTCGGAAAGGGCGAGCCGCAGTGCTTCGCGCACGTTCTGCGGGCCCTCGGCACGGAACACTCCGCGCTTGGAACGAACCGAGCGCCTGGTCAACGCGGCTACGTCGCGAACCCGATCAGAACGGGTGTTGGACAGCAGCCGGTCTCCCAGGCGCTCGGTGAAGTTCACGAACCTGATCAGGCAGCGTTGCGCGGTGCGGAGGTGTCCTCCGGCAGTGCGTCCTTGGCAACCTTGACCAGAGCGGCGAAAGCGTTGGCGTCGTTGACGGCCAGCTCTGCCAGCATGCGACGGTCCACCTCAACCTCAGCGGCCTTCAGGCCCTGGATGAAACGGTTGTAGGTCAGGCCGTTGGCGCGGGAAGCAGCGTTGATGCGCTGGATCCACAGGCGACGGAAATCGCCCTTCTTCTTGCGACGGTCGTTGTAGGAGTAGGTGTACGAGTGCAGCACCTGTTCCTTGGCCTTGCGGTACAGGCGCGAACGCTGTCCGCGGTAACCGGAGGCCATCTCCAAAATTTCACGACGCTTCTTGTGGGCGTTGACCGCCCGCTTCACACGTGCCACGTGTGTACTCCTTACGGTTCGGTTCCGATCACGATCGGAACAATCTCAAACTTCACGGTGCCGCTCTCACGGCACAAAACTTGGTGTAACGCTGGCTTACTTGCCCAGCATCCGCTTGATGGCCTTGGCCTCGCCCGGGGTGCTCACGATCTGATCGCTCGCGAGGCGGCGGGTCAGTCGCGAAGACTTGTGCTCCAAGTAGTGGCGGCGGTTGGCCTGCTGACGCTTGACCTTGCCCGAACCGGTGAGCTTGAAACGCTTCTTAGCTCCACTGTGGGTCTTCATCTTCGGCATGGTGGCCGTCTCCTTTGGTTCAACCGGTGACGCACACCGGTGGGCCGCCGCTCGCAAGCGACGGCCACGCTTGTGTTGAGCGTGTTACACGCCCAACGCTGTCAATTCACTGTGTGCTGCGCGCCTCAGCGCTTAGCGGGGCCCGGCTTGGGAGCTCCGGGCTTGGGGGCACCGGGCTTCGGAGCCGCAGCCGGCTTGGGAGCAGCCTTGGGCTTGGCCGCAGAAGCCGCCTTGGGCTTCTCAGCCGATGCCGGCTTCGGAGCTGCCTTGGGCTTGGACGGCGATGCCGCTGCCTTGGGCTTCTCCGCGGGAGCTTCCTCAGCAGCCGCGGTACGCTTTTCGGCTTCTTCCTCGGTCTCGGTCACTGCCGGGGCAGCCTGACCGATCTTGGGATCAACAGCCGGTGCGTCCACGACCTTGGGCTCGGCCTTGGGTGCCTCGTCCTGAGTGGACTCCGCCTTGGCGTCGACCTGGTCCGAAACCTTGGCCTGCTCGGTGTTCTGAGCCGGGGTCTCCTCCGTGGTCTCCGGTGCAGAGGCCTTGCTCCGCAGTTCCTCCGGGAATGCATCCCCGATGGACTGGGTGACCGGAGCAGCGTTGGAAGTGTCCACCCGCTGCTTCCGCTCGTTGTCCGCCTTGGAATCGTCGCGCTGCTTCTGACGACGGGCCTCGGCGCGAGCCTCGGCCTTGTTCTTCAACGGACCGATAACCATGACCATGTTGCGACCGTCAACGCGGGGGTTGGTTTCCACCACGCCCACCTCGGCAACGTCATCCGCCAGACGCTCGAGCAAACGGACACCCATCTCGGGGCGCTGCTGCTCACGACCGCGGAACTGGATCATGGCCTTGACCTTGTCACCAGCGGAGAGAAAACGCTTGGCGTGACCGACCTTGGTCTCATAGTCGTGAGTGTCGATCTTCAGGCGGAACCGGACTTCCTTGAGCACCGTGTTCGCCTGGTTCTTGCGTGCCTCACGAGCCTTGACCGCGGCCTCGTACTTGTACTTGCCGAAGTCCATGAGCTTGGCCACCGGAGGCTTGGCGTTGGGTGCGACCTCGACCAGATCGAGATCCGATTCGCGTGCTAGCCGCAGTGCGTCCTGGACGCGTACGATGCCAACCTGCTCGCCGCCGGGTCCGACAAGGCGGACCTCCGGGACACGGATTCTGTCATTGATACGTGGATCGCTAATGCCAATCTCCTGATGTTCGTGGGTTTCCCCGTTGCTATGAACTACCGCAACAAAAAACCTCCGCTGCGATAGGCGCGAGCGGAGGTTGAAACCACACTGTCATCAGAAATGCCGATACATCACACACCTCACGGCGTGGACCTCGGATTTCCGGTCACTGACCCGTAGTCCTACAACCCGGTTTGACGCGGGCGGACGCGGGTGGGAGTTACCTCCACTTGCACACTGCCCAATAGTTTAGCGCATGGGACGCGATGAGCGCGAACCGTGGGAGTGATCCTCGACTCCCGCACCGTCCACAGCGGGCCGTCCTGTGGTGTCACAGGACTGTTTTAGAGTAGATCCATGACCGATGCACCGCGCAACGAGCGCTTCGAATTCGACGACAACACCCAGGGCCACGACGCACACGGCGCCCCCGACGAGACCGTCGAGGCGGTCAATGAGCAAATGCGCGACATCGCGGAGGTTCCCGCGGTCGAGGTCATCACCACCGCCGCGGTTCACCTCATGAGCGCTGCCGCGGTCAAGTGCGGTCTGGCCGCCGGCGACGACGCCGAGGAACTCAAGGATCTGGACGAAGCCCGCAAGCTCATCACTGCCCTGGCCGGCTACGTCACCGCCGCCGCTCCGGAAATCGGCTCGCAGCACGCCGCTCCCCTGCGTGACGGTTTGAAGTCCCTGCAGTTGGCCTTCCGTGAGGCATCCCCGTTCCCGGACGCCCCCGGTTCCGGCCCCGGTGAGAAGTTCACCGGCCCGGTGTTCGGCTAAGCGGTCAGGCGAAGCCCCAAGGAATCAACGTTCTCGGCCATGATCGGCTCGGTGACCAGCTTCTGCTGGTACTGGCCGATCGTGGCCTGAACCATTTCTTGAGTCAGTCCTGGAGTCAGTTGCAACACGATCAGGAGTTCCGGACCCGTGGCTCCGCCCTTCAACAGTGCGCCGTCCGATCTCTTCCCATTGATCCCGGGGCCTGGCTCGGTGCGTGCGGAGACAATGTGCTCCATGTCCAGGGCGGCACGCAGAACGGCGTCGTCCACGGAGAAATCCAGGTACGACGGCGTCCAGGCCATGTCTTTCGCCACGCACCACATCGCGGGGCGACGCACTACGAAGGCCGGGTCAGAACCCGGATTCACAACCAGCAAATCCGAACCGTCCTGAACCGCGGACAGCGCTGCCTTGCGGATATCCACCGCAACGGGTCGCGCCTGAGAGTTCCACGCGGACAGTTCATCCACAGCGGTGAACACCGGCAGAGCCTTGCGACCGTCGGCGGTCCGCAGACTCACCAGGGCCATGTCGGCCTCCTTGTCGGAGATGAGCCCGTGTTCGGTGATCTCCGAATGGGAGACCTCTGCCACGATCGGCACGAACACCCTGATGCCGGGGAGTGCGGCAACGACTTCGGATTCGGAGGCGCGCCCTGCTCGCCACGCTGCCAAGGCGGCGGCAATCCCGGGTGCCGCGGCGCCGTCGTCGTCGGGAAAGAGGTGTGTGTGGCTCGTGCCCTCCCCCAGGTTGCGCCCCTCCCACGCCTGGCCGCCGGTGTCCTCGCTACCGCCGGCCGAGCGCAGTTGCGCAGCGATGTGCGCGGGCAGCGGACGGGGGTCGGAGCTTTCAGGCATTCGGGCGGCCGGCCACTTCAAGAGCCTCGGGCAGCGTGAACTTACCCGCGTAGAGAGCCTTACCCACGATGGCACCCTCGACGCCCACGGGCACGAGTTCGCGCAGCGCAGCGATGTCTTCGAGGGAGGAAACGCCGCCGGAGGCGACGACCGGCTTGTCGGTGCGACGGGCCACCTCGGCCAGCAACTCCACGTTGGGGCCCTTGAGCGTGCCGTCCTTGGTCACGTCCGTGACCACGTAGCGGGAACAGCCGTCGGCCTCGAGGCGATCAAGGACCTCCCAGAGATCGCCGCCTTCCTTGGTCCAGCCGCGAGCGGCCAGGGTGGTGCCACGAACGTCCAGCCCCACGGCGATAACGTCCCCGTGCTCGGCAATCACGCGCTGGGTCCACTCGGGGTTCTCGAGGGCGGCGGTGCCCAAGTTGATGCGGGCGGGGTTGAGGGAGAGAACCCGCTCGAGGGATTCGTCGTCACGGATTCCGCCGGACATCTCGATCTTCATCTCGATCCGCTCGGCCACACGACGCAGCACGTCGATGTTGTCGCCGCGACCGAACGCCGCATCGAGGTCGACCAGGTGGAGCCACTCAGCCCCGGCTTCTTGCCACATGAGGGCAGCTTCCACGGGATCGCCGTACCCGGTTTCCGATCCTGCCTCGCCCTGGACAAGGCGCACGGCCTGTCCGTCCTGGACGTCCACGGCGGGCAACAATTCCAGACGGGGGCTGAATTCCTGAGACATGGTTCTCCTTACCGGCGGTGAATACCGCCCACTGACTACACGAAATGATGCCGCGACCCGCGGCGGGAAACTACAGGGACGTGATCCAGGAATACGCGCCGTAAATGATCAGAGCCAGCGCGATGACTGCCAAGAGCAGCACCGACCACAGCGGCTTCTTCTGCTGCTTGAAAGAAATGGCACCACCGGCAAAGAACGCCCCCAGCACCATGGTCAGCATGGCAAAAGTCACTTCTCGACCTCCGCGCCGCGCGCAGGCATGCGATCGGCCATGCGACCCGTGCGGGGCAGCGTGCCCAACCAGTTGCGCAAGAGCGCGATACCCGCAGCCGATGATTTCTCCGGGTGGAACTGCGTAGCGCACAGAGCGCCATTCTCCACAGCTGCCACGAACGGACCGCCGTGTTCGGACCACGTGACGCCGGGGGCCTTCATGCGCTCGATGGTTTGGTCGAAGTTCCAGTCCTGCACACCGTAGGAGTGCACGAAGTAGAAGCGTTCGTTCTCGATGCCCTTGAAGAGAATCGAGTCCTGGGGCGGCTCCACAGTGTTCCACCCCATGTGAGGTACCACGGGTGCGTTCAATCGCTCCACGGTTCCGGGCCACTGGGCGAGTCCCTCGGAACGCTCACCGTGTTCAACACCCTCATCGAACATGACTTGCAGACCCACGCAAATTCCCAGCACGGGACGACCGCCACTCAGCCGACGGTCGATGAGACGTGGTGCCTGAACGGAACGGAGCCCGTCCATCACCGCAGCGAACGCGCCCACGCCGGGGACCACGAGCCCGTCGGCGTCCATGACGTCCTCCGGATCGGCGCTGAGCTTCACGCGGGCACCCGCAGCTTCCAGTGCGCGGACGGCCGAGTGGACGTTGCCTGCGCCGTAATCGAGAACGACGACGCACAGGGCCTGTTCGGTGTCGGTCACCTGTTCGTTACCGGGGTTCACAAAGCTCCCTTGGTGGACGGAATGGAATTGGCCATTCGTGCATCGGGCTCTACGGCTTCGCGCAGTGCGCGGGCCAGTGCCTTGAACTGTGCCTCCACTATGTGGTGCGGATCCCGACCACGAATCACGTCGATGTGCAGGCACAACTGGGCGTGATAGGCGAAGGACTCGAACACGTGGCGGGTCATGGAGCCGGTGAAGTGACCGCCGATCAAGTGGTACTGCTGGCCCTCGGGTTCGCCGGTGTGCACCACGTATGGACGGCCAGATACGTCCACGACCGCTGAGGCCAGAGCCTCGTCCAGCGGAATGGTGGCCTGACCGAAACGACGGATGCCTCGCTTGTCACCCAGGGCCTGCAGGAACGCGTCACCGAGCACGATGGCGGTGTCCTCGACCGTGTGGTGCACGTCGATGTCGATATCCCCGTGTGACTGAACGTTGAGGTCGATCAGGGAGTGCTTGGACAGTGCCGTCAGCATGTGGTTGTAGAAGGGCACGGTGGTCTCGATGTTGGACTGACCCGTGCCGTCCAAGTTCAGTTCCACGCGAACCGTGGACTCACTGGTCACGCGTTCCACCACGGCGGTACGAGGTGCGTTGGTTGGGGACATAACGGGGTGTGACTCCTCGAATTCTGCAAGCGCCCGCCGGAAACAGCGGCGCTATTCAGTCTAATAGCCGGACCTGTATGGCCCGTTCGGTGACCGACGGATGACTCACCCGCGGGTCACTTCTGCTGCAGGTAGTTCTCCACAGCGTTCAAGAATGCGGTGGTTTCATCCTCGGTACCTGCGGTCACGCGCAGGTGGCCGGGGATTCCGACATCGCGCACCAGAACGCCCTGGTCCAGCAGGTTCTGCCACATCTGCTGGGCGTTCTCCATACCCCCGTAGAACACGAAATTGGAGTCGGATTCCGCGGGTTTCAGCCCCAGTCGTTTGAGATCGTCCACGATGCGGTCTCGCTGCATCTTGATGTCCTCTACGGTGCTCAACAGAACGTCGCTGTGCTCGAGTGCCGCGAGGGCGGTCGCCTGACTGACGGCCGAGAGGTGGTAGGGCAAGCGGACCAAACGAATGGCGTCCGTGACCTCGGGAGCCGCGGCGAAATAGCCCAATCGGGCACCGGCCAGCGCGAAAGCTTTGCTCATGGTGCGAGTAACGATCAGACGGGGGCGGCCCTCGAGCAGAGTCAGTGCAGACGGGGTCCCGAACCGCGCGAACTCTGCGTAGGCCTCATCCACGATGACCATGGAGTTGGATTCTTCAGCGGCCTCGCACACGGCGCGAACCACATCCAGGCCGAGCGCGGTGCCGGTCGGATTATTGGGTGAGCACAGGATGACGACATCGGGTGCGTGCTCGCGCACTTGCTGCGCAGCAGAGTCCGCCGTCAGCGTGAAGTCCTCCGCTCGTTGACCCGCGATGAACTCGGTTCCCGTGCCGGAAGCCAGCAAGGGGTACATCGAATAGGTGGGAACGAAGGTGAGGACGGAACGTCCGGGTCCACCGAACGTCTGCAAGATCTGCTGCAGGATTTCGTTGGACCCGTTGGCTGCCCAGAGATTGTCAGCGGTCAGCTCGTAGCCCAGGTAAGCGGCCAATGCCATGCGAAGTTCTGAGAATTCCCGATCGGGGTAGCGATTGAGCTGACCGGCTGCCCGTGAGACGCGCTCGGTGATGGCGTCCACCACGGCCTGAGGAACGGGATGGGTGTTCTCGTTCGTGTTCAGCGCGACCGCAACATCGAGTTGGGGTGCTCCGTACGGGGACATGCCCCGTAAGTTTTCACGCAGGGGCAGGGCTTCTAGGCGATCGAGATTTTGGCTCACTCCCCTAGCTTAAGCGCCGATGAGGTCTTCACACGATTCAGGGAGCGGGGATCTCCAGCAGCTGACCGGCGGACAGCTCCGAGGATGCCAGTCCGTTGAGGTCCACGATGTCGTCCATGACCTCGCGAGTGTCGCGCTGCGGGTCAGCCGCATATGCGATCTCCCACAAGGACTGATCGGACTGAACGGTCACGGAGTGGGTCACGGGCTCGCCCACGGGATCGGTGTTGGCCTGGACGGTGGAGGGCAGCAGGAAGATGACTGCAACCACCAGTAGCGCAGCGGCACCCGTGATAAACGGCAGTCCAATGAACACGAAGCGACCGCGACGAGTCAGGTTGAGCTTGGGTGCGCGAGTGATGCCTCGGGCGCTAGTGGGCAAGATATGTGTGGTCATGGCAACCTCCTGGTGAACTTTCCGGTGACCGCGGGGTGAAGCGGCAGGGTGTTCGAACCCTTTCCCCGGCGTTAGAACACGTTTTCGAATATCTGCGTTAAGTTCTAGCACGGGTGTACGAACCTTGTCGAGAGAAAAATCGAACATGTGTTTGAGTCCTCACTCATGGCGCACTAGTCTTGAAGCAACGTCCGTACTAGTTGATCGAACGTCTCTGACACGCATAAGCGGCAGGATCGAGCTCGACGGGTACAGAGTTCGTCGCGGTTGACCCCGCGGTCGCAAATCGGTGAAAGGACCCCAACCTCGTGAGCACACCTTCCCCCTCCGGTTCGGAGTCCCAGCGACCCCAGCGGCCGTTGACCGCTCGTCAGCGCACCATCCTCGGCGCGGTGCAGCGAGCCATCAGCGAGCGGGGTTATCCCCCGTCCATGCGCGAAATTGGTGACATCGTGGGCCTTGCCTCGCTGTCGAGCGTCACCCACCAACTGGGCCAGCTCGAGAAGCTCGGCTACATCCGTCGTGACCCTCGGCGCCCGCGCGCAATGGAGGTTCTGCGTCCACTATCCGAGGCGGAATTAGCTCGGGAACTGGGTGAACCAGAACCGGCCGAGCAGTCTTCAAAGACTTCGGATGGCACACTGCACAACGTCACTCAATTGCCCACCAGCAGCTCGGAGGATTCCATGGCATCGGTGCCCCTGGTCGGTCGAATCGCCGCCGGTGGTCCCATCACGGCGGAGCAGTCTGTCGAAGACGTGTTCTCCCTACCGCGCGAGTTCGTGGGCCACGGCGACCTGTTCATGCTCAAGGTGTCCGGTGATTCCATGATCGACGCCGCCATCTGCGACGGTGACTGGGTCGTGGTGCGCCAGCAGAACACCGCGGTGAACGGTGACATCGTGGCCGCGCTGCTCGATGACGAGGCCACCGTCAAGACATTCCGCCAGCGCGACGGCCACACCTGGTTACTTCCGCAGAACACCCAGTACGAACCTATCCTGGGTGATCACGCCACCGTGATGGGCAAGGTCGTATCGGTGTTCCGATCCCTCTGACCCGCACAGTTCATGACACAACCGGCCCGGTAGGTGAGATTCACCTACCGGGCCGGTTTGATGTCGGGCGGCACCGTCAGAGTTCCGGATTTCACTGCGGTCATGTCTCGGAGCCCTGCACGCCGGGGCTGAGGGACTACTGCGAGCTGCTGAGCCGCTTCAGTGCACCCAAAACCTTGCTCTTGTCTGCGGTGGGCCACAACGGTGGCAACGATTTGGTTAGGAAGGTTCCGTAGCGCGCCGTCGCGAGCCGCGAATCCAAGACCGCCACCACGCCACGGTCGTTATGGGAGCGAATCAAGCGACCCGCGCCCTGGGCCAATCTCACCGCCGCGTGGGTCGCGGACACGGCCATGAAACCGTTTCCACCCGCACGTTCGGTGGCCCTGGTGCGCGCCGTTCCAAGAGGGTCATCCGGACGCGGGAACGGGATTCGGTCGATCACGACCAGCCGGCATGAGTCGCCGGGCACGTCCACTCCCTGCCACAAGCTCATGGTGCCGAAGAGGCTGGCCGTAGGGTCGTCCGTGAAATCCTTCACCAGCGACGGCAGGGACGCCTCCCCCTGGCACAGGATTTCTGTATCGATCAGCTCGCGCAGTTTTTCTGTCGCTTCTTCGGCCGCGCGGCGGGAAGAGAACAACCCCAAGGCACCGCCGTTGGACGCCTTCACAAGTTCTGCTAGTTCGGCCAGTTGCTCCTCGGACACTCCCCGGCCCGGTTTAGGCAGGTGCCTGGCCACGTACAGGATGCCCTGCTTGGGGTAGTTGAACGGGCTTCCCACGTCCACCCCTCGCCACGGCGGGGCGCCTGCGCCTTGCAGTCCGAGAGCGCCAGCCACTGATGAGAATGAGGATCCCACGGCCAGCGTGGCCGAGGTCAGCACGACCGTGCGGCCGTCGAAGAGTCCTTGCCGCAACGCACCCGCCACGCTGAGCGGCGCTATGTTGAGGGTTGCCGGTTCCCCGGCATCTGGTGACACGTATCCGGAGGACTGCTCCCAGCGGCCCACGCGGGAAATCCAGAGGACATCATGGTCCGTGTTCGCATTGAGCATGCGATCGGCTGTATCCAGAATTTCTGACAACCGTGACCGCGCGGCATGCCGACCCGCGTCTTCCGCGTTGGAGTCTCCTTTGGTGGCGCTCAACCCGGCGCGCGCGGCGTCCTGCACGCCACGGACGGCATAGACCTGCTCTTCGGTAAATCCTCGCGGCAACAACCCGTTGGGATCGCCGTTGAAGGCTCGATCAAAGGCGTCCGCAGCTTTGTCCAGGTCCTCGTGCGGTGCCGCAGTGTGTTTGCGCACGCCGCTGGCCGCCGCGCGCACGGCAGCACCGGACAAGGCACCGGTGACCGCACCCGTGACTCGGTCCTGAAGTTCGTGTGCCTCGTCCACAACCACCACGTCGTGTTCGGGCAGGACGGCCAGGCCCTCGAATGCGTTGATGGCCAACAGCGCGTGATTGGTAATCACTACGTCCGCCTCGCCCGCTGCCAACCGGGCTTTCTCGGCAAAACATTCTTCGATCAGGGGGCATTTGCGCCCGATGCATTCCCGGGCGGTCACGGAGACCTGTCGCCAGGCCGCATCCGAGACACCCGGCTGCACATCGTCACGGTCCCCGGTCTCTGTGGACTCAACCCATTCGCGCAACCGCTTGACCTGTTGGCCCAACTTTCCCACGGCGGTGTCCCCGCCCCGTGCGGAACTGGCCGGTTCCGTGAGATTGAACAGAGCGGCGTCGTCATCGGTGGGGTACCCACCGCCGATCTTGTGCAGGCACGCGTAATTGGACCGGCCTTTGAGCAGCGCCACGTTGGGTCGGTGCTCCAGGTGTTCTTCGACCGCGTCCAACACGCGCGGAACGTCGCGGCCGGTCACCTGCGACTGCAACGCCAGGGTCGCGGTGGAAATGATCACGGGTTTGTCCGCGGTCTGGGCGTGTTCGAACACCGGAACCAGGTAGGCCAGGGATTTGCCCGTGCCCGTGCCTGCCTGAACCAACAGATGTTTGCGGGTGTCCAAAGCCTCGGCGACCTTGGCCGCCATGAAGCGTTGCCCGTCGCGCCGCTGCCCGCCCATGGCGGTCACGGCGGCATCGAGGAGCTCAAGCGAATCCTTGGCACCGGGCAGGGTTTCGGGCCGAAGGTCCGAAATGTCCCGCCCGGTCTCGTCAATGAACGGGTCTGCCATACCTATGCGGTGTCCGCACCGTTCTCGTCCGGCTGCGCATCCGTCGACGACGCCGCTCCAAGCCGGTATTCCTCGAGTTCCGCCACGAGGCTCCCCCGGACGCGCACCCGCAAGCGCGTGCCGTCCTCGGTGTGCTCCGTGCTCAGAATCTCCGCGTCCTGGGCGTGCAGTCGCGAGACCACCTCACCGTGAACGTAGGGAATCAACAGGTCGAGCTCGTGATCGGGGCGCGGAATCGCCCGCGAAATCAACTGCTTGAGTTCTTCGATGCCCTCGCCCGTACGAGCGGAAACGGCAACGGACGGGCTCTCGTGGTTGAGCAAACGGCCGAGCACCACGGGATCCGCGACGTCCGACTTGTTGAGCGCCACGATTTCCGGGATGTCGGTTGCGCCCACGTCCGTGAGGACATCGCGAACAGCCTTGAGCTGGCCCTCCGGATCCGGGTGCGATGCATCGACCACGTGCACGATGACATCAGCATCGGCAACTTCCTCGAGCGTGGAACGGAAAGCCTCCACGAGCTGCGTGGGCAGCGAGCGCACGAAGCCCACGGTGTCCGAGAGCGTATACCCGATACCGTCAGGGGTTTCCGCCTTGCGCACCGTTGGATCCAACGTGGCGAACAGAGCGTTCTCCACGAGTACGCCCGCGTCCGTGAGTCGGTTGAGCAGTGAGGATTTGCCGGCGTTGGTGTACCCGGCAATGGCCACGGACGGCACCGAGAATCGCTTGCGGTTGAGCCGCTTGGTTTCCCGGGCGGGCTTCATCGCTTCGATCTCACGGCGCAGCTTGGCCATGCGCTGGCGAATCCGGCGTCGGTCGAGTTCGATCTTGGTTTCACCGGGGCCACGCGAGCCAATGCCCTCACCGGCAGCGGCACGGCCACCGGCCTGACGTGACAGCGACTCACCCCAACCGCGGAGGCGAGGGAGCATGTATTCCAGCTGTGCCAGTTCGACCTGCGCCTTGCCCTCCTTGGACTTGGCGTGCTGGGCGAAGATGTCCAGAATCAGGCCGGTCCGGTCGATGACCTTGACCTTGACCACGTCCTCCAATGCACGGCGCTGGGAGGGCGCGAGTTCGGCGTCGACGACCACGGTGTCCGCACCGGTTGCCGCCACCACGTCCCGGAGTTCCATCGCCTTACCCGATCCCAGATAGGTTCCGGGATCCGGGTTCACACGGCGCTGGAGCATGCCGTCCATGACCTCGGAACCGGCGGTCTCTGCGAGCGCAGCAAGTTCACGAAGTGAGTTCTCCGCGTCCGCCAGTGTCCCGGCGGACCACAGGCCCGCGAGCACCACTCGTTCCAGGCGGAGCTGACGGTATTCGACCTCGGTGACGTCTTCGAGTTCGGTCGAGAGCCCGGCGACACGGCGCAGTGCGTGACG
>JAFAAV010000116.1 GCA_023426375.1 Actinomycetes bacterium | reverse complement strand
CGGAACACGTCGCTGTCGGTGACCATCACGTGGCGACCGTCGCCCGCGTTGTTGAGTCGCAGGAAGCCCTCGTGTTTGGTGTCGTCGACGACCTCCCCGGATTCGATGTCCACGGTGAGCAGCCCGCCGTCATAGGACACCACGGCGCGCGGGGTCAGGCTCGAGACTTCCTTCGCAGCGGCCTCGCTCGCGCTTTCGGTCGCGCTCGGGGACGACGACGCCGCTCCCGCCTCCCCATTGCCACCCGCCCCACACGCGGTGAGGGCAAGTGCGGCGATGGCCATCGCGGCCATGGTGATGGGCGCACGGCGGCGCGCCTTGGTGGATCCGGACATGGGCGACTGAGCCCCTTCGGGGGCGATGCGTTCGATGTTGTGCATGCGAGCACTTTATCTTAAGTGATTATCATTCTCATATAAGTCATCTGGACAACCCTGCATCGTCAGATTCACCGCAGCAGGCTGCTCTTCTCATCATCCGAAAACCTCCAAGTTTGGTTCCGAAAATCTCCAAGTTGGGGCGCCGGCCCTCACACCCCTGGACGCTGACAGCGGTCTTCAGGGCATGATGGAACCAGCCGTCACCGTCGCGAGGAGCCACAGCATGAGCCCATCACCGCACACCGTGGGAATCATCGGTCTCGGATCCATGGGCAAGCCCATGGCCGGGCACATCATCGACGCCGGTCACGACGTGGTGGTCCTGCACCGCAGCCTCCACAAGGCAGAGGGAGCACGCGCGGTAGATTCGCCGCGGCACATGGCACGCCAGTGCGACGTCGTCATCCTGTTGGTACCCGGCGCCCCGGAGATCGACGGGGTGCTCGATGAACTCGTCGAGGGCGCCCGCGAGCGCGACGCCGACCACGACCGCCTGATCCTGGCGATCAGCTCCACGGTCTCCCCCGTGGACATCACTCGCTGGCACCGGGACACTTCGGGCGTGGAGTTCGTGGACGCGCCCATCAGCGGCGGGGAGGCCGGCGCGATCCGCGGGGACCTGTCCATCATGGTGGGTGGCGACGACGCCGCCGTCGGCCTGGTCTCGGACGTCCTATCCTCGTGCGGTCGCCCTGTTCATCTGGGGCCGTTGGGATCGGGGCAGGTGGCCAAGGCGTGCAACCAGTTGATCTGCGCGGCCGAGATCGTGGCGATTTCCGAGGCCAGCGTGGTGGCCGAACGAGCCGGGCTGGATCTGGCCAAGCTGCTGGACTTGCTCCAGGGTGGCTATGCGGGCTCGGTGATCATGAATGACAAGACGCCCAAGCTCGTGGCCCACGACTACTCGGTGTCCGCGCAGGCGGCCTTCGTTCACAAAGACGTCTCCGCTTACTTGGACGCGGCCCGCGCCACTGGAACCAAGTCGGTACTGGGCGGACCCATCGCGAATGCCGCGGAGCAGCTGATCGACGCGGGGCTGGGCGAGCAGGATTCTGCGGTGTTCCAGAAGTGGATCGCGGAGCGCGGTACGCCCAAGGACTAATGGCTGCCGCTACGACTTAGCGCTCATTAGCTACCCGGGCCCACGGGCCGCACGCCACGGGTCACACGCCACCGAGCAGTAGAAACTGTGAGCGCGGCACACACCAGGTTCCGCCGGATCCCTCGAACACACGTCAGGGCCCGTTGGAACCTTCAAACCACGCCGCGAGGGCTCTAACGAGCCTTCACGTGTAGCGGAGGGTTCTAACGGGCCCTGACGTGCAAGGCCGCAGAGAACGCTTACTTGTAGAAACGGTTCAGGAAGCGCGCCACCACTGCGGGGCGCTCTTCGCCCTCGATCTCGATGGTCGCGTCGGCCACCAGGTGCAGGCCGTTGCCCTTGACCTCGGAGACCTCAGTAATGGTCACGGTCATGCGCACGCGTGCACCGACCTTCACGGGCGAGGTGAAGCGGACCTTGTCCAGGCCGTAGTTGACCTTGGTCTTCACGTCGGACACGTCGAAGAGCTCGGACCACATGGGGATCAACAGCGACAGGGTCAGGAAACCGTGGGCGATCGGCGCACCGAACGGACCGGAGGCGGCCTTCTCAGGATCGGTGTGGATCCACTGGTGATCGTCGGTGGCGTCAGCGAACAGGTTCACCTGATCCTGTGTGATCTCGCGCCACTCGGAAAAGCCCAGGTCCTTGCCCGCGAGGTCGGCAACTTCGTCAAAGGAAACAACGGTTTTGGCGGTCATGAAATTCTCCTTGGGGTAATGAGCAAAAAGAGCGCAACGGCGCGAGCGGCGCAGTCGGAAAATCAGGCGAAAGCTGACTTGCCCGTGATGGAACGGCCGACCACGAGCGCATTGATCTCGTGGGTGCCTTCGTAGGAATAGACGGCCTCGGCGTCCGCGTGGAAGCGGGCGACGTCGGTCGCGAGCGTGATCCCGTTGCCTCCGACCACTTCGCGGGCCAGGGCTACGGTCTCGCGCATGTGCAGCGAGATCCACATCTTGGCGAGCGCGGAATCCTCGTCCCGGTACTCGCCGCGGTCCTGCTTTTCGGCGAGATCGGACACCATCGAGAGCGATGCCGTGACGTTGCCTAGCATCCGCGCGAGCTTCTCCTGCACGAGCTGGAAGCTGCCCAGCGACTTGCCGAACTGTTCGCGGGAACGCACGTAGCGCAAGGCGGCCTCGTACGCGCCGGCCTGGATGCCGGTGGCGATCCATGCGACGTCCGATCGCATGACGCGCAGCATGGCCGCGACGTCCTTGAACGAGTTGCAGTTCTGCAGTCTCTGCGCCTCGGGAACGCGCACGTTCTCGAGCGTGATGTCCGCGTTCTGCATCATGCGCAGCGCGGTTTTGCCGTAGATCTTCTCGAGCGTCACGCCGGGGGCCTCGCGATCCACGAGGAACGCCTTGACCTGGCCGTCGGCCACGTCACGGGCGAACACGGCCAGGTAATCGGCGGTGAACGCGCCACCGATCCAGCGCTTGGCACCGTTGATGATCCACTCGTCGCCCTGGCGTTCGGCCGTGGTGGCCAGGCCGCCGGCAATGTCCGAACCGTGGTCCGGTTCGGTCAGGCAGAACACGCCCTTGGTCTCGAAGCTCGTGATCTTGGGGTCCAGCTCGGCGAACTGTTCCGGGGAGGCGCCCACGCGGCACGTGGTGCGGAAGAGACCCGCCTGCGCCGTGTAGAACGTAGCCATGGAGGCGTCCGTGCGGGCCAATTCGAAGATCCGGAACCCGTGGTACAGCGAGCGCGGTGCGCCGTCGATCTCGTCCGGAGTCATCAGGTTCAGCCCGTACAGGGACGGTGCGATCTGGTAGGGGAACTCGCCCTTCTCCCAGTACTCGGCCACGAGCGGCTTGATCTCGTTCTCGAGCGCCGTCCGCAAGCGCAGGATGGGTGCGCGTTCGGCCTCGGTCAGCCGGTCGGCAATGCCGTACGGGTCGCAGTCCGGGTACAGCTCGCTCATGCCCGCTCCACCTTCTGCGCCTGGGCCGCCTTCTCGGCGGCGTACTTCTTGGCCGCGACGACGACGCCGCCCTCGCTGGGTTCGTAGGTTCCCTCGAGTTCCCCGAGACCGAAGAGCCGCAGGGCGTTGCCCTTGAGGATCTTGGGCTTGACCTCGTCCTTGAAGCGCTGCTGCTCGAAAGCACCGAGCCATTTCTGCGGGGTGATCAGCGGGTAGTCGGTGCCGAAAAGCACCTTGTCCTGGAGCATGGA
This sequence comes from Actinomycetes bacterium, assembly GCA_023426375.1. Classification (GTDB taxonomy): domain Bacteria; phylum Actinomycetota; class Actinomycetes; order Actinomycetales; family Micrococcaceae; genus Kocuria. The sequence goes on along the minus strand of JAFAAV010000116.1, from coordinate 34,482 downwards.
GTTGGAGGCGCGCACCAGGGACTCCGGGAAGTACTTGGGCGACCATCCGGACAGGTCGATCCACACGTTCGCCTTGTGGGTGGCAATCGAGTTGGCCTCTTCCTGCCACGGCACCGAGGGGTGAGCCATGATGACTTGCAGGTTCGGGAAGTCAGCGGCCACCGAGTCCAGCAGTAACGGGTTGGAGTAACCCAGCTTGATGCCGTAACCACCCGGTAGGCCCGCACCCATACCGTTCTGACCGGTGTGGAACAGAGCGGGAACGCCCAGTTCCTGAATGGCCTCGTAGATCGGGTAGTACTTCTCGTCCGAGGGGTCGAAGCCCTGCAGCGACGGGTGGAACTTGAAGCCCTCGACCCCGAATTCCTCGACCAGTTGCTTGGCGCGCTCCACGGCCTTCGGAACCTGGAGGGGGTCCACGGAACCGAAAGGAATCAGCACGTCGTGGTTGCGCGCTGCGCCTTCCGCGATCTCTTCGATCGAGTTGGGCTCGTGGCCCAGTGCGGTGGTGGCGTCCACGGTGAACACGACCGCGGCCAGGTTCCACTCGCGGTAGCGCTCGGCAATGGTGTCCAACGACGGGGAGCGGTCCTCCGCCTTGAAGTACTTGGCGGACGCCTCCGTCAGGGCCTGCGGCAAGGACGCGTGGCCGTGGTCCGAGCACTCGATGTGCACGTGCATGTCAATGCCGTCGCGCTGGGCGAGCTCTGCACCGAATTCATAACGCATGGTGATTTCCCTTCAGTTCTACCGGTCCGGAACGTAGCTCAGCCCTGTGCGGGCTGGAGTTCCTCGGGAAGCGGGGGCATCTTCTCTCCGCAGGTCTGCAGCTTGCCCTCGAACAGGGTGTGAGCCTGCTCGGCCAGGGCATCGTAGTTCCAGCCGCCTTCGCGGTACTCGGTGACGATGGGAGTGGGGTGGCTGAACAACTGGAGGCGATCGCCACCGGCGCCGATGGCCTGGCCGGTGACGTCGGCGGCGTCGTCGGAAGCCAACCAGGTGATCAAGCCTGCAACGTCAGCGGCGGTACCGAAGCCCAAGTCGTGACGGAAGAAGGGAGGCATGGCCTCGCCGCGCTCGTCCGCCTCAACGGCCTTCTGGAAGAACGGGATGGTCTTGGTCATGGCGGTGGCGGCCACGGGGATCACGGCATTGGCGGTGACGCCGGCCTTCTTCATCTCGAGGGCGAAGGTGCGGATCATGCCCACGATGCCGGCCTTGGCGGCAGCGTAGTTGGTCTGGCCAAAGTTGCCGTACTGGCCGGTGGGCGAACCGATCGCGATGATGCGCCCGGCCACGCCGTTCTCCTTGAAGTAGCGGTAGGTCTCGCGCACGCAGGTGAAGGTGCCGCGCAGGTGGACCTTGATGACCAAGTCGAAGTCCTCGTCGGTCATCTTCAGCAGCGACTTGTCGCGGAGCACGCCGGCGTTGTTGACCAGGATGTCCAGGCGTCCGAAGGCCTCCACGGCGCCGTTGACCAGCGCGGTTGCGGCCTCGGTGTCACCCACGGGGGCGACGACGGCCACGGCCTTGCCGCCCTCGGCCACGATGGATTCCACGGCGGCGTCTGCGGTGTCCTGGTTGACGTCATTGATCACGACGGACGCGCCCTGGCGAGCGAGTTCCTGCGCGTAGGCCAGGCCCAAGCCTTGGCCCGAGCCGGTAACGATGGCGACCTTGCCAGCGAGAGGTGTCTGAGTCATGTCTGCTCCCAAATGAGTGATGCGATTCACGATGTGCTGAAACCATGGCATCGCATTTCGTTGAGATTGTCAATGATTAAGATTCTCCATGACATGGCGATTTCCGGTTACCATGGAGCTATGCCGCACACACTGAGGGAATCCGACCTATCGCAAGAGCCCGTGTTTCTCATGGCGCGCGCCAGTTCGCTGGGCTCCGCCACCGCGAACCGCGCCCTGGCCGATCTCGGCCTGAAGGTGCGCCACTACTCGGTGTTGTCCCTGGTGTGCGGCAAGAAGAACCCCACGCAGCGCGAGTTGAGTTACCACCTGGTGCTGGACCCCAGCCAGATCGTCCTGATCGTGGACACGCTGGAAAAGATGGGGTTGGTGCAACGTCAGACCGACCCCAATGACCGTCGGTCCAAGATCATCGTGCCGACCACCGAGGGCCAGAAGCTCTACAAGAAGGCCAAGGTCGCCGTGGAGTCCTCCTCGAATCGGACGCTCTCGAATCTCACCAACGAGGAGCGCAGCAACCTACTGGGGATGCTGCGGAAGATCTCGCTGGACTGATCCTTCTCAGAACCAGCCGTTGCGCGGCTCTAGCGTCCATTCGCCGTCAGCGTGCACCATGATGACCTGCTCGTCGCCGCGCGCCGTGATGTCCAATTCCACGGGACCGGTTCCGTACTCGAACTGGTGCCATGAGCTCAGATCGTCCGCGTTGTAGACCTCAACCCGTGGCACGCCTTCTTCGGAGGAGAAGCGGTATTGCTGCTCATCACCTGCCGGAACGGCGAAGACTCCGGGTCCGCTGCCGGTCACTTCGGCTCCCCGCTCCACGCGGGGCACCTCGGAGACCGGGAATCCTTGCACCTTCCACTGGGTATCGCCGTTGCCCTGGGGATAGATCACGGTCGTCTTGGGCTCATCCGGATCCGCGTCGATGAGCCACATGCCCGTTTGACCATCACTGACGGAGCCCATGTGCTCGGTCATCTCCCCACCCTTGCTCTCGTGGGCGTTGAGGAACACTCCGCCCCTTTCGCGCTCACTCGTCACGGACCACGTGATCAGGAGCGGCCCGTCATGATCCGGGACCTCAATTGCGATCTCGTCACTTTCCTCCAGGACCGTCTCCGTGAACTCGCCCTCCTTGCTGAACAAGGGGTCCCCGCTCGGCGCTTGCAAACTTCCGCCCTGGGCCACGGGGCGCTCGGGCTCCGCGGTCTCCTCGGGGCTCGGGGGGTTCGACGCCGCGGCCGACGGCGACGTCGTCGGCTCGCGTTCCTGAGTAGGTTGGGCGACCGCCATAGTGGGAGGAGGCGCGGGCGGATCCTCTTCACCGCCGGTGAACAGTGTGGGAACCGTTCTCGTGATTGCCCACAGCAGGGCGCCAAGCACGAGCAAACCGATGAGCGCGGCGATGACGATCAACAGGACGGCCGTCTTGACCGAGGTTCCTTCTCGAGGCTTGGCCGAACCGTACGCCGGGGCGTACTCCTGCGGCCCTTCAGCCCGTGAGCCGTCCTGTGAAGGATCGTTGGGGCCCGATGGACCCGTTGGGGGTGTGTAGGACGAACTCATGAGAACCTCCGGGGGTCGGTACTGTCATGTTGCCACGTCCACTAACCGTTTGCGCATAGGCTGGCAGCACAGCCACTTGGACAGCACGCTGACCATGGGCGTTACCCCGTGACCGACCAACCCCCTGAGGTAATTTGCGCCATGCGCCGACTCTCCACCGCCGTTGCCACCGCTGCCTGCGCCGCCCTCTTGCTGACAGCGTGCGGTGACGCCGCAACCGAAACCCCCGACCAGGCCGCGGCCACGCAGAACGGCACGGCGGCGGCGTCGGCACCCGAGGCAACACCGTCACCCACGGAACCACCCGAGCTGATCGGTGGCGGAACAGAATTGTTCCCGGACCGACGGTTCGTGGCCCTCTACGGTCACCCCGGAACCCCGGGCCTGGGTGCACTAGGAGAGCAGGGCCCGGAGGAATCGGCACAGCGCGCGATCGAACTGGCCAAGCAGTATCAGCCGTTCAGCGAGGAGAAGGTCATCCCCGCGTTCGAGATCATCGTGACGGCAGCATCCTCGGAACCTGGCGCGGACGGTAACTACTCCAATGAAGTGCCCGTGGAGCACTTCATCCCCTACATCGAGGCGGCCGAGAAGAACGGCGTGTACGTGGTCCTCGATCTCCAACCGGGCCACACCGATTTCCTGACCCAGGCCAAGATGTACGAGGAACTCCTGAAACGACCCAACGTGGGGTTGGCCCTGGATCCCGAATGGCGCCTGGCTCCCGGCCAGGTGCACATGCAGCAGATCGGTTCGGTCTCCGCGGAGGAAATCAACGAGACCACCGAGTGGCTCGCCAAGCTCACCGCCGAGAACAACCTGCCGCAGAAGGTCGTGATCCTGCACCAGTTCTCGATGTCCATGATCCAGGACCGCGAGAACATCAAGACCGATCACCCCGAACTCGAGCTGGTACTGCACGCTGACGGTCACGGCACTCCGGACCTGAAGATGGAGACCTGGGGCGTGCTGCAGCAGGGTCTGCCCGATGGGATCCGCATGGCCTGGAAGAACTTCTACGACGAGGACACCCCCACGTTCACGCCGGAGCAGACGTACAACATTGAGCCCAAGCCGTGGTTTGTGTCTTATCAGTAACCCCTGCTGACGTGGGTTGATGCCCCGAGCAGGCGAGTTGGGTGCACGCTCTGGGCGAAATACCAGGCTTACCCTCTTCCCCTCCCAGGGAAGTCCGTTTACATTATGGATACCTGTTCGTTCGACGAAAGGAAGTGCCTATGGGACTCGGCGATAAAATCAGTAATGCTGCGGAGAAAGCGTCCGGATCCGCCAAGGAAAAGCTTGGTGATGCCACGGATAACCGCGATATGCAGGCTGAAGGTGCATCCCAGAAGGCTTCTGGTGGCGCCAAGCAGTCCGTGGAAAACGTCAAAGACGCCGGCAAGAACCTGAAGGACGGACTCAACTAGGTTCCGCACCACGCAATTTTTTGACCGTAAGGCCCTCGCCACTGGCGGGGGCCTTACGCGTGGGCGGGGTGCGTCGGCACGCGCTTTCCACCCATATGCTGGAAGGGATAACCGCAACCCAAGGAGGCAACCCATGATCTTTATCGTTGTGAAATTCGATGTGAAGCCGGAGCACGCAGACACCTGGCCCCAGCTGGTCGACGAGTTCACGCAGGCCACCCGCGCCGAGGCCGGCAACAAGTGGTTCGACTGGTCCCGCAGCGTGGACAACCCCAACGAGTACGTGCTCGTGGAGGCCTTCAACGACGACGCCGCCGAGGCTCACGTGAAATCCGATCACTTCACCAAGATGACCGAGGAATTCCCGCAGTACCTCAGCTCCACTCCCCGCATCATTTCCCGTCAGATCGACGGCGACGGCTGGGATGAAATGGGCGAGCTGAAGGTCCAGTGACCTTCTCCGGCGATCTGATCGGCCTGGACATCGGCGGCAGCACCACACGCGGGGTGCTGTTCCGCGATGGCCAGGCCGTTCGTCATGCCAAGGGGCCCAGCGCTAACGTTCAGAACGTCTCCGCCGACTCCGCCGCTTCCGCCTTACGAGATGTGTTCGGCGAGCTGGGTGCCGGGTCTTCAATTCCAATAGTCGCCGGTGCCGGTGGCGTGGACACCCCCGCCGACGCCGCTCGGCTCGAACAGCTCATTCGTTCCGCTTCTGGAACCGCGCCTGACGTTCCCGTGACCGCGGTGCACGACACCCGGCTGATTTTGGCCGCTGGCGGTCACACCACCGGCATCGCTGTGATCGCCGGGACCGGGTCCGTGGCCTGGGGTATCGACTCCTCGGGCCGCGAGCGCCGCTCCGGAGGCTGGGGCTACCTGCTGGGCGATGAAGGTAGCGGTTACTGGCTGGGCCGTGAGGCAGTCCGTACCGTGCTGCGCGCAGACCAGCGCGACCCCGATGCCGCGCCCACTTCGTTCGCGCGGGCAATCCTGTCGGAGGCTGGTGTTTCTTCCGCCGTGGAACTTATTGCCGCATTCCACGACCGCCCGGACCGCTCATTCTGGGCGGCACTGTCACGCACAGTGGTGGAGTTCGCCGCACACGGTGATGCTGTGGCACAGGAGCTAGTGCACCGAGCAGCTTCCGAACTGCACGAACTCACCATCACCGTTGCCCAGCAACTCACCGGGTCTCTGCCCGTGGTGCTGGGAGGCGGGCTGGCGCCAACGGTCATTGGCGAAACGCTGCGATCGTTGCTTGCTGAATCCGGCCTCACGGACGTGACCGTCCTGGAGCAGGAACCGGTGCTAGGCGCGCCTTTGTTGGCTCGAACAGTCCACCCTTGAACTATTCACGCAAGAATATGCCCATTGGAGAATGAAATCTCTACTCGGAAGTAATAACGACCGATCGGTCGTTTAAGTCTTGACAACCTCCTGAGCGACCCCGAGAGTGAACTCATTAGCGTGATTCACCTCACTTCCCCAGGAGAGACCTTGCCCTCTATCAAGACGCGAATTCTCGTGCCGGCCCTCGCAGTCGCACTCATGGCTGGAACCACAGTGGCCCCGGCGACCGCAAACCCCATGACTCCGCACCACGCCAAGCATGGAGATGGCAAAGGCCACGGTCATGGACACGGCAAAGGTCCCCAGGAACGCATCGAAAAGAACGTGACCATCAAGCGCGACAATTACGGCGTTCCCCACGTCTACGCCAAGACCATTGGCGGCCTCTACACCGGCTACGGATACGCGGTGGCTCAGGACCGCATGTTCCAGATGGAAATGGCCAAGCGCTCCGTACTGGGTACGTCCGCCGAAGTCATCGGCGAGAGCGGCGTTGAAAACGACAAGCGTTCCCGCGCGACGCTCGATCCCGAGTCGATTCAGCAGCAGATCGACCAGCTATCCGAAGACGACCGAGCCGTGCTGCGCGGATATGCCCGCGGATACAACAAGTACGTGGATAAAGTCCTCGCAGACCAAGCGAATCTGCTCCCCAAGCAGTTCACCGATTTCGGCTTCAAGCCTTCGCACTTCACCGAGTATGACGTGGCGATGATCTGGATCGGCACTATGGCTAATCGCTTCTCGGATTCGACCAGCGAGGTGGAGAACCTCAAGGTCAAGAACCAGCTCATCGCCGAGCACGGTGAGGACGAAGGCAACAAGCTCTTTGATCAACTGATCTGGACGGAAGACACTAGCGCTCCTACGACCGTGCCGCGAAGCGAATCGGTATCTCCACAGTCTTCGGAATCAAGTGAGCTGGCTCCAATCGACCCGTCCATTCAGGACAGCTCTGCAGACACCGCCGAAGCGTTCGGCGGTCAGGGCTGGCCTCACGCGGCACCCGAGGCTTCGAACATCTGGATGGTCGGTAAAGAGAAGTCCACCGACGGCGGTTCCACACTGCTCAATGGTCCGCAGTTCGACTGGTTCAATCCCTCCTACGTGTATGGAATCGGCCTGCACGGCGCGGGCATCGACGTCACCGGCAATACTCCGTTTGCCTATCCGTCCATCATCTTTGGCACCAACAAGGACATCTCCTGGGGCGCGACAGCCGGCCCCCTCGACGTCAACGACATCTACCAAGAAGACCTCAACCCCGAGAACCACAAGCAGTACATGTTCAACGGGCAATACCGGGACATGGAGGAACGGATCGAGCGGATCGCGGTCAAGGACTCCGCGCCGGTCGAGTTCACGGTGCAGTCCACGGTGCACGGAACCGTCACTGCTACTGATCCGCAAAACAACTCGGCCTACTCCAAGAAACGCGCGTGGAAGGGCACCGAAGTGCAGTCCCTCATGGCCTGGGTCAACATCATGAAGGCCAAGAACTGGGACGAGTACCTGGCAGAGGCCGAAAAGGTAGGCATCACCATCAACTGGTACTACGCGGATAAGGGCGGAAACATCGGTTATGTCTCTCCGGGCAAGCTGCCAGTGCGACCGGAGAACCAGGACTTCCGGGTACCAGCCAAGGGTGACGGATCCATGGAATGGCAGGGGTTCCGGCCCTTTGAGGACAACCCCAAGACGTACAACCCCGAACAGGGCTACGTGGCCAACTGGAACAACCAGGCCGCACCAGGTTTCAATTCGGACAGTGGCAACTGGTCCTCGGTGGACCGCTTCAACGAGATCACCTCTCGACTGGAATCCCAGGAGAAGTTCACGCCCCAGGAAGTCTGGGACATCAACAAGGAAACGTCTTTCGCGGACCTCAACATTCGATACTTGCGTCCGCACCTGGAGTCAGCTGTTGAGTACGTGTCGGCCGATGACCAGCTTCGCTCCGACGCGAACATCCTGCTCGAATGGGACGGACAGACGGTCGATGAGGACAAGGACGGCAACTACGACGGTGCCGGACCCACCATCATGCGCAGTTGGCTCCCCAAGCTCTCCGAAGCTGTGTTGAAGGACGATCTGCCGCAGGAGGTCTACGACCAGTACGCCGCCTCGATCTACCGCAAACCCGGCGGTTCCGCTCGGCCCGCGGAAACCACCAAGTTGCTATCGAATGCATTGGCTGGTGAAGACTCTACGGTGCCTCAAAGCGTGGACTTCTTCAACGGGGAGGACCACGGAAAAGTACTTCGCGATACCTTCAAAGCCGCGACTGATGAGCTGCGAGAGAAGCATGGAAACGACCCCGCATCTTGGGCCACACCGGTGATCCCCCATGAATACAAGACGAAGAACTTCATGGGGATCCCGCAGGCCGATCCCTCCGAGACGCTCAGCACGCACCAATACATGAACCGCGGAACCGAAAACAACTTGGTGCATCTCAATCCCAAGGGCGCCAGCATGTGTGTAGCTGCTCCCCCGGGCCAGAGCGGATTCATCGCGCCCGACGGGACCAAGTCCCCGCACTATCAGGACCAGTTGGAGCTCTACACGAACTTCGAGTGCAAGGAGGAGAACCTCTACAAGAACCAGGTCGCCCGGAACCTGGAATCAGTCACCAACGTCAAGTAATCACCAAAGGGGAAGGACCCGGGCTCAGCTAGGCACGGAGTTCGGGTCCTTCCCATGGATTGACGACGCCTTACTTCTTGTACTCGTAGAACCCTTCACCGGACTTGCGGCCGTACTTGCCCTCGGCCACGAGCTTGGAGATGGACTCGTTGGGCTTGTCCTCTTCTACGCCGGTCTCCTCGTAGGTGGCCTGGGCGATGAAGTCGATGACGTCCAGGCCCACCATGTCCATGAGCTCGAACGGGCCCATGGGGTGGCCCAGGCCGTTGCGGATGGCGCCGTCGATGTCTTCCTTGGAGGCGTACCCGTTCTCGTAGAGGAACAGGGACTCCTTGTTGATCGCACCCATCACGCGGTTGGCGATGAAACCGGGGATCTCACGGTTGATGAGCACCGGTTCCTTGCCCATGCGGCGGGCCAGTTCCATGGTGACTTCCACGGTGTTGTCGCTCGTGGACTCGTGACGGACAACCTCCACGCACTTCATGACCAGGGCCGGGTTGAAGAAGTGCATGTTGCACACCTGGTCAGCACGACCCGTGACATCCGCAACCTTGGAGGAGGCCAGGGTCGAGGAGTTGGTAGTCAGAATCGCGTGCGACGGCGCCAGGGAACCCAGGGATTCGAAGATGCCGCGCTTGATGTCCAGGCGCTCGGTGGCGGCTTCGATCACGAAGTCAGCGTTGACGGCCGCGCGCTCGAGGTCCGTTTCCCACGCCAAGTTGCCCAGAGCGGCGTCGGCGGTGGATTGCTCGAGTTTGCCCTTGGCCACGCGGGATTCGGCCCAGCCGCTCATCTCGGCGGACGCGGCGTCGAGCATATCCTGGCTGATGTCCTGCACCGTGGTCCGGTACCCGGCGAGCGCGGCGGTCATCGCGATCTGGCGACCCATGGCGCCGGCGCCGATCACGGTGATGTTCTTAATGTTGTCGATGGTGGTGCTCATGCGGAAGTCTCCCTCGAACGCGGAATCGGATTCGAACTCAGTCCTGAAATGGAAGCGCCCGCGACGGAATTCGCCGCGAGCGCCAGGTCGCACGTGTGGATCAGCGGAAGGCCGCTTCGCCGGTGAGGTACTGGCCGAGAATCAGGGTGTGAACCTCGTCGGTGCCCTCGTAGGTGCGCACGGACTCCAAGTTGTTGGCGTGGCGCAGCGGCGAGTAATCCAGCGTGATGCCGTTGCCACCCAGGATGGTGCGAGCTTCGCGGGCGATCGCGATGGCCTCGCGGCAGTTGTTGAGCTTGCCCACCGAGATCTGGTGGTTCTGCAGCGTGCCGGCGTCCTTCATGCGGCCAATCTGCAAGGCGAGCAGGAAGCCCTTGTTGATCTCCAGGGCCATGTCCACGAGCTTCTGCTGCGTGAGCTGGTAGCCGGCCAGGGGCTTGTCGAACTGCATGCGCTGCTTGGAGTAGTCCAGGGCGGCCTCGAACGAATCGCGGGCCGCGCCCATGGCACCCCAGATGATGCCGTAGCGGGCTTCGTTGAGGCACGAGAACGGTCCGCGCAGGCCCTTGGCCTCGGGGAGCATTGCGCTGGCGGGCAGGCGCACGTCCGTCAGCTCGATCTCGCACTGGATGGACGCGCGCATCGACAGCTTGGGCTCAATGGGCGTGGCTTTGTATCCGGCGGTATCGGTGGGCACCACGAAGCCCCGGATCCCGTCATCGGTCTGCGCCCAGATCACGGCCACCTTGGCCACGTTGGCCAAACCGATCCAGCGCTTGGTGCCGTTGAGCACCCAGTCGTCGCCGTCGCGCTTGGCGTTGGTGGTCATCGAGGACGGGTCCGAACCCGCGGTCGGCTCGGTCAGACCGAAGCAACCAATTGCCTCACCGGCCGCCATTTGCGGCAGCCACTCCTGCTTCTGCTCCTCAGAGCCCCACTTGTAAATCGCGCTCATGGCCAGCGAACCCTGCACGGACACGAACGTCCGCAGGCCCGAATCTCCGGCCTCCAGCTCCGCACCGGCCAGACCGTACTCCACAGCCGAACGACCCGCGCAACCGTAACCCTTGAGGTGCATGCCCAGCAGACCCAGCTTGGCCATTTCCGGCACGATCTCCAGCGGGAACTCCGCGGCTTCGAACCACTTGGCGATGTTCGGCTTGATCTGCGCGTTCACGAACTCGCGCACGGTCTGGCGCAGCTCGAGCTCCTCGGGGGTGAGTAGGGAATCGAAACTGATCAGATCCGAGGGGTCCGCGGACAGCTCTGGGGTGGTCATGGTGCTCCTTTGCATCATTGGTCGTGCCGGTAGTGCGAGGGCCCGGGACAGACTGCGACCGCGCCCATTCTGTAGTTGTGACTCACGTTACGGGGACGACGCCGCTCGCGAAACCTTGCCGCGCCAGCCCCCTTTTTATTTCACTCACCTAAGAAGTTCGGTTGAGCCATTCGACCACCGATTCGGTGTGCTCACCGAGTTGTGGCGGAGCTGTAGTGGGTGATTCGAGCGGCGGATTCCATGTCACGGGGTGCCGGAACTGGCGGCCCACGGTCTGACCGGATGAGTCCTGAACATCCACGGTGGGTTCGAGGCCGAGATCTTCCGCAAGGTTCACGCCCTCATCGATACCGCCCACCTTGCCCGCGGGTACCCCTACCTCCGTGAGTGCGTCCTGCCAATGCTGGGCAGTGTTCGCGGAGAGGGCTTCCTCGAGCAAGGGAACCAGGGTGTCCCGGTGGGCGACGCGTTCGGAATTGGTTGCGAACCGCTCATCCTCGGCCAGCTCAGCCACGCCCAAAGCGGCGGCCATGCGAGCGAACTGACCGTCGTTACCCACCGTCACCGCGAGCGGTCCGTCCGAGCACTCCAACAACTGGTACGGAACGATCGACGGGTGCTCGTTGCCCATCCGCGATGGAACCTTGCCCGCACCCAGGTAGGCCTGTCCCTGATTGATCAACGCTCCCTGCAGGCTGGACAGCAAGTTGATCTCTAGGTGGGATCCGCGGCCGTTGTTCCGGCGGCGAGCCTCCAACGCGGAGAGCACTCCGATGGTCGTGTCCTTGGCGCACAGCACGTCCACGAGCGCGACGCCCGCTTTATAGGGCGAGCCCTCGGCGGAGCCGGTGATGCTCATGAGCCCGCCCACGGCCTGCACCAGGAAGTCATAGCCAGCCAGGTGACGTCCCCCTGCGGAGCCGAATCCTGAGATGGACGCGTAGATCAGTCCCGGGTTCTCATCCCGCAAATCCTCGTAGCCCAGTCCCAATTTGGCCAGGCCTCCGGGTTTGAAGTTCTCGACCAACACATCAGCTTTGAGAGCCAACTTCCGCGCGAGCGCCAGGTCTTCAGGGTCCGTGAGGTCCAGCGCGACGGACTCTTTATTGCGGTTCGCGGATTCGAAGTACGTGGCTCCGGTTTCGGACCACGGTGGCCCCCAGCTGCGGGTGTCGTCCCCAGCCCCGGGGCGTTCCACCTTGATGACTCGCGCTCCCAGATCCGCCAGGGTCATGGTGGCCAGCGGACCGGCGAGCACGCGTGAGAAGTCCGCGACCAGAACGCCGTCGAGCGGGAGGGTGGTGCCGGCCGGGTTCTCGTCCCGGGCGTCGGCTGTCGTGCCGGACCGTTCCGAAGAACTCTGACCGGGATGAGTACGCGATGAATCTGGCTGCGCTGTCACTTCTGACCCCCCTCACGCACGCCGCACCAGCGGGCGATGTAGAGAGCGTAGATCTCGGTGCAGCGCTTCACGGATTCCAGGTTCACGCGTTCATCCTTGCCGTGCAGGGTTTCCGCGAGAGGCCCGTAGACCATGGAGGGGATCCCCTGGAACGTTCCGTAGACCCGGGAGTCCACGTACGCCGGGGACGGGTAGGACTCCAGCGGCGCACCTGTCACAGTCGAATGAAGCTCCGACAGCAGACCCTCCGCATCCGTGCCCGGCTCCAGGATGTACTGATCCGAGAAGAACCCGGACTTGCTCACGGACACCTTGCCCCGTGACACCACGGGGTTCTCGCGTCCAGCACGCTCGACGCACTCCTCGATTTCTTGCCACGCCGCGGCGGAGCCCAGCGACGGCGGGACCGATACCCGCACCGAGAACGTGCAGCGGTCGGGCACCGAGGACGGCCATTCGCCCGCCTGCAGCACGCCGACATTCAGGTTGATCGGGTGTTCCAAGTCCCCGAAGTTAGGGTCTCCCACCGTGACCTGGTTCCAGCGTTCCTCCAGCTCGCGCAGGTCACCGATCAGGGAGTACGCGGCATCCAGTGCGTTGAATCCCTTGGACATCTCGTGCGCGTGGGCAGCGGTTCCGGTGACGTCAACGTCGAACCAGATCACACCGAGGTTGGCGCGCACCAGAGTCTCGGCAATGGGCTCGGAGATCAACACGGCATCCGCGGTGTAGCCGCGCTGCATGGCTGAAACGGTGCCGTTGCCCGTGCATTCTTCTTCCGGAACGGACTGCAGGTGCACGCGACCGGCGGGTTCCAGTCCAGCAGCGCGCAGCGCCTTGAACGCAAACAGGTTGGCGACCAACCCGGCCTTCATATCGCCAGCACCGCGACCGTACATCCAGCCGTCCTCGATGCGGCCGTCCCAGGGGCTGGTGGTCCAGGTGTCCTCGCGGCCCTCGGGCACCACGTCAACGTGACCGTTGAGGATCAGGCTGCGAGCGCCATCGCCGGGTGCGGAAGGCTCGTGCGTGCCCACGACCACGGGGGTCTCCGAGTAGTCCACGGTGACCGCGCCGGCGGCGGGGTGGGTGGCAAGTTCGGCGGCGTCCAGCGTCCACTGGTCGACGCTCAGGCCCGCGTCCTGGAAGGCTGCGGCCATCATCTCCTGGGCCGCGCGCTCCTCGGTGCGGCGTGAAGGCACGGACACCAACCGCTGCAGGAACTCGACCTGCTGATCGAATGCTTCCGCGACAGCCTCACGGATTGCGGTTTCCTGAGCTTGCGTGGGTTGGGACACTGCGCCTCCTCATCGAGTTGTGTTTCACCACACACTCTATGGCTCAGCGCGGACAGGCATAAACCGCCTTACCGGCCCGCTGCAGGCTCCCCTGCAGCGCTCAAGCCAATTCACCCTGCGCCACACGCGTCATCACGCCGGTGAGCATGTCCAGCCCGGCAAGCATGTCCTGGTCAGAGGTGAATTCGTACTCGTTGTGTGTAATCCCCTTATGCGACGGAACGAATAGCATGACCGCGGGCATCACGTCCTTGACGTTGGTGGAATCGTGGCCGGCCAGCGTCATGATCCGCGTGTACGGCAGACCCAGTTCCTGGACGACCCGCTCGGCAAGCTGCACGCCTTCCGGCGCGTATTTCTTCACGTCCCACGCATTGCGGCTCAGAGTTTCGATCTCCACATTCGCCTCCGACGCCGCCTTGGTGACCTCCTGCGCGAAGGCTTCGTCCGCGGCGTCGAGCCGGGCGGCGTCCGGGCTGCGCAGGTCGATCAGCAGGCGGGCCTCGCGCGCGACCGCGACGGGCGAATTGGGCAGGATCTGCAGCTCACCGCACGACGTAATCACATCGTGCTCCAGTGCGATCCGTCGGGCCGCTGCAATCAACAGCGAGGCGCCCAACAGCGCATCCTTCCGATCCTCGATGAGGGTGGCCCCGGTGTGGGACTGCTCGCCGGTCACCAGGAACTCGTACTTGCGCGCACCCCATGTGGCCTCCACCAGGCCTATGGTCTGGCCATTCTCCTCCATCGACTTGCCCTGCTCGATGTGAATCTCCACGTAAGCGGCCGCCTCGGGAATGCGCTCGGTTCCGCGCTGCCCCAGCTTGTCGAGGGCATCCCGTACGGTCACGCCGTCCACATCCTCAATGGCCAGCGCCGCCTCGAGATCGAGCTTGTCCGTGTAGACCAGACTGCCCATCATGGACGGCTTGAACCGGCAGCCTTCCTCGTTGAACCAATTCACGACGCACAGGTTGTACTTCAGGTTCAACTCCCCCGCCGACGCCGCTCGGTACAGTTCCGCGCACACGGTCGCCCCGGCGAGCACGCCGTACGCGCCGTCGAACCGGCCCGCCCTGGGCTGGGAGTCGAGGTGCGATCCGACCAGCACGTAGGGGGCGCCGGGGTGGAGTTCGAACGTGCCGAACTGGTTACCGATCTCGTCGTAGTGCACCGTGGCACCGCGCGCGGCCAACCAGCCGGCGAACCATTGCCGGTTGAGACCGTCCGCTGCGGTGGCGGCCTGACGCTCAACGCCACCGGACTCCAACCCGCCGTTGCGGGACATGAGCTGAAAATCGTGCAGGAACGCCTGATGCAATGCGGACATGACCTCTCCAGGGATAGGAACCAGTTGCGGTCATCGTACGCAGAAGCTGCTGACAGTGGTGCCGTCAGCTGGAATCTTAAAGAATGGTGGCCCGCCGTAAAAACGGCGGGCCACCATGAAGAACGACTAAAAATGATACCTAGGGTCGGCAGAATTTCAGGTCTTCGATGGCAATGAACTGCCAACCCTGATATTCCGGGGCAGAATAGGTGAAAGTTAAAGATGAAAACTCGGATGTTGCCCTAGTAGTCATTGTATTCCTCATGACCGAACCTGACGTATAACTACGAGTGCGGTAGAAGGTCTCTCCGGCCGCGCCGCTTGTTCGGTTGGCATAGGACAAATCCCCACTCATCACCCATGGCTGGTTCATAGTGACCGTGTCGGTATAGCGCCACGTAGAGCTATAATCCGTCCTCGTCCCCCTCGAAATGTCGAGTATGTCAATGCTCGCGGAACTCACCGGTTCCGAAAACGTGAATGTGACTGAGGTTTCGGTGTCGTGCCCAATGTTGAGGATCAGACCGGGGTTTGTAGCGCTCAGACCGGGCATCTCATAAGGCTTAGTTGCTGGGTAGCCGTTCTGTTCACCTCGGTACTCAATTTTACCGTTGAATGCACGGCTGTAGAGCCCCGTCGGGTCTGTACTATATGACGTCGATGCCCCCGGCGCGCCACCCATATTCAGGGTCATGGAGACCGTGATCGGGGGTTGGTTACAGCCAGGCATTTCGGGCGTGCCCGTCAAAACAACGTCACTCGCCAGCTTTCCTAGATCTGCTGACGAGAAATCGTCCGTGTAGCAAAGCCCTTGGCACGCAGGAGACACCGCGTAAGCCGGCGCGGAAGCCGCGGCGGCAATTACAGGGATGCTCCAGGCCGCGCCCTTTGCCAGAGTGCGGCGGGACAGCCCACCTTGTTGACGTTCGACGTTCTCAGTCATGAAAATCTCTCCCCGGGGAACCTTGGCAGCCGTGTGAGCGCCTGATGAGCAGGACACTGGAGGGACACACCTTGGACGAAGGTCCACTGCCACGAGAAACGCAGAACTCCCCAATATCGTTCGCGTTGTTCAAAGAATAAGTAACACCAGGGCAGTACCGCAACATCGAGCGCCCTGTTCAAGAACGTTCGGAACGATGGTCGCCCCACACTTTCTCGGCCCCACTGATCAGCAGGACTCCGCAGCACATCCACACGGCAGCGGCGGGCCCCAGCGGAGCGGCAAATACCCCGGCCAGAAGCGGTAACACCACCTGCCCGAGACGGTTGCCGGTGAGCCGGACGGCCAGCGCAGAGCCACGCCAGTTGGACGGGACGGACGTGGTGATCATGGTCATAGTCAACGGCTGCCCCAACCCCAACAGGAATCCCCCGACGGCCAGCAACCCGGCCGCTATCCAGAAATGTTGAATGAATAGCGGCGGAATGATCAAAGTAATTCCCGCACCGAATAAACACGTCAACAAGAGTGCGCGCCGGGAAAACCGCATGGACAACCACGGCAGAAGTATCCGAGAGGCAATAGAAGCCAGCCCCCTGACACCCAGCAACAACCCGACCACGGCGGGTGCCACGCCGGCTTCTTCACCAATGACCGGGAGGAATGCGGTGAGGATATCCAGCATGGCCAGCAAAGACAGCGCCGCCAGCATGTGGGAACCCACGCGCGGAACCTTGAGCACACCGATCACCGTGGGCTTTTCCGCCGAGACCTGGCTGACCTGACCGGTGCGCGGCTGGCCGGGGCGCGACGTCGTCGACCGGGGTGCCTTGAAACGGAAAATCAGAAGCGGAACGGCGAACAGCGAAAGCGCGGTGCCAATCCACATGGCCTGGTTGACGTCAGCCAATCGCTCCGCGGATTCAACCCCGGTGCTTTGACCCACCAACCACCCACCCAGCGCGGGCCCAATCATTTGTCCCGCAGAAAAGGCGGCGGTGAACCATCCAAAACCCTTGTCCAGGTCCCGGTCCGCGGCATACCGGGCGATAGCCGCCTGACCGCCGATAGTGAAACAGAGATGCCCCATACCCAGCACCACGCTGGCCAGAACGATGGCCCACACCGTGGGTGAGGCCGCTAACAATGACCCGCCAGCGACCAGCAAGCCGACCCCGGCGAGGGTCAGCAGCTTCAACTGCGGGGCCCGATCCGAGTACCGGCCCAGCCACACCGCGGTAAATAGGGGGACCAGGGCATAGGCGGCGGTGGTCAAACCGATGGTCACTGAATCCGCCTGTAACGCAAGCAATTTGTAGGACGTGACCGGGCGCAGCAGGTTGACGGTCGACTGGGTCAGCACCGCGCAAGCGACCAAGAGCCAGAGCCATGCGCTCGACTTTGCGCCTCGGGGCGAATCAGCCACAAATACCCACCTTGTTTCGTGTACCCACTTCTGTGGACCTTATACGCCCATATCCTTGCCGTAGCAATATGTTTCTGACGCGTATTCCTTGTCAGCGCATTAGTAACCTTACTGATCTGCCACCGATATCCCCACACTCGCCAACACTGGCTTTCCGGGCGACATAATCACCGTGGTTTCATAGGAGTACCGCGTGAATGGGGAAGCAGTGTGGGGAGCCTGGTAACCAACGCGGTCATTCTAGACAGGGGAGGAAACAATGGCCGAGCCGGGTACGCGACGGGAGCACGGCGCCCACAGGGCTGAGCCCAAGGGGCTCCAGGGCAAGCCGCTACTGTGGGCGCTCTTGGCCGGCGCCGTGGTCGTGGTGCTGACGTCCTTGGGATTCCTGTTGCCGTGGGGTGGCCAGGATGAGAGCCGAGGCGAACGCACCGACGCCACCACCGTCTCTGAACAGGAACTCAGCAACTCCCCGGTGGTGGTGGGCCCCACCGAGACCGAGGCCGCCAATTGGACCGAGGTTCTTGCGGACCCAGCAGTTGAACTGGGCCGCTCCCGTGATGATGAGGGGACCAAAGCTCTGATTGCTCGCGCCCTCCACGAGGCCCAAGACGATCCCCGGGTCGAAGAGCAGCTGGATCAGACCTTCAAACTCCGCGCGCTCAATGAAGGCGACATCACCCCGGTCGTGGACGCGCCCCAGCGCATGGACAACTCGGAGAAGCAGGCTGCGTCCGGTCCGACCGAATCGGCCGCGCCCGAAGAGGAGCCCGCGCCAGCAGCAGCCGCGGGCGCAGCGCCCGGTGGCCCGGCCCCCACTCACACCGTGGTGACTCGCGGTGAATGGGAAGAGTGGGAATCCGCGCACCCCCAGACCAAACTGGTAGCCAGCACCCCGGGTGGGAAGGACGATTCTGAATTCTCCGCCGTGGACGACACCACCTTGCAAAAGTCTCTGGACCAGTGGGCCCAGTTGGCCAAGCCCTTCCACTCCCTCGTGGCGATCGACGTGTCCGGGTCCATGGGGTACCAGGCGCTGCCGAACGGCGCCACCCGCATGGACCTGACCGCTGGCGCCGCAGTAGCCGCCGTAGAGATGTTCCCGGATCACGACGCTCTGGGCCTGTGGGTGTTCTCCCGCAACTTGGACGGTGCCAAGGACTACATGGAAATTGCGCCGGTCGAAGAGCTCGGTGCGGAAGAGAACGGTATGACCCACCGCGAGAATCTGCTGGCCAACCAGTCAGCGCTGCAGTACATGCAGGGAAGTTACACGGGTCTCTACGACACCACGCTGGCCGCCTTCCGGCAGGTCCTGGAAGACGACGCCCCCGACTCACTCAAGACCGTGATCGTGCTGACCGACGGTGAAGACATCGATGAGGGGTCCATCGGCCTGGAGAACCTGCTCAAGGCCCTCGAGGATGAGCAGGATCCGGAGAGCCCGGTGCGCATCATCACCGTAGGCATTTCCGCCGACGCCAACGAGGACGTCCTCAAACAGATTTCCGAGGCCACCGGCGGCTCCTCCCACATTGCCGAGCAGCCCGAAGACATCCAGGACGTGTTCATCGAGGCACTGACCGGTATCTGATCCGCGCCATCGACGCGCTGACGACGCCGCTCGCTCGCCTACGTGCCCAGCAGTGGGAATCGCGCGACCTCGTGATGCAGCGCGCCGCCGCTTCGCCCTTCGCCGAGCACGGACGCCATCAAGCGGATCTCGCTGACAGTCCATTCGGGCCCCTTGTACACGGACAGCGCGTGCACCACGTGGGGTAGCTCCGGTGCGGGGCGCGCAATGGTTCGCGAGCGGCGTCGTACTTCGCGAGCCTTGCGGGAACGCTCGGCGCGGGACATGCGCGCGACCGTGAGGTGGGCGCGCTGGCGGGCGCGCTCGTCCGCGTCGAGCGAGCAGGCGTGCATGAGGTCGACCAGGTTGTCGGATTGGCCGCCCAGGCCCATCCACAGCGTGGTTCCGGAAAACGACCCGGCTCCTCGCAAGCACGTGGTGAGTGGCGCAGTCTCGCAGGCGACGGCGTTCAGGTGCTCCTCGAGATCGGGCACCGCGCCTTCCGGCTGGTCGCCGTAGAAACCGAGCGTGACGTGCCATTGCTCGGGGTCGCCCCAGCGCAGAGCCGTACCCGTGAGCTCGCGAACCTCACGCAATGCACTGACCAAGTGCTCGCGTGCGGCCCGCGTGGGATAAACAGCGGCGAACAGCCTCATGAACCCACCCTAAATGGTGGGCGTCGGCTACTGGGTGAGCTCGGCGAGAAGGTTGTCCACGCGAGCCGCAATGTCGTCGCGCACCAGGCGCATGCGCTCCATGCCTTCGATACCGCGCTCGGACGGTTCGTCCGTGAGCCACGTTTCAATGGCCCCGGCCATGCCGTCCACCGGCTCGACCTGAGCCTCCCCGCCGACGAGCACCACACGATCCACGCGTCGTAGCAACTCCGGGTCAATGGCCTTGGGGGTTCCGGCGGACATGTCTGCGCCCACCTCGGCGACGGCCTCCGCCGACTGCGCGTTGATCACACTGCCGGGCTTGGTACCGGCCGAATAGACGTCGACGGCGCCGCGGGCCTTCAGCTCCATCAGCGCGGCAGCCATCTGGGACTTTCCGCCGTTCTTGACGCACACGAACAGGACGGAGGGCTTGTGATCGGTCATGAGAACTCCTGGGTCGATGTCTTGATATGTCAGCGAGTGGGAACGGTGCGGTCGCCGGGGAACAGCTTGCGGCCGGCCCAGAGCGAGACGTAAACCAGCGCTACCAGCACGGGCACCTCGATGAGCGGACCGACCACGCCGGCGAGGGCCTGACCCGAGGTGACCCCGAACGTACCGATGGCCACGGCGATCGCGAGTTCGAAGTTGTTACCCGCAGCAGTGAACGCCACGGTGGTGGACTTGGCGTAGTTCAGACCCAGACCACGCGACGCCAACAGGCCGATCCCGAACATCACGAAGAAGTAGACCAGCAGCGGCAGCGCGATCCGAGCGACGTCCCACGGGTTGGAGGTGATGGCATCACCCTGGAGCGCGAACAGCAGAACAATCGTGAATAGCAAGCCGTAGAGCGCGAACGGGCCGATCTTGGGCAGGAACGTGTTCTCGTACCAGTCACGGCCCTTGGCGCGTTCGCCGAAGGTTCGGGTGAGGAATCCGGCCAGCAGCGGGATCCCCAGGAACACCAGGACGGACAGCACGATGGCACCAATGCTGAACTCGGCGCTCGTGGTGGGCAGACCCAACCAGGACGGCAAGAGCTGCAAATAGAACCACCCCAACAGACCGAACGCGATCACCTGGAACACCGAGTTGATGGCCACGAGGACCGCTGCGGCCTCTCGGTCGCCACAGGCAAGGTCATTCCAGATCAGCACCATGGCGATGCAGCGAGCCAGGCCCACGATGATCAGGCCGGTGCGGTATTCCGGCAGGTCCGGAAGGAAAATCCAAGCCAACGCAAACATCAGCGCGGGTCCGACGAGCCAGTTGAGTACCAACGAAAGGCCCAGCAGCTTTCGGTCGCCGGTGACCCTGTGGGTTTCGTTGTAGCGGACCTTGGCCAGCACCGGGTACATCATGACCAGCAGGCCGATAGCGATCGGGAGTGAAACCTCGCCGATCTTCACAGCTTCGAGAGCCGCATTCAAGCCGGGGACCAACCGCCCGAGCAGCAGGCCCAGCACCATGGCGGCGATGATCCACACGGGGAGCCATCGGTCCAGGAAGGACATGTCCTTGACCACTCCGTGCTGTGTTGCGGGGCGATCTGTGGTGGTTTCGGTCATGCGGCCGCCAATCCTTCAAATTGATGCTTGTCTATGCGTGAGCGTAATACTCGCATAGACAAACATCAATCCAGAGTCCTGCGCCCTCGAGGGGGCTAGGTGCGGGGCGGCAGCTTGACGAGCTCGACCGAGGTGAGCGCGCCGTCGTCGGCGGTGACCCGCATGTAAGTGCAGTGCGGCTGGCGGCGCCGATCCGTGGGTGAGCCCGGGTTGAGCAACCGCATGCCTGCGGGAGACACCGAATCCCAGGGAATGTGGCTGTGGCCGAAAATTAGAACGTCAGTGTCCGGGAAGGCCTTGTCCATACGCTTCTCGCGACCGGTGGCGGCACCGGATTCGTGGGTCATGGCGAACCGCAGGCCCTCCATCTCCCAGTGGATGGTTTCGGGCATGAGCTCGCGCAGCTCGGGACCATCGTTATTGCCCCACACTGCGATCAACCTCTTGGACCTGCTCTTCAGCGCCTCAAAAGTTTCCAGATCGACCCAGTCCCCGGCGTGGATCACCACATCGGCGGCGTCCACCTGCTCCCAGACCTGATCAGGCAACGCTTTCGCGCGCTTGGGGAGGTGGGTATCGGCAATGAGAAGAATGGATGTGCTCACGGTTCATTCTCTCCGAAGAATCCGGCGTAAGGCGACTGCAAAAGCCAATCAAACTGAGGAATAAAGCACGTGTTATTTTAACGCTTGAAGTCTGTGCATTTTCATCTGAGCGCGGCTTCTTCATCGTCGGGCGTGCACCCCTAGGCAGCCCGACAATCACTCTTGGGGAGATTTACATTGGGCACAGAAAACCTTTCACGTCGCACCCTGGCCAAGGGCGCTGCGTGGTCAGTTCCGGTCATTGCCGCCAGCGCGGTAGCACCCGCTTACGCAGCGTCACGGACCATCGTGGGCGGCACCGTATGCGATCTGTTCTACGCGGCAGGCGCGTCCACCAACTATCAGGGCCACGAACTGCAACTCGGGGTGACGTCGAATGATGGCACCGTCCCTGCGGGAACCGTTATCACCTGGACTGTTGGTATGTCGGGTGGTTCAGCCATGGAGGTTCCCAGCACAAACTATTCACGGAATGACCTGTGGGAACTTTCGTTGTCACCTGCCCCCGGCACCCAGACCTCCTCCTTCACCGTGACGCTGAGGGTCAACCAGACCATGGCAGTAGATCAGCTCAACTGCACACCAAAATTGATTTGGACCAGCGTGTACTCCATTGAAGGTGGAACTACGGTCAACATTAGCTCCACCACCACAGGAGACAACATCGCGGGTGGCACCCCCAGCTCCCTCTCTTACAGAGTGGCCGAACGCCACCCCACCGGGGTTAACCAGTCCGGTCGCACGGCGCACGTCTATCTCAGCAAGTCCGGGGGCCAGACCTGCTACCCCGCGATCAGGTATGTCCTGGATAGCGCTTCTCAGGCATACACGTGTGCAGCATCAGGCGTCATCAACTCCACCTCGACCATCTACCCGGACGGATCATGCGCGCGGATCCTCGCCACGTCCACCCAAGTTGGATCTCAGGCGAACATCGCCCAGAAGTGCTAATTCCCATGCTCTAACGCGAACCTGGCGGTCAGCACTCGATCACGTTGACCGCCAGGCCACCGCGGGATGTTTCCTTGTACTTGACCTTCATGTCCGCACCGGTCTCGCGCATGGTTTTCACGACCTGGTCGAACGAGACCTTGTGTTCGCCGTCGCCGTGCATGCACAGCCGCGCCGAGTTAATGGCCTTGACGCTGGCAATCGCATTGCGTTCGATGCACGGAATCTGCACAAGCCCACCCACGGGGTCGCACGTCAGTCCCAGGTTGTGCTCGATCCCCAGCTCTGCTGCATTTTCCACCTGACGTGGAGTTCCACCGGTCACCGCGCAGAGCCCGGCCGCGGCCATCGCGCAGGCCGATCCCACCTCACCCTGACAGCCGACCTCGGCGCCGGAGATGGACGCGTTCTCCTTGATGATGATGCCGATCGCGGCGGCGGTCAGTAAGTAATCGACCACCTGGTCATCGTTGGCGTCCTCCATGAAGCGCGTGTAGAAGTGCAGCACCGCCGGGATGATTCCCGCGGCGCCGTTGGTGGGCGCGGTGACGATGCGACCGCCGGACGCGTTCTCTTCATTGACCGCGAGCGCCCACAGGTTGACCCAGTCCATGCCGCGCATCGGGTCGTTGTCGGCTTCCTTCGCGCGCAAACGACGTCGCAGTTCCGGCGCCCGACGCCGCACTTTCAGTCCCCCGGGCAGCGTCTTCTCTTCGCGCGTGCACCCGTTCTCCACGCACTCCTGCATCACGTCCCAGATGTGCAGAAGTTGGGCGCGTGTGTCCTCAGCGGGACGCCAGGACTCTTCGTTGGCGATCATGACCTCTGCGATGGACAGCCCCTCGGTCTCACACACGGCGAGCAACTCGTCACCGGTGTTGAACGGGTACTTCACGGGGGTGGTGTCCGCGACGATCTTGTCCGAGCCGGATGCGGATTCGTCGACCACGAATCCGCCGCCCACCGAGTAGTAGATCCGTTCGCGCACCAGGTCACCGGCAGCGTCGTAGGCCTCGAAGCTCATGCCGTTGGGATGGGTGGGCAGGGACTTGCGACGGTGCATGATCACGTCGTGCGAACGATCGAAACCGATCTCTTGCCGTCCGCCGAGCTGCAGCTTCTGCGCATCAGTGGCCTGGCGGACCTGATCGTCTGCGGAGTCGGTATCAACAGTCTCGGGATCCTCGCCCATCAGCCCCAGGATCACTGCCTTGTCCGACCCGTGACCCCAACCCGTGGCGCCCAGGGAGCCGAAAAGCTGAGAGTGCACGCGCGCCACGGATTCCAGCAGCCCATCTTCCTCAAGGCCCTCGACGAACAACCGTGCAGCCCTCATAGGACCCACCGTGTGAGATGAGGACGGTCCGATTCCGACCGAGAACAGATCCAACGCACTCAGCGCCAAGACGCCACCTCCAGATTCACGAATTATCCCTGACAAGCTTCGATCCGCCGGGGTAGGGCCCAAGCTACGCCTGTCTCACATAGTGAGCAAGACACCCCTGGTTCAGCCCCCCGCCTCCCGCAGCGCATCCGCCGCACGAATCAATCCCAGGTGACTGAACGCCTGGGGGAAGTTTCCCGCCATCCTGTGCGCGGCGACGTCGTATTCCTCGGCGAGCAAGCCGAGGTCCGATGAGAACCCGACCGTGGTGCGCATGAGCTCGCGAGCCTCGTCCAACCGACCCGAGCGCGCGTACTGTTCCACGAGCCAGAAGGTGCAGATCACGAACGGGTATTCGTGCCCCTCCAAGCCATCCATGGACTCGCCGGAATCGGAGGTGCGATAGCGCCAGACCTGACCGTAGTCGCCCTGCAGGTCCTCTTCGATCCGCGCGACTGTGCGCAGCATGGCCGGGTGGTCCGGCTCGATGAACCCGGTGTGCGGTAACTGCAGGAGGGAGGCGTCCACTTCGGTGTTGTCGTAGGTCTGGGTGAAGATGCCGAGCTCCTCGTTGTAGCCCTTCTCCCAGATCTCGTCGTACAGCCGGTCTCGCAGCTCGGTCCAGTGGTCGACGTCGCCCACAAGCCCGTG
The DNA here is from genome assembly GCA_023426375.1 of Actinomycetes bacterium. Taxonomy (GTDB): domain Bacteria; phylum Actinomycetota; class Actinomycetes; order Actinomycetales; family Micrococcaceae; genus Kocuria. The sequence goes on along the minus strand of JAFAAV010000116.1, from coordinate 9,763 downwards.
CTCTTGCACGGCCCGGATGCCCTCGTTGAACGCGGCCCACATCATCACGCGACCGTGCGTGAAGAAGTGCGGTTCACCGCGCATCTCCCAGATCCCGTTGTCCGGAACGTTCATGTGAATCTCGCAGAACGCGATGAGGTTGCACTGCAGACCCCACGAGTAGTCGTTCTCGCGAATCCCGGCGTCACGCAGGGTGGCGAGCGCGATCATCACCTCGCCCACAACATCCGCCTGATACTGGTCCACGGCCCCGTTACCCACACGCACGGGCGTGGATTGCTCGTAACCGCTGAGGTGCTCGAGCTCGTACTCCGTGAGATTCCTGCGCCCGTCGATGCCGTACATGATCTGCAACTGATCGGGGTCCGCCGCGACCGCTCGCAGCAACCAGTCCCGCCACAACAGTGCGCCGTCCTGGTGATTGTGCTGCACCAGAACCTCGATAGTCAGCGCGGCGTCCCGCAGCCACGTGTAGCGATAGTCCCAGTTCCGTTCCCCGCCGAAGTCCTCGGGAAGGCTCGCGGTGGGCGCGGCCACGATGCCGCCGGTCTCCGAATGGGGCAGGGCACGCAGCACGAGCAGTGAACGAGACACTGCCTGGTCGTATTCACCGTCGCACACGACGTCCGAGGCCCAGTCGCGCCAGAACTCCTCGGTGGCCTCCTGTGCGAGGTCCGGCCGCGCCGGAACGGGCAGTTGATCGTAGGAATGACACCACGTGAGCACCCAGTCCATCCGGTCACCCGCAGAAAGATCGAAGGTCCCGCGATGCCCCCGACGCAACCCCTCCAGCACGCGGATATCCGCGCCGGGTCCGTGCGACTTCTCTCCCCGGGACGGCACGATCTTGTGGTCTTGATCCATCAGGTAGGGCTTCAATTGGGGTCCGGTCAGCAGCAGTGCATCAGGGCCGGCCACCGCGAGCAGGCCGTGCTGCACATCCCGCCCAGCGGCAGCCTTTTTGGCCGCATGGCGGACCCTGGCGCGGAAATTCTTGTACGACCCAGCGTCGGTCCGGCTCTTGAACGATTGTTCCAAATGCCCCTGGCCGTCTTGGTCACGCAGGTCCTGGTTGGTGCCCACAGGGTGAGGTTCGGTTCCATCGCGTGGCGGGCGAGCGACGTCGTCGTGCTCGTGGGATTGCGTGCCGGGAGGGTTGACCTTCACTCGGCGAATCCACGGGGTGACCCTGCCGTAATCGAAACGAATGCGCAGGTCGTGCTCCACCTGGACCGTGCCCTCGAGGCATTCCACGCGCCGCACCAGGTCCGCGTGGACGTCACTGGGCGGGAGAAAATCGGTGACCAGCACGCGGCCGGTGGGGGTACGCCACTCGGTTTCCAGCACAAAGGTCTGCGGGATGTAGCGACGGGAGACGACTTCGCCGTCCACGGCGCTGAGCTTCCAGCGGCCGTTGTCCTCATCGCCCAGGATCGAGCAGAACACGGCGGGGGAATCGAAACGAGGGAAGCACAACCAGTCCACGCTGCCCTCCCGGGAGACCAACGGTCCGGTGTGGAGATCGGCCAGCAACGCGTAATCCTCAAGAGGGGTACTCATGCTCTGAATTCAATCATCAGCACCCTGCGGACACCTGAGAAACCGTGACCGAGCGATTCACCCGCGTGCCATAACGTTGGCATCATGGACAACATCAGGACACTGGTCATCCTGGGCGCCTCCGGGGACCTCACCGCTCGCCTCCTGCTCCCCGGCCTGGGCACGCTGCTCAACCAACAGCCGGAACGCGAAATCACGGTGATCGGCTCCGCTCGCGACGCATTCCCCGGCCCCTTGGGACCCGACGACGACGTTCGGGGCACCGATTGGCCCCAAACGGTTGCCAAAGCCTTCGATTCCGTGGGTGCGACCGGACCGTCGGTCGAGCGGGTCAAGGAAACCACGCGCTGGATCGACTGCGACGTCAGCGACGCGTCCCAACTGGCCGCGCTGCTCGAAGACGTGGAGGGGCCGGTGTGCCTGTACTTCGCCCTGGCACCAGCCGTCACCCGGAGGGCCTGCGAGGCCCTCAAGAGCCTCGATTCGCTGCCTTTAGATCTCAGCTTGGCGCTCGAGAAGCCCGTGGGCACGGACCTGGAATCAGCTCGTGAGCTCAATGCCCTGGTGGGCGAACTGGTCGATGAGGACCACACATTCCGGGTGGATCATTTCCTGGGCATGCCAGGCGTGCTGGACGTGAGCGGTCTGCGCTTCGGCAATCGCATGTTCGAGCCTGTGTGGAGCCGCGAACACGTGGAGTCCATCGAAATCGTCTTCGACGAAACCCTGGGGCTGGAAGGCCGCGCCGGTTTCTACGACTCCACCGGTGCCGCCGAAGACATGATCCAATCCCACCTGCTGCAGGTCATGGCGCTGATCATGATGGAACCGCCCTCCCGCTTCGACTCCGTGGAAGTTCCTGCCAACACCGCGCACATTCTCCGCGCCACGCGCCTGTGGAGTGAGGATTCCTCCACCCGTTCTCCGCAGTACCGCAAGATCACCCCTGTGGTCCGCGGCCGGTACACCGCCGGCACGGTGAACGATCATGAGCTCCCCGATTACACCTCCGAAGAGGGCGTGGATCCGTCGCGGGAGACGGAAACCTTCGCGCAGGTCACCCTGGAAGTGGACACCTGGCGCTGGAACGGTGTGCCCGTCACACTGCGCTCGGGCAAGGCCATCGGCAATCCGGTCCAGCACATCCGCGTCATCTTCCGACAGCCGCCCCACGGCTACGAAGGGTGGCCGCACCCGCTGGCACCCAACGCACTGAACGTAGGGTTCGAAGACGAACACGTGCAGATCGAACTCAACGTGGGCAGCCCATATGACTCGCGAGGCATGAATCGGTTGACCCTCTCGAGCGGCACCCCCGCCCCGGGACTTACCGCGTACGGTTCCGTCATGCGATGGATCCTGGACGGAGACCCCACCTTCACCGTGCGCGCGGATGCGACCGAAGAAGGCTGGCGGATCATCGACCTCATCCAGCACGCCTACTCCACGGATGCGCCCCTGCTCGAGTACGAGGCGGGTTCCGAGGGCCCGGTGCCGCTGCCGTAGCCGCCGACAACGACCCCGCGTCAGTCGTGACGCTCGTGCCGGTCCACCAGGGGGATCCCCGCGGTCACCGGGTGGGAGCCGGCGGTCATTTCCGCGAGGGGTTGATCCACGATAGGGATTCCGGCGGTAACTGGTTCCAGCTCGGAATCGTGAGTTTCGGCAGGGGTGGTGACCGAGCGGCGTCGGCGGACGATGTCCACGACCGACTCGGCAACGAGCACACCCAAAGCCAGCCAGATCGGCAGGTAGGTGAAGATCTGCCCCGGGGCCAGGGTCTCGCCGATCGCGAGCGAGACGAACACGAGCAGCACCGGCTCCAGGTAACCGAGCAGGCCGAACACGTTGAACGGCAAGAGCTTGCTGGCCATCGTGTAAGCAACCAGCGCGCCCGCGCTGAGCACACCCAGGCCGAGAATCGCGGCGATCAGCAGGTTCTGGTCGTCGATGGCGGCCAGCCCGTCCTCCGCACCCAGCAGGAATGCCGCGATGGGGAGCATGAGCGCCATCTCAGCCCACAGCCCACCGGAAAACGAGGTGCCGGCCTGGTGGCGCACCACGAAGTACACCGCATACCCGCCGGCCACGGCCACGGTTGGCCAGGACATGCCACCCGCGCGCCAGACCTCGTGAATCACGCCGATCGTGGCCAGCGCGGCACCGACGATCTTCCACCAGGACATCGGTTCCTTGTAAAGCACGCGGCCGATCACGACCATGACCAACGGCAACAGGAAGTAGCCGAGGGACGTATCCAGGGCGTAACCGTTCAGGGGCGCCCACGCGAACAGCCACATCTGCATGGCCAGAATCCCGGCGGTGACCAGCAGGGACAGGCCCACCAGTGGCTTCTCCCCCGCCAACACCAGGACCCGTTGAATGGCCCAGCGCCTACCCGTCATCAACAAGATCAGCGTGACCGCAGGGAAAGTGAGGAGCATGCGGAACGCCAGGATCTGATTGGCGTTCATCGGTTGCAACAGCACCGGATAGAGATACAGAACTCCGAAGAAAACGGAGGCCAATACGGAGGCCAGGACACCTCTCAGCATGAGAATGCTCCTTCCGGTCAGTGCAGCGGTATATCGCCCCTCGAGTGTGTGGATTGAATGGTTGAAGAACCTTCTTCTCAAGGTAGGGGGTGAGCGCAGTAAAGGCCACCTGTGACCGGGCGCTACCCTATTGAGGTCGCCCGGTACATGCTCTGCCTCGAACAATCCCGGGCGTTCTCAGTTCTCGCACCTGATCTCATCCGGGAGTTCCGTGTCCACCTCCGTGCACCCCCACCACGTCACGCCGCTGCAACGCCAGTCCGTTGCGCGCACCCTACACACACCGTCGTGGCTCAAGACCGAGGTGCTGGGCGCCCTGGTGGTGGGCCTTGCGTTGATCCCCGAGGCCATCGCCTTCTCCGTGATTGCCGGCGTGGACCCGCAGGTGGGCCTGTTCGCCGCGGCGATCATGGCCATGACCTTGGCTGTCACGGGTGGGCGCCCGGCCATGATTTCGGCCGCCACCGGCGCGACCGCCCTGGTAATGGCCCCGCTGGTGGCATCGCACGGCGTGAACTACCTGATTGCGGCAGTGATTCTGGCGGGCATTTTCCAGATCGTGCTGGGCGCGGTCGGCTTCGCTCGAATCATGCGGTTCGTACCGCGCTCCGTGATGGTGGGTTTCGTGAACGCGCTGGGCATTCTGCTGTTCATCCCGCAGCTCGAGGAACTGATCGACGTGCCGTGGGCGGTGTATCCGGTGGCCGCGGTCGCGTTGTTGATCGTGTTCGGTCTGCCCCGCCTTACTACGGCGGTACCGGCGCCCCTCGTGGCGATCCTGGTGCTCACCCCGGTGGTGGTTCTGCTCGGATTGAACGTTCCCACCGTGAGTGACAAGGGCAAACTCCCCGATTCCTGGCCCCAGCTGATCGTCCCGGACGTTCCCTACACGCTGGAGACCCTGCAGATCATTGCACCGTTCGCCCTGACCATGGCGGTGGTGGGCATCATGGAATCGCTCATGACCGCCAAACTCGTGGACGACATCACCGACACCCCCTCCAACAAGACCCGCGAAACCTGGGGTCAGGGTGTGGGCAACGTGGTCAGTGGCATGTTCGGCACCATGGGTGGCTGCGGCATGATCGGCCAGACGATGATCAACGTGCGGGCCTCGGGTGCGCGCACCCGGATCTCCACGTTCCTGTCCGGGGTCTTCCTCTTGCTCCTGGTGGTGTTGCTGGGTGAGATCGTGGGCACCATTCCCATGGCAGCATTGGCCGCCATCATGATCTTCGTGGCCTGGGCGACCTTCGACTGGCACTCCATCCGCCCGTCCACGCTGCGCCGCATGCCGCTGTCCGAAACCGTGGTCATGCTCGTGACGGTTGCGGTCACGGTGGCCACCCACAACCTGGCGCTCGGCGTGGCCGCGGGTGTCCTGGCGGCGATGATCGGCTTCGCACGCCGCGTGGCTCATGTGGTCACGGTGGAACGCACCGTGGATTCCCCGGCCGGGGCCGACCCCACGTCCGCACCCACCGACGCCGACGACGCCGTGGCCACTTACCGAGTGCGCGGCGAGTTATTCTTCGCCTCCTCCAACGACCTGTACACCCAGTTCCGCTACGCCGAGGACCCGGCGACCGTGGTCATCGATTTCAGCGAGTCACACATCTGGGATGCCTCTACGGTGGCGGCCGTGGACGCAGTCACGGACAAGTACCGCGCCCACGGCACCACCGTGAAGATCCGGGGACTCAACCTGCCGTCCCGACGCATGAGGGCGCGGTTGTCCGGGACCATGCAGTAGGACCATTCGTCAATTGGCTCGGTGGGTGAGAGGCACCTCATCCACCGACGCACACTGGCCCGCGTGTCACCAGTCGGAGAAGTTCACCTCCACCTTGTCCCCGGTGACGACCAGGTCACCGGAGCCGTACAGGCTGGTCTCCGTGTCCTGGTCCTCCCAGTCCGCCGGCTCATCGTCATCCCACTCGGAGTTGTATTGGTACTCCAGCGTGGCTTCGCCGGATTTGGACGTGCTCAGAGTCAGTGAGTCGCCGGTACCGTACACCTCGTACTCGGGGTACTCCGTGATGGTCCACGTGGGATTCCGGTAGTCCTCGTTGTCGTCGTAGGAATTGAAGCCAAACGAGCATCCCTCAGGGTCGAAGGACCCGGACGCCGCACATTCGTCCAGCTTGGCGTTGGCCACTCGGGTGGCCTCCTCCACGAGCTCGGGGGTGTGCTCGGTGGAGAACTGCACGGTGTCACTCACGAACCGATCGTCGGCTCGCACCTCCGCCGTCTGCGCTTCGCCGTAGGTCACGTACTTGCTGGGTGCGTCCACGGACATGTCGTAGTCACCAGGCAGCACCGTGAGCGAAACCGCGTGCGGCTCAGATTCGTTCGGGATGCTCACCGCGTTCCCGTTGACGTTCATCTTCTCCACGCCCGCGGGAACTTGGACCGTGACCTGCTGGTAGAGCAGCGAATCCGGGTTTTCGATGCGCCAGGACTTGAACAGCCCCTCACGGCCATCGGATACCAGATTCATGGTCACGTCGCTGGTCACGTTGTCTTGGGTGACTCGAGCGTCCACCGTGGCGCTGTCACCGTTGACGGTGGTGTCGATGATCTCGTACGCGGAAATCCGATTCTCCGCGGCACCGTAGATGTCATTGGTGAGCAAACCACGCTGCTGTGTGGTCACGTTCGGATCTGCCAGTTCGGTGGCGCGCTGAGCGTCGCCGCTCACCACGGCCTCCATGAGTTCTTCGGCCTTCTTGTCCGGGCCGAACGCCGTACGGCTGACCACGGAGAACACGATGGCCGCGATGACGGCCAGCAGGACGATCGACCCCACGATGATGGCCACCAGACGGATCTTCTTTTTCTTGGCCGGGTCCATGGGTTCCCGAGGCTCTTGAGCAGCCGGAGTAACGCCCGCGCCGTACGTGGGACCGGAACCGGGCTCGGAAGACGGCCGAGCGACGTCGTCGTGCGGGGTGCGACCCGCTGCCGCTGCCCCACCCGCGAGCGCCGCGGCCGAGGCAACCACCGCGGCGCGACCTCGAGCTCGGTCCGAACCCCGCAGCGCGCGGTTCACACCACTGGGAAGGGCCCCGATGAACGCCGGCGCCACGAAACGCGCCAGCGCCTCAATGGCGGCGCCCCACAGCAGGAAGACCACGCAGGTCCAGCCGACCGGGCGCACAGCCAGGACACCGTCAAAGCCGAGCAAACCGCCCAGCTGACCAGAGGCACGCAGCAACCACATGAGCAGCAGACCGAGCAACAGGTAAGCCACGGGAAGCACGGCCCAGGACTGAATGGTGCGGTTGACCCGCTGATCCACGGGACGGACATGTGCCCAGCTGAGTGCGGCACACACCGCAGAGATCACAGCCAAGAGGATAAGGAGGACGATGGCCCACACGGGCTGATCGCCGTCGGTCCACAAATAGGCGACGTTCGAGGATCCGGAAGCTTCCGCGAGCCAGCTACCCGCGCCGGTCACGGTGACGGCGGACAGGTGCGAGAGGACGAACAGCACTCCGGCGGCCAGGGGAGCCCAGAGGACTGCGGAGAATCCCGCCGCCGCTCCACCTTCGATGAACGCGTAGATCACGACCCCCAGGCCGGCCAGAACGCAGAACACCAGGAGGTGGACGATCATGGGCCGGAGAACCTGGAGAGAGCCGGGTGCGTACCGCTCCGCGTTGGTCACCACGCGACCGGGCGAGGGTTGTGCGACCCGAACATTGAGGGCTGCGGCGGTGGTCAACAGCCCTACCAGGAAGGCAACAGCGACCAGGGCAAAGCTGACGCCGGTCAAGCGCATCTCAATCGTGGAGAGGAACAGCGGAACCTCCGTGCGCACCACGGTGATGGCCGTGAAGATGAGCGCCGTGAGCGCCCACGCCAGGCCGGCGACGGCAGCCATGAGCCACTGGACCACCCGGTTGTCCAGGGTGAGGCGGCCGCTGAGCTTCCGTGCCACCAGCCACGGTGTGAGAATGCCGCACAGCAGCGGGAGGTACAGCGGGAAGATCAGGCCCATGGAAGCGCCTTCCCCACCTCCGCTCATGACCAGACGGAGCGGAGCCAGGAACGCGAGCGCGGTCAACTGGAAGGGGAAGCAGATGAGCGCCCAGACCTGATTGGTGTCAGTGTTGGTCTCGATCCCGTCGGTCACGTCCGAGGCGATGTCGCTCGAGGACGAATCCCCGGACAACGCAAAACCGAGCAGAGAAATCAGGAGGGCGATCACCGTGGCCAGGACCGTGGCCAGATAGCCGCTGATGCCCGCGATCACCGGAACGAGCCAGTGCCTTCCGCTCATCCCCGCCAACGGCGCAGGCAGCTGCGATGTGCCCGGCCCCGGCTGGGGCCCAACCTGAGGGCCAGCATCAGGCCGATCGCCTCCCGGGCTGCCAACCGCGGGCATCGCCTTGGTCGTCTCCGAGTCTCGCGGCTGAGGCACCGGCTGAGTGTCGTCGCCCGGTCCGTATGCTGATGAGGGCATGGCCCCTCCCCTTGCTGGGTCTCTCACATTCGCTGAATGTTTCCTGAGTACCAGACTCTGCCAGAGAATTCAGACACTCATAAGCGCGTGGGCCCTTTAGGGCACATTGTGACGCTCACACCCTGTCTGATCAGGGCAAATACACAACCGTCACGCGCAGCTGTTACAGATCCTGCGGGCCGAGCGGCAATCCGAGCAGGTACCAGCCGACGAACAGCAGGAACCAACCCACCAGCATGGCGATCGACAGCGGCAACACCAGAGAGATCAGGGTGCCTACGCCGGCGTCCTTCTGGTAGCGCCGCAGGTAACCCAGGACCAGCGCGAAGTAGGGGCTCACGGGGCTGAGCACGTTGGTGGGTGAATCACCGATCCGGAACAGCGCCTGGGTGGTCTCCGGTGAGACATCCAGCAGCATGAGCATGGGCACCATGACGGGCGCGAGCAGCGTCCACTGCGCGGAGCCGGAGGTGATCAGCAGGTTCATGACCGCCACGATGGCCACAACGCCCGCGAACATGATCACGGGGTGCAGCCCCAGCCCACCGATGAAGTCCGCGCCGTACACCGCGAGCACCGGACCGATCCCGGACCACTCGAAGTACGCGGTGAACTGCGCGGCGGCGAAGAACAGCACCAGTACGGGTGCCACGGACACGATGCCCTTGGACATGGCCTCCGGAATCTGACGCGCGCGCGTCATCGTCCCAGCGGCACGGCCGTAGACCCAGCCCATGACCGCGAACATGATCGCGATGACAATGCCCACGTTGAGCAGCAGCGGGGACATCAGGATGGTTCCGTCTTCCGCACGCAGAGGTGAACCCGGAGTCAGCAGCAGGGCCAAGTAGATCGCCAGCATGATGGCGAAGGCGATGCCCGCGTTGCGCAGTCCGCGCTTCTCGCGGGGCTTGAGCTTCATATCGGAGAAGGACCCCATGTCCTGCTGCTTGGTGTCAGTGTCCTCCTCGACCGCCTCACCGCGCTTGGCGATCACGGTTTCCGTGACCACCGTAATGATGGCGGCCAGCACCAGAGACGAGACGATGTTGAAGAAGTAGTTGGAGATGGGAGTGACGATCACGTTGGGGTCGATCAGGCCCGCCGCCGCCGTCGTAATGCCCGCGAGCAACGCGTCCGACGCCGTCGGCAACAGCGACGCATTGAAGCCCGCCGC
>JAFAAV010000086.1 GCA_023426375.1 Actinomycetes bacterium | reverse complement strand
ACCGTGACGGTGGACATCCAGGACGGCATTGCCGTGATTACGATCAACCGCCCCGAAGTGCATAATGCGATCAACGCCTCGGTTCTCGGCCAGATCTCCCAGGCCTTGGACGAACTCGCCGACAACGACGACGCTCAGATCGTGATCTTCACGGGCGCCGGTGACAAGGCCTTCGTGGCAGGTGCGGACATCAACGAGTTGGCCGTCCGCAAACCGAAGGACGGTCTGCGCGCCGCAATGCAGGGCGTCTACGAGAAGGTCGAACAGTTTCAGAAGCCCACCATCGCCGCAGTCAACGGCTATGCCTTTGGCGGCGGCCACGAACTGGCTCTGGCGTGCGACATCAGAATCGCCTCCACCAACGCCCAGTTCGCCCTGCCCGAGACCAGCCTGGGAATCATGCCCGCCGCAGGTGGCACCCAGCGCCTAGCAAGGCTGGTGGGAGTGGGTAGAGCCACCGAGATGATCCTGACCAGCAGGCGCGTCAAAGCCCAAGAGGCTCTGACCATGGGACTGGTGACCGACGTCGTCGAACCCCAAGAACTCATGCCCAAGGCCATGGAAACCGCCCAGACGATCCTGTCCAAGGGACCGCTGGCCACCCAGCTGGCCAAGACCGTGGTGCGTCACGGATTTGACGCCGATCACAGCACCGGGATCCTGCTGGAACGCCTGGCGCAGTCGGTGCTGTACAGCAGCGCCGAGAAGGTCGAGGGAACCAACGCGTTCCTGGAGAAGCGCACCCCGGACTACCGAGCTGCCCAGCGGAAGGACGATGAAGCGTGAGCGACAGCAACAATCCCCTGGCCAACATCAAACACGTCACCGTGATCGGTGCCGGCGCCATGGGATCTCAGATCGCCATGGTGTCCGCGCTGGCCGGATACACCACAGCCCTCGTGGACATTGCGGATGAGTACGTGGAGCGTGCCAAGTCCCAGCTGGAGTCCCGCATGAATCGCGACGTCGAAAAGGGACGCCGCTCCCAAGATGAGGTGGCGGCAGCGTTCGATCGACTCACGTTCACGACCGACCGCGATGGGAGTGCCGCCCAAACGGACTTCGTGATTGAGGCGGCCGTGGAGGATCTGGGCATCAAACGGGAGCTCTTCTCGGAGCTGGACCAGGTCTGCCCGCCGCACGCGATCCTGGCCACGAACTCGTCCAACATCGTGTCCTCCCGAGTCGCCGATGCGACCGGTCGCCCGGACAAAGTCTGCAACTTCCACTTCTTCAACCCTGCCCTGGTCATGGAGTGCGTGGAAGTGGTCCCCAACGAACAGACCTCTGCGGAGACGGTCGAAACCGCTGTGGCCTTGGCCAAGTCGTTCGGCAAAAAACCTGTCAAACTCCATCAGGAGACCCCCGGTTTCGTTGCGAACCGCCTGCTGGGTGCGCTCCGAACCGAAGCCCTCAAGCTCTACGAGGAAGGCATCGCGGACTTCGAGGACATCGACGTCGCCGCCAAGACCGCACTCCGACACCCCATGGGTCCGTTCGAATTGATGGACCTGGTGGGTGTGGACGTGGTCTACCTCATCCGAATGGCCGAATACGAGCAGACCGGAAATCCGGAGAGCCTCCCCCGGCCCGCGATCAAGGAACTCTACGAGGCTGGCCGCTTCGGGCGGAAGTCCGGCCAGGGGTGGTACAGCTACGACTGAGCGTTCTGCTCCCTGACGGGGCGGGCATCGGCGAACATCGTTCGTGCGATCTGGATGACGGATCGTAGAGCGGGGTTCTGGTCCGATGCCCGCCATACCAGTCTGACTTCCAGCGGGCGCTGTTCCTCGGCAAGCGGTAGGAACACCACGCCGTCCGAAGAGACGTTGTCGCGCACGGAATCCAGGCTCACGGCGCACCCGATTTCCGCACCCACCAGCACCACAAGGGTCCAGGAGTCCGGGGCCGTCTGCACCACGCGGGGCACGAATCCAGCGCTCATAGCCAAGGAATTCAAGCGGTTCGAGAGCGCTGACACCGCTCCACCCGGCAAAGTAATCCACGATTCGTCGGACAGGCTCGCCATGCTCACGCGTGATTGATTCGCCAGCGGGTGGTTCTTGGGCAGCACCACCATGACTTCTTCCTGCGCCAGGATGCAGGAATTGAGTTCCGCCGGGATGAAGTCCCAGCGCCCGATGACCAGGTCGAGTGAGTCATCTAGAAGCCGTTCCAGGCCCAGGTGCGAGAACTGAGAACTGTGTAATTCGAGCATGAGCCCGGGACGCTTGGCCTTCACCTGTCGAGCCAGTTCCCCCACCTTGTGGTTGATGGATGCTCCGGCAAAGCCCAACCGGACGCGCCCGGTTTCACCGCTCACGGCGTCTCTCACGGCCTGTTTCGCGTCCTCGGAGGTGGCCACCAACCTGGTGGCCGGTTCGATCAGCGCCTTGCCCGCCGGCGTGAGCGCCACGTGACGTGTACTGCGCTCGAAGAGTTCGGCGCCCAGACTCTTCTCGACCTGTTTGATGAGCCGACTTAACGGCGGCTGAGCCACCCGCAATCTGGTAGCTGCCCGTCCGAAATGCAACTCTTCCGCGACGGCAAGGAACGCCTTCGCCTGGTGAACTTCCATCAGTTGCCGCCTTTATTGCGTTTCGAGCATCACCGGGGGACGCAATTTATATTAGACAGAGCCTAATACCGGTGGTTATGTGGTTCAAGACACATTCAATTCCACCCTTCGAGGTCACCTACATGACGTTGCCAACCACCGAGGCTCCCCGTGGCCCCCTCAGCGGAGTGGTCATCGCCGACTTCACCCGCATTCTCGCGGGCCCCTACTGCACCATGCTCCTGGCGGACATGGGAGCCACAGTCATCAAGGTCGAGGGGCCCGGCGGTGACGATTCCCGCCAGTGGATCCCGCCTCACCGTGACGGTGTCAGCACGTACTTCCTCTCCGTGAATCGGAACAAGCATTCGGTCGTGCTGGACCTCAAAGACCCGGCAGACCTTGAAACCGCACATCAGATCGTGGATTCCGCGGACGTTTTCGTGGAGAACTTCAAGCCGGGCGGTCTCGAACGATTCGGGCTCGACGCCGCTGCGGTTGCCGAGCGTTGGCCTCACCTGATCCACGCGAGTATCACCGGGTTCGGAACCGAAGGTGGACGGACCATGCCGGGTTACGACCTGTTGGTGCAGGGCATGTCCGGATTCATGTCCGTCACCGGTAGCCCGGACGGCCCGCCGCAGCGCGCCGGGGTGGCCATGTTCGATGTGATTACCGGTTTGCACACCGCTATCGGAATTCTCGGCGCCCTGCACGAGCGTGCGCGGTCGGGTCAAGGTCAGCACCTGCAGCTGGATCT
>JAFAAV010000084.1 GCA_023426375.1 Actinomycetes bacterium | reverse complement strand
CGGGCTCCAGGGTGATCACCTTGGGCAGTGAAACCCACCGCGGCGGGCTCCGGGCCTTCGGTTTTCCGGGTGCGCGCTGGTCGAGCATGAACGAACTCTTGAGCCCTCCGGAGCCCGAGCCCAACGCCAAGGACAACGGTCTGGTGCGTTATTCGAGCTCGAAACTCGCATGTATCGCCATGGCTTACGAGATCGACCGAACGTGGCGGAGCCGGGGTGTGAGGGCCGCAAGTTTCGATCCCGGCCTCATGCCGGACACCGGTCTGGCTCGAAATTATCCCCGCGTCGTGCAGAAGATTTACTCGACACTGGCGCCCTTGATCGCTCGGATTCCCGGCGCCAATCTGGTCAAGACCTCGGCCGAAAACCTCGCGTGGCTAGCCACGTCCCCGGAGGCTGAATCCCTCATGGGTTGTTACGTCGCAGCACGAGAAGCTCGCAAGAGCTCGCCCCTGAGTAATTCCTCTGACCTGCGACAAGACGTCTGGCAGACCAGTCTTGAACGGGCCGGCACAGCCCCGACAACGAGCACCGACTGACCCGTTCCGCTTCCGGAGTGTGACGTGCGCCGCCAAAACCGTGTGCTAATGTCTCTCGCAACAAGGATCATGAGTCCCGGTGTAAAGCTCTGGCTAACCGGGCGGCAACCCTCCAGCACGTAGCGGGGTGCCCCAGATGACGATCCGGCCGCCGCGCACCCGCACGGCGAGCAAGTACGGCGCACGGAGTAACCTCCGGCGTCCCGAACCGCCGGAGGTATTTTTATGCCCGCCCTGTCCCCACCCCAGGTCTCGGAGCAGACCGTCGCTACGGGGCCACCCACGGGAACGTCGTGGCTGGTGCGCAGGCCGCGCCGCGAATCCCTGATCTCGTTCGAGGTGTTCCCGCCGCACCCCACCCGCGATCCTGAGGCCGTGTGGCGCAACATCGACACCATGGCCGCAGCCGGCCCGGACTTCTTCTCGGTCACCCACGGGCATTCCGGCACCAACGGGGTCTCCCGCGAGACACTGCGGCACCTGCTCAAGCAGACCAAGACCCCCGCAGTGGCGCACTTGACGTGCGGTGGCACCGATCGCGCGGGCTTGGAGCGCGCCGTCGAAGATTTACTTGACGACGGCGTTCGCGACCTTCTCGCCCTGCGCGGCGATCCGCCCGTGGGCGGCGGCGAGTGGGTGACCCACCCGGGTGGTTTCCACCGAGCATCGCAACTTGTCGAGCTGATCCGCGAGGTCGAGGAACGGAAGTTCGGCGCGTGCGAGCGCCCCGGAAAAAGGCCGGTCTCGGTGTCAGTTGCCTGTTACCCCGTGGCCGCCAAGGGCCGCGATTTCGAAGCAGACCTCGCCGCGCTGTGGGACAAGCAGGAGGCGGGAGCGGATTACGCAATCACCCAGGTGCTCTACGACGCCCAGGACTACGTGCGGTTCCTGGAGCGTGCGCGCTCGGAGGGCATCCACATTCCGATCATCGCCGGCCTGGTTCCGCTGACCGACATCAAGCGCCTAGGCCGAATGACCGAGCTGACCGGCGTACCGATCCCCGAGCGGATCACCAACTTCCTGGATACGGACAATCCGTCCGAACTGCGCCGCAGGGGCATTGCGGCAACGCTCACCTTGATCGATGAGCTGCTGGACTTCGGTTGCCCGGGTCTGCACTTGTTCACGTTCAACCGGCCGGACGCCCCACTGGCCATCCTTGATCATCTCCGGGTGCGCGATGCCGCCCGCGAGTTCCGTGGGAGTTCGTCGGCGGCCTGACCGCCGCCCGTCAGTGGCCGCACCACGGTCACGGCAGCACCTGCACTTCCCTTCCGACAGAACCTTTTCGCAACGGTCACAGCGACCGTGGCTTCCCATTTCACACCCTTTTATCCTCAGGAGCACCCCAAATGACTGCTATTTCCAAGCCCTCGTTCCCCGCCGCTACCATCCTGGGTTACCCCCGGATCGGCCCCAACCGAGAACTCAAGAAAGCCTTGGAGGCCTACTGGTCCAAGCCCGCGGAGAACCCCGCGCAGTCCGTTCTGGACACGCTCGCTCAGTTACGCGAGCGCACCGTTCGCCACCTCAGCGACCTCGGTCTCACCGACGCCGCCGCCATCCCCGCTGACACGTTCGCCGTGGACCAGACGCTGGACACCGCACTGGCCCTGGGCGCGGTCCCGGCCCGCTTCCGCGCGGACGGTTTCCGCCCCGCCGCTCCGGACACCGCGCAGGGCATCGAGCTGATCACCGCGCTGTCCCGTGGAACCGATCGCCTGGAGCCGCTGGAGATGACCAAGTGGTTCGACACCAACTACCACTACTACGTTCCCGAGATCGGCCCCGATACCCCGCTGTCCGCGCACCCGGAGAGCCTGATCGAACGCTTCGTGACCGCCCGTGACACCACCGGTGCCATCACCCGCCCGGTGCTGGTCGGCCCCGTGACCCTGTTGCTGCTGGCCCGCCCGGAAACCACGGACGCCCCGGGCACCCAGCCCTTCGACCGACTCAACGACGTGGTGGACCTCTACATCCAGCTGCTCACCGCGCTCAAGGACGCCGGCATCCCGTGGGTCGAACTGGACGAGCACGCCCTGGCGGCAGAAGGCTGGGACGTCCCCCGCGACACCATCATCGACGCCCTGACCAAGGCCTACACCCGCCTGAGCTTCCCCTCGAACCGCCCCGACATCCTGGTCGCCGTGGGCTACGGGGATGCGGGTGAAGACGCTCAGCTCGCTCTGGCTGCCACCGACATCGAGGCCCTGGCCATCGATCTGGACCGCGGTGCTGAACCCGGTGCCGCCGCGCTCGAGGCGTGGGGCGGGCGCCCGCTCGTGGGCGGCGTCGTCGGCGGTCGTACCGTGTGGCGCACCGATCTGGAGAAGGCTTCGGAAACCCTGGGCCGGCTCAAGGATGCCGCGCGCGGCCCCGTGACCGTGGGCACCGCGACCCCGTTGCTGCACGTCCCGCACGATGTGGAGCGCGAAACCGCCCTCGACCCGGACGTCAAGGAATGGGTGGCGTTCGCTGATCAGAAGGTCGCGGAGGTCGTCACGCTGTCCCGTGGATTGGTCGAGGGCTGGTCCACCGTGGCGCAAGAGCTCGGCAAGGACGCACAGATTCGTTCCCGCCGCGCCGCTCACCCGGCTACCAACCGCAAGGAGGTGCGTGCCCGAACCGCGGCCGTGCAGCAGCAGGACCGCGAGCGCGCGTCCGCGGACGAGCGTCGCACCGCGCAGGCCCAGCGCCTGAACCTCCCGCCTCTGCCCACCACGACCATCGGATCGTTCCCGCAGACCTCGGGCATCCGCACCACGCGCGCCGATTTCCGCGCCGGTCGCATCGACCAAGCCCAGTACACGGAGAAGATTCGGGCCGAAATCGCCCAGACCGTGCGCAAGCAGGAAGAGCTCGGCCTGGATGTTCTGGTGCACGGCGAGCCGGAGCGCAACGACATGGTGCAGTACTTCGCGGAGGGCCTGGACGGCTTCGTGACCACCCAGCACGGGTGGGTGCAGTCCTACGGTTCGCGGTGCACGCGCCCGTCCATCCTTTTCGGTGACGTCTCCCGTCCCGCGCCCATCACGGTGGATTGGACCGGTTATGCGGCGTCGCTGACGGATCGCCCGGTCAAGGGCATGCTGACCGGTCCGGTGACCATCCTGGCGTGGTCCTTCGTGCGCGACGACGCTCCGGCCCGCGAGGTCGCCGACCAGGTCGCCCTGGCGCTGCGCGATGAGATCGCCGATCTCGAGGCCGCCGGAACCGCCGTCATCCAGGTGGACGAGCCCGCGCTGCGGGAGCTGTTGCCGCTCAAGCTGGCCGACCGCCCGGATTACTTGGACTGGTCCGTCGGTTCGTTCCGCCTGGCCACCGGCGGCGCGCAGACCGCAACCCAGATCCACACGCACCTGTGCTATTCCGAGTTCGAGACCGTGCTGGACGCGATCGACGGCCTGGACGCTGACGTCACCACGCTGGAGGCCTCGCGGTCGGGTTCGGGCATCGTGGACGGCCTGGCCGCCGGGGACTTCCCGCGTGACGTGGGCCCCGGCGTGTGGGACATCCACTCCCCGCGCGTGCCCACCTTCGACGAGGTCGCCCAGCGGGTGCGCCACGCTGCCACCCAGATCGGCGCGGACCGCGTATGGGTCAACCCCGACTGCGGTCTGAAGACCCGCGGCTGGCCCGAGACCGAGGCCGCCCTCGATCGCCTGGTCGCCGCAGCCGTCACCGTACGTGCCGAACTGGCCAATGATTCCACCCACGACGACGCCGCGTCCGCACCAGCGGCCACCCCCGCCGAGACCCTCGCTCGCGCATCCGAAGGGAGCCTCCTGTGACCGAGCAGACCAAACCCGCACCCCTGGGTAGCCCCATCGTGGCGCCCATCCACCACAGTGCGGCGTACGCGTTCAACACCCTGGCGGACGCTCGCGCGGTGTTCGCGCAGCGCGCCGCTGGCTACACGTACGCCCGAACCGGCAACCCCAATGTCACGGCGTTGGAGAGCGCGGTGACCAAGCTGGAACGGGCCGAGTGCGCCGTGGCCACCTCCTCCGGTCAGGCCGCGGTGACCCTGGCGTTGCTCGCGCTGACCGGACCGGTCAACGGGCACGTGGTGGCGTCGTCGCACTTGTACGGCGGCACCGTGGATCTACTCACGGACACCCTGGCCGAGACGGGATTGACCGTGACCTTCGCCGATCCGCGGTACCCGGAGCAATGGGAAGCCGCGGTCACGCCGGAGACTCGAGTGTTCTTCCTGGAGTCGATTGCCAACCCACTCGCGGACCTTCCGGAGCTGGCCGCCATTGCGGACATCGCCCACCGCAACGGTGCCGTGGTGATCGTGGACAATACCGTGGCCACGCCGCACCTGTTCACCCCCGGTGATCACGGCGCTGACCTGGTGATCCACTCGGCCACCAAGTACCTGTCTGGTCACGGCGGCCCCCTGGGTGGGCTGTTGGTGGACACCGGCACCTTCGACCCGACCGAGGATCCGGAGCGTTGGCCGTGGCTCACCACTCCGCATCCCCGCTGGGGCAACCGCTCCCCCGTGGAGGTCTACGGCGCCAAGCGAGCATTGTTGGGTGTGGCCCGCTGCAAGTACCTCAACGACCTGGGCCCGTGCATGACCGCCATCACCGCGCACGAGATCCTGCAGGGAATCTCCACGCTGGGAGTGCGCGTCGAGCGGCAGTCGGCCACGGCGGCGTCGTTGGCGGCGACCCTCAACCGGCACCCGGCCGTAGCGCGCGTGCACCACCCGCATTTCGGCGGCGCGCGGCAGGAAGAGCTGTACGACCAGGGCGGCTACCGGGGCACCGGCGGCGTGTTCTCGATCGATCTGAACGGTACGCCCAAGCAGGTCGAGCAGGTCGTGAACTCGCTGCGTCTCATCAAGCTCGCGGCCAACATCGGCGACGTGCGCACCCTGGTGGCCCATCCGGCCAGCATGACGCACTGTCGTCTGACGCCCGAGCAGTTCGAGGCCAGCGGCATCACCGAGCAGACCCTGCGGTTCACCGTGGGACTCGAGGACGTCGCGGACATCACCGCAGACCTGTTCCAGGCGCTGTCCGTGATTGCGGATGCCACCGAGGCGAGTACCCGCGATTCAGCCCACCAGTCGAAGGA
Organism: Actinomycetes bacterium; assembly: GCA_023426375.1. Taxonomy (GTDB): domain Bacteria; phylum Actinomycetota; class Actinomycetes; order Actinomycetales; family Micrococcaceae; genus Kocuria. The sequence goes on along the minus strand of JAFAAV010000084.1, from coordinate 253 downwards.
TTCCATTCATGACCGTCACTGATTTCTCCCTCCCCGGCCTGGCCACCCGCGCCATTCACGCCGGTCAGGAACCCGATCCGACCACCGGTGCCGTGGTCCCGCCCATCTACCAGACCTCCACGTTCGTGCAGGACGGTGTCAACGAATTCCGCACCGGCGGTTACGAATACAGCCGCGGTTCGAACCCCACGCGCAGCGGCTTCGAGGAACAGCTCGCGGCCGTGGAGCGCGGCACCCGGGCGTTCGCGTTCGC
>JAFAAV010000048.1 GCA_023426375.1 Actinomycetes bacterium | reverse complement strand
CTCCATGGCCTGTTCGGCCGGGGCAAGAACTTCAGCATGATCGCCAAGGGACTGCAGCCCGAGTTCCGCAGCCTGCTCGTGGACCTGCCCAACCACGGACAGTCGGACTGGACCGAGGAGCTCGACTACCTGCAGCTCGCAGATCAGGTGGCCGAGCATCTGAAGAGCGGATTTGCTGCGGACGGCCCCGTGGACGTGGTCGGTCACTCGATGGGCGGCAAGGTGGCCATGGTGCTCGCTCTGCGCCACCCGGAGTTGGTGCGCAAACTCGTGATCGTCGATATCTCGCCCGTGGGCTCGGGGTCGAGTCGCAGCGAATTCCACCACCTTCTGGACGCGCTTGCCGCCGTGGACATCGACTCTGCCGAGCGCCGGTCAGACGTGGACGCAGCTCTCAAGGAACCCATCCCCGAGGCGGGGGTGCGCGGCTTCCTGCTGCAGAACCTCAAGAACGACGGCGATGGCCTGCGTTGGCAGCCCAACCTCACACTGCTGCGTTCCGAGCTCGAGACCATCATGGGTTTCCCGGACATCGAGACCGAACTCGATAAAGCCCAGTTCCCCGGCCGGGTGCTGTGGATCGCTGGCGAGAAGTCCAACTACGTCAAGGACGAGGACGAGCCCGTCATGCGCTCGCTCTTTCCCAGCACCATTCGCTTGAAGGTGCGCGGAGCCAGCCACTGGGTCCATTCGGACCGCCCGCAGGAAGTCATCAACGCGCTGCGGACGTTCCTGCTTTCTGAGCGGGAGTAGAGCTGAGGGCCTCGGTAGGGCATCAGGCCGCTGCGTTGTTCCCGGTTGACGGCATCGGTGCATGTCACACGGGCCTGTTAATCAGTTGTCTTATGGTTTCTTCGCTACGGTGGCTGGACGCTACCTGAGGAGAGTCATGAGGACAGACCTGGCCCGCCGAATATTCGTCACCCTCGCTGAGATCTTTTGTGTCGTGGGCACACTCGTGGGAACGGGGGTGATCGGTACCCGGGTCGCGGAATCCTCCGGTGGTGCGCTCTCCGCCGACGCCACCCTCATCGCCCCGCTCGGAACGGCGTTCTCCATCTGGTCCGTGATCTACCTCGGGCTCTTCGCCTACACCATCTGGCAGTGGCTCCCGCGCGTTGCCTCCACGTCGCGTGAGCGCCGGATCGGATGGCTCGCAGGTATCACCATGATCCTCAACGCCGTGTGGTTGTTGGTCACCCAGGTCGGCTGGATCTGGGTGAGTGTCCTGGTCATCCTGGCGCTCGCGGTCACCCTGGGCATTCTGGTCAAGCGCTTGCGCGAAAACCCGGGGACGACGCCGCTCGGCAAGCTCATCGTGGACGGCACCTTTGGTTTGTATCTCGGCTGGGTCACCGCGGCCACGTGCGCCAATATCGCCGCGGCAGGATCCGCGACCGGGTGGGGTTCCGGCGGATCCACTGACGAATGGATTGCCGTGACGGTGATGACCGTGGCCGTGTTACTGTCTGCGGTCTACGTCGCTGTGCTGGGTCCTCGGTTCGCCGTGGCCGCCGGTATCGCATGGGCCCTGGCCTGGATCAGCGTTGGTCGCCTCACGGACGAACCCGCCTCGCAGCTCGTGGGTATCGCAGCGGCTGTTTTGTCCGCCGCCGTGCTGATCATCTGGGCGGTGGGCCGCGTGCGGCTCAGCCGTTCCCCGCGTGACCAGCGCAGCGTCGAACGGGAACCCGCTTACTCCTGAGGGTCGGAAGCTCGGGGCCGCTCCGCACGAGGGTCTCGAGCAGCGGCGTGTGCGTCTGCCTCTGCTTGTGCCTCCGCCTGTCTCTGCGCGTATTGTTCGCGGACCTCCGGAGGACCGTACTGGCCGTGGGCCAGCCCGAGCAGAGTCACCAGCTCCTGGGGGCCGTTACCGATCGTGGCGGGGAGCGCAATCATGCCCTCGCCCATCATTCGCTCGTTGGCCTTGGCCAATCGGCGAGTATTGCCCGTCAGTCGAGACTCGTAGCGTTCGTAACCTTGGGGAGTTAGCTTCATAGCGACCATGGTTGATCGGCTCACGCGGGCCAATCCCATGCCTTCGACCTCATCCCATTTGACCTCGAGCTCAGGGTCGGTGCCTATCGAGTGGGGCTTGCCGTAGCGGAACCCTCTCTTGTCCAGAACGAATTGCCGCTTTTGCACGATCTGCGAGAGCAGAGACGGAATGCCGAAAACGCCGAAGAAGACCACCGCGAGCAGACCGATCCAGAACGAGCCGGACGTGAGCATGTCACCGATCGTCGGAGCCTGTCCGTAGGCGGCGAACATCATGCCCAGACCAATGAGTGTGAAAACCAAAGTCAGCAAGAAGAGAAAAATGAGCTTGCCGCGGCTCGTCGATAATTCCACCGTGCCGGTGTTCTTGAGAGTTTCGAAGTGTCCTAGGACGCGTTGATCATTCATGGGTACCCTCTCCCTGGGTGTGATGAAGGTCATACATTCAGCCACTACTCAGGCTATCGACCGGTGGGGTCAAAGCCGGGAACCGCGTACATTCGGTGTGGTGACTAATCGCTCGTCTCGTTCCCATTCGCCGACGGTGCCGGGGTCCTCCGCAGCCGGAGTCACCTTGGTCGTCGCTGCGGCGCTCGTCACCCAAACGGGCGCGGCCATTGCGTATCAAATCTTCGATCGTGTGGGTGCGCAGGGCGCAGTTTTCCTCCGGTTACTCATCTCATCCCTGCTGCTGTGGATCGTGTTCCGTCCCTCGGTTCGTTCGATCACCACTAAGAACCTGCCCGTGATCCTGGGATTCGGTCTGAGCCTGGGCGCCATGAACATGTGCATCTATCAGGCCATTGCCCGTTTGCCTCTGGGTGTCGCGGTGACCATCGAACTTCTCGGACCGTTGGTTCTGTCGGTCGTTTTGTCACGCAAACTCAGCGGTCTGCTGTGGGCCGGTCTCGCACTCGGGGGAGTGCTTCTGCTCAGCGGAGTCGGCCCCAGCACCGAAGGTCTGGACCCTGTGGGAGTGGCCTTCGCTTTGGCCGCCGCGTGCATGTGGGCGCTGTACATCTTGATGTCTCGACAAGCCGGGCGGGAGTTCCCGGGGACCCAAGGTCTTGCGCTGGCCATGGTGGTGGGCGCGCTCCTGGCCGCACCATTCGGGGTGGCCAGCGGCGGCGTCGAACTCCTGGACCCCTGGGTTCTGCTGATCGGTGCGCTGATCGCCGTGATGTCCTCGGCGGTGCCCTATGCGCTGGAGCTCGCGTCGCTGCGGCTCCTCGCCGCGGAAACGTTCGCCATTCTGGTGAGTCTCGCTCCGGCCATCGCTGCGCTCGTGGGGTGGATCTTGTTGGGGCAGGCACTTGAGCTACCGGAAATCGTGGGCATGGGGCTGGTGATTCTGGCTAGTGCCGCGGCAGTCAGATCAGCTCAACGGTCCTAATGGCCACCGTGACGCTTCGGCTGTTCAACCGAGTCGTTCACCGGAACGGGTTGCTGGACCACGCAGTTAGCCTTGTCCCATGGGGTTTTCACGTGCAGAACTTGAGACGTTCCGCGATCGCACGGTGCCGGACCTGCTACCCGATCCGTTGAATCTTCTGTTCGTGGGCATCAATCCCAGTTTGTGGACGGCGGCTACGGGCGCGCACTTCGCGCGACCCGGCAACCGGTTCTATCCGGCCCTGTACCGAGCGGGCATCACCGACACTCTCATTGATGCGAGGGACGGCTACACGGAATCAGACCTGGCTGAACTGACAAGCAAAGGCATTGGTAACAGCAACATCTGCCCCCGGGCCACCGCTCGGGCAGATGAGCTGTCCCGAGAAGAATTGTTGGCCGGGGCGGACCGACTGAATCGACTCGTGACCGAGCGGCAACCGAAAGTAGTAGCCGTTCTGGGGATCACGGCGTACCGCTCAGCATTCAAGCTCCCGAAAACCCAGCTCGGTCAGCAGGAATCCCCGTGGCCCGGTGTGCAGCTGTGGGTCGCTCCCAACCCCAGCGGCCTCAATGCTCATGCAAGTGTCGATGACCTGGCAGCCGCCTATCGGGAGATCGCGGAAGCGGCAGGAATTGTTGTCAAACACCCTTGACGTTCGACAGTAAAGCTTGCTTGACTCAGTCAAGTGCACTTTACATAGCCGAAAGGGTCGTAGAGACCCGGATCATGGGAGTCATCATGGCAACAACAACTCGCACCAGGGGAAAGGCCCCGCTCTCGGCCTATGTGCTGAGCGTTCTCACGGCCCTTGTGCTCGCCTCCATTGTGGGGGCCATTGCGTCGATGTTCTACGACGAGAACAGATTGCTCGGATTCGTGATCTTTGCGGCCTGTACCGCGGGAACGTTCTTCGCCCTGGGCTGGGTGTTGTTCGTCTCCAAGTACACGGTGGAGTCGG
>JAFAAV010000042.1 GCA_023426375.1 Actinomycetes bacterium | reverse complement strand
CCCCTGAAATCGGACCGCGACAAGTCCGCGTTCATCCTGGCGGAGTTCAAGCAACACGGAAAACGTATCGAGCCCGACGCCGCTCGCGCTTTGGCCGCCGCGGTGGGCACCAGCACCGCGGAACTGGCAGCGGCATGCGCCCAGCTCATTTCCGACGGCCCCACCACCATCGACCACGATCTGGTGGAGAAGTACTACGGCGGCCGAGTTGAGGTCACCGCGTTCCGCGTGGCGGACGCGGCCGTGGCCGGCAACGCCGATCAGGCGCTCAAGCTCTGGCGGCAAGCCGTGGACGTGGGGGTGGACCCGGTTCCGATGGTGGCCGCGCTGGGTGCCAAACTGCGCCTCATCGCGCTGGTGGCCGGATCCCGAGGAAGTTCGGGCAGCGTGGCGCGCGACGTCGGCGCGGCACCGTGGCAGGTGGAGCGCGCCCAGAACGAAGCCCGGCGGTTCACCCCGGGGCACGTCATCGAGGCACTCAAGGCGATCGCGCACGCCGATGCGCAGGTCAAGGGGGAGTCCCGCACCCCGTACTACGCGGTGGAGCGAGCCATCACCGTGATCGCGACATCCGGAAGGCACTGAGCCCGACCCAGTAATCGCCCCGGTGGCGTGTGAACATTTCGGGCAGGGTCTCGCACCCTGAACTGCGATTCCGGTACATACCTCCACCCAGAATGTCAGCAGGTACGAACCACTGCCCCAAATGTCTCCCGGGACGCGAACCACTGCCCCAGATGTCCACAATGAGCGACACCGCGCATGACACATCCGGGCCAGACACCTGTTTCTGCCTGAAACCCGCCTTTGACCCCAGATTCCAGAATTCGCCGAACGCGGGAGATACAGCAAGAGCCCGGTACCTCGTGGGTACCGGGCTCTCAGGCTGTCAGCTGAGGCTGAATCAGATCTTGGAGACCTTCTTGGCCAGGCCGGACTTCTTGTTGGCCGCGGTGTTCTTGTGCAGAACGCCCTTGGACACGGCCTTGTCCAGCTTGCGGGACACGATGCGCAGGTTCGACTCGGCGGCGTCCTTGTCGGAAGCGCCAATGGCGTCGTTGACCTTGCGGATCAGGGTCTTCAGCTCGGACTTGTAAGCGTTGTTGCGCAGGCGAGCCTTCTCGTTGGTGAGGATGCGCTTCTTCTGCGACTTGATGTTGGCCACGTATAACTCCTAAAACTGTTCACGGAATTTCGGTCAGTGAGGGCTCACGGATAGTCATCGACTGAGTGTGAGAGTGGGGATGCTCGGTGGCAACCATCCGCTGTGCCCGACGACCAGCGCGGACACACAGCGATAAAGCTTATCAGATCAACGTGTTCAGCGCCGGTTCCCGAGTTCCCGCGCCACGTCGTCAAAGCGATTGCGGTCCAGCACTGCGCCTTCGCGGCGGATGTCCGCGGCTAGCACGGGAATCACGCGATTGAGACGTGCCTCGGAGGGGCGACCCTCTCGATCCCACGTGCCGGTACCGACGTCCACGAAGTTCGGATCGTTGTAGGACGCGTTGTCGTAGTCCTTGGACGTGAGCATGAGGCACAGCAGGTAGTCGCCAGCGCGGTCCACGATCAACACGGGACGGTCCTTGCCCTGGTTGTGATCTTCCTGGAACGGCACCCAGGTCCACACGACCTCTCCCGGATCCGGACGACCGTCCGGGTGCGGGTCGTAATGCGGGTTCACGGGGCCGGTCCAGTCACCGAGATACGGCTTGGACAACCGACCACCCGACGAGGGCTGCGAGCTGGGCGCCTGGTATTGACCGCGCGGTTCGTACTGGCCGCGCGGCTCATACTGACCCCGAGGCTCGTACCGGCCCTGCGGCGGCGTCGGACGCTGCTGCACATCGGGGCGGGAGTCGTGACCGCGGTTCTGTTGCATGGAACCGGAGACTCGTTTGTACATGCGGTAGGCGCGGAGGCCCTGGCGCGCGAGGCGCATGAAATCTGCCATGCGCACAAGTCTAGTAGCGGCGCGCAACACGCTTCCTGTGAGTCAGGGATGTCCGGTTCGCCCATCCGAACGGAACGTGGGAAACTGGGGAGTCATCCTGAGAACGAAAGGACCGCCTGTGTCACCGTTGGCCGTCAATCCACCGGCACCCGCCTCGACCGACCCCTCGGTGCTCAGAAATTTCTGCATCATCGCTCACATCGATCACGGTAAGTCCACGCTGGCTGACCGTATGCTGCAGGCCACCGGCGTGGTGACCCCGCGCGAGATGAAGGCCCAGTACTTGGACCGCATGGACATCGAGCGTGAGCGCGGTATCACCATCAAATCTCAGGCCGTGCGTATGCCGTGGAACGTCAACGGCACCGATTACGCGCTCAACATGATCGACACACCGGGTCACGTTGACTTCACCTATGAGGTGTCCCGTTCGCTGGCCGCGTGTGAAGCCACCCTTCTGTTGGTGGACGCCGCGCAGGGCATCGAAGCCCAGACGCTGGCGAACCTCTACCTGGCCCTCGAGAACGACCTCACGATCATTCCCGTTCTCAACAAGATTGACCTCCCCGCCGCGCAGCCGGACAAGTACGCCGAGGAACTCGCCAACTTGATCGGTGTGGAGCCGGAAGACGTGCTGCGCGTATCCGGTAAGACCGGCATGGGCGTCGAAGCGTTGCTGGACAAGATCGTCCAGGACGTCCCGCCGCCCCAGGGTGTTGCGGATGCACCGTCCCGCGCCATGATTTTCGACTCCGTCTACGACACCTACCGCGGCGTGGTTACCTACGTGCGAGTCGTGGACGGCACCCTGCGGCCGCGTGAGCGCATCCGCATGATGTCCACGGGCGCGGCCCACGAAATGCTGGAAATCGGTGTGATCTCACCCGAGCCCATCCCGTCCAAGGGACTGAGCGTGGGCGAGGTCGGCTACCTGATCACCGGTGTGAAGGACGTCCGCCAGTCCCGCGTGGGCGATACGGTCACTTCTCACACCAAGCCCGCCGAGGAATCCCTGGGCGGCTACGAGGATCCCAAGCCCATGGTCTTCTCCGGCCTGTTCCCGGTCGAGGGCTCGGACTACCCCGTGCTGCGGGACGCGCTCGAAAAACTTCAGCTCAACGACGCCGCTCTGGTCTACGAACCCGAGACCTCCACCGCGTTGGGCTTCGGTTTCCGCTGCGGCTTCCTGGGACTGTTGCACCTGGAGATCACCCGCGACCGCCTGGAGCGGGAGTTCGACCTGAACCTGATCTCCACCGCGCCCTCGGTGTCCTACAACGTCACGTTGGAGGACAACACGGAAACCGAGGTGACCAACCCGTCCGAGTTCCCGGAGGGTCGCATCAACGAGATCCGCGAGCCCATGGTTTCGGCCACGGTGCTCGTGCCCTCGGAGTTCATCGGCGCGGTCATGGAGCTGTGTCAGTCCAAGCGCGGTGAGATGAAGGGCATGGATTACCTGTCTGAGGATCGCGTGGAACTGCGCTACCGCCTTCCGCTCGCGGAAATCGTGTTCGACTTCTTCGACCTGCTGAAGTCCAAGACCCGCGGTTACGCGTCCCTGGATTGGAAGGCCGACGGTGAACAGGCCGCGGACCTCGTCAAGGTGGACATCCTTCTGCAGGGTGAACAGGTGGACGCGTTCAGCGCCATCACCCACAAGGACAAGGCGTACTCCTACGGCGTGGTCATGACCGGCAAACTCAAGAACCTGATTCCGCGTCAGCAGTACGAGGTGCCCATTCAGGCGGCCATCGGCTCCCGCATCATCGCGCGTGAGAACATTCGCGCGATCCGTAAGGACGTGCTCTCCAAGTGCTACGGCGGTGACATCTCCCGTAAGCGCAAGCTGCTCGAGAAGCAGAAGGAAGGCAAGAAGCGCATGAAGATGGTGGGCCGCGTGGAGGTTCCCCAGGAAGCCTTCGTGGCCGCGCTGTCCTCCGAGGAAGAGTCGGGTAAGGACAAGAAGAAGTAATGCCCGCTCAGCCCGAAGGGGATCCGGCTCCCGCAGACGGGTCCCTCCCGTCGAGTGCCGTTGCCCGGGCGGGCGAACGCACCCTGAGTCTGTACGTTCACGTCCCGTTCTGTGCCGTGCGCTGCGGGTACTGCGACTTCAACACGTACACGATGTCCCAGCTGGGTCCGGACGTGTCCCGTGACGATTACCATCACGACGCCGCCGCGGAAGTCCGCTTCGGCCGTTCCGTTCTCGACGCCGCCGGGGCACCAGCGCGCCCGTTGCACAGCGTGTTCTTCGGCGGGGGCACCCCCACGTTGCTTCCGGCCGAGAACCTCGCCGATGTCCTCAGGCAGGCACGGGACAGCTTCGGGCTGGCCCCGAATGCCGAGGTCACGGTGGAGGCGAATCCCGATTCGGTCACGGACCGCACCTTTGAGGTCCTCGCGGAGGCTGGCGTGACGCGGGTGTCCTTCGGGATGCAATCCGCTGTGCCGCACGTGCTGAGAGTCCTGGAACGCACCCACACCCCGGCGAACGTGCCGTTGGCCGTTGCGGGTGCGCGCAAGTCAGGGCTTTCGGCCAGCGTGGATCTGATTTACGGAACGCCGGGGGAGTCGGTGGCGGATTGGAAGCGATCCGTGGAAGCAGCCCTGGCATTGGAACCGGACCACATTTCCGCGTATTCACTGATCATCGAGGACGGCACCAAGCTCGCGGCTCAGATCCGGCGCGGTGAGGTTCCGCAGGTGGATCCGGACGACCAGGCGGAGAAGTACATGTTGGCCGACCGCCTCCTGCGCGAGGCCGGATTCGAGTGGTACGAGGTCTCCAACTGGTCCCGCGCGGCCGAGGGCCGCAGCCCCGAGCAAAATCGCAGTGCCCACAACATCGCCTACTGGCGCAATCAGGACTGGTGGGGGATCGGACCGGGGGCGCATTCGCACATGGACGGTGTGCGCTGGTGGAACATCAAACACCCGCTGCCGTACACGAACAAGATTCGCGACGGGCTCTCACCCGCGGTGGGCCGCGAAACCTTGGATCATGACACCCAGTACCTCGAGCACGTGATGCTGGGCATCCGGATCCGGGAGGGGCTGGACACTTCGAGCCTGCGACCCGAGGGACGCAACGCCGTGGCCGGACTCATCGCCGACGGCTGGGTTGACGGAGCAGCCGCAATTGCCGGTCGCGTGATCCTCACCGACCAGGGCCGACTCATGGCCGACGCCGTGACGCGCCGCCTCCTCGACTGGTAACGCCACAGCAGTAAACCTCTCAGCGCAGCAGAACCCAGCGCCAACGAAACTGCCGCGTCCGGATCAACCGGACGCGGCGGCGTCGTCAAATCTTGGTCGTCCTCGGGGCCGATCAGGCCTTGACGGAACGTTTGGACTGCAACTTGTCGAACAGGTGCGTGTTGCCACGGTACTGGTAGGGCTCACCCTGGTTGACCTTGATGCCGGCCACCACCGATTGAACGGCGAGCACGATCCAGGCCACGGCCGCCACGAGAGCGAAAATCCACCCGACCGCGGGAAGCAGAGCCAGAGCGATGCTTGCCAGAATGATCAGGGTAGGCAGCAAGGAAAAATTCAGGGCTTCGCGGGATTCCTGTTTGGTGAAGGGACCACGATCACCCACGGCACGAAAAATCAGGTAACTGGGCAAAGCGCCAGCAACACCACCCAGGTGCGCGAGAGTGGCCCACTGCTTGTCCTGCGTGATGTCCAAGGGCTCGGACTGAGCGGGAATGCTCTCGAATGCGGGAGCGTCCGTGGCGGCCGGTCGGGAGCCGGAGCGGGCTGGTGCTTGATCAACCACTACTTGTTATCTCTTTCCGGGGCTACGAGCCCGTAGTGCAAAGTGTCACTGCGCTGGAGGTATTCCGACCATTCTAGGGTAAGCATGCTGTGTTCGGGCTGAAACGACGGTGTAATTCACGCCACCTCACTCCTGCGGCGCTGTGAGAAAGTCGATGAGTTCTTCGACCCTTCCGAGCAATGACGGCTCCAGGTCCGCATAGGAATCCACACGGGCCAGGATTGCTTGCCACGCCTGGCCGATATCCGCCGGTGTTTTGTGGGGCAGGCCCAAAGCCTGGGCCATACCGGTCTTCCAATCGATTCCGCGGGGAATCACCGGCCATTCCTTCAGTCCCAGTACCGAAGGTTTCACGGCTTGCCAAATATCCACGTAGGGGTGGCCCAGGACGAGCAGATTTCCCTGGGCACCGGGGACCCGGAGGGCATCGGCAGCGATCCGGGACTCCTTTGACCCGGCCACCAGGTGATCGACCAGAACTCCCAGCCGGCGTTTCGGACCGGGGTTGAATTCACGGACCGCGGAGGGGAGGTCATCGATCCCGTGAAGTGGCTCCACCACGATGCCCTCGACCGCCAGGTCGTGACCCCAGACCTTGGCGACCAGTTCGGCGTCGTGATAGCCCTCCACCCAGATACGGGATTCCTTGGCCACGCTCGCACGCAGACCCTCCACGGCGACCGAACCCGAACGGGTGCGGGCCGGTTTCTTGGGACCGGTCTTCCGCGCGGGAGGACCGAGCTTGATGGGCTCACCGTCCAGGAGAAATCCCGGCCCCAGGGGGAAAGTCTTGATCTTGCCGTGTCGATCCTCCAGGCCGACCACGCGCATGCCGCCGATGGTTTCCAGGCTCACAGCCGCACCCACCCATCCGGTCTGGGCATCCTCGAGCACCATTCCCGGTTCCAGGGCGGTATCCCGAGCCACGGGGCCGGTTCGAGCAACCGATGGGCTGCTCAAATCCTGCGGACCCCAGTTCCAACCGGATGCTGTCACGATGCGCTGTCCTCACGTGCGGGGTGGATGATCAGCCGCGAGCGTACCAAATGGCGTCCCGGTGTAACGGCGCTAAACTGATGTGAATTAGCACTGTCAATCATTGAGTGCCAAAATTGTGCCGTCGGGCCGATCATGGGTCCGCAGACATGGTCCGCGTCCGTACACTCCGGGGAGGTGACACGAATGAGTCAGCCGCGCAGAGCAGAGATTTTGCGAGCCATTGTTGAGGACTACGTCCATTCTCGCGAGCCCGTCGGTTCCAAGGCGCTGGTGGAACGTCATCAACTGGGTGTCTCGTCCGCCACGGTCCGCAACGACATGGCCGCGCTGGAGGAAGACGGACTGATCGTGGCTCCGCACACCAGCTCGGGCCGTATTCCCACGGACAAGGGCTACCGGACGTTCGTGGATCAAATCGCCTCCTTACGACCGTTGTCCTCTCCGCAGAAGCGAGCCATTCAGTCATTCCTCGACGGCGCGGACGACCTGGATGACGCCATGGAGCGCACCGTACGGCTCCTCGCGCAGCTCACGCACCAGGTTGCGGTGATCCAGTACCCCGCGGCGTCCGGGACCACGCTGCGCCACGTGGAACTCGTGGACGTGGGTGGCACCTCCCTGTTGGTGGTGTTCATCCCCACGTCCGGCCGGGTTCTGCAGCGCATCATAGAAATCAATCGCGCGCTGCCCGAGCAGGAACTCATGGAACTGAGGGCCCGGGTCTTGGCATCGGTCGTGGGTCGGCCGCTACAGGACGTCCCCGTGGGGGCAGCCAACCTGGTTCAGCAATTGCCGCACGAGCTCACCGAGGCCGGAGCGGTGGTGGCCGAGGCACTCACCTCGCTCGCGGCGTCGTCGGAAGACCACCGGCTGGTCATGGCCGGAACGGCGAACCTGGCGCGCTTCAGCGGTGACTTTGCTCTCAGTATCAGTCCCGTGCTCGAAGCACTTGAGGAACAAGTGGTCATGCTGCGATTGTTGTCAGAGATGCAACAGGATGCTCGTGGTGTGGCCGTGCGCATCGGATCGGACAGTAGTGACGATCCGCTCATGGAAACCTCCGTGGTGGCCACCGGCTACGGCCCAGAATCCGTGTCCAAACTGGGCGTGGTGGGCCCCACCCGCATGGATTACCCCTCCACCATGGCAGCGGTGCGCGCCGTGGCACGCTATTTGTCCCACACCTTGGGGGAGTAGCGGCGCCCACTGAGGCACCGTCCCCCATCCGCGTTGAGAAAAACACACTGACGAAAGAAGAATCGATTCCATCGTGAGCGATCACTACGAAACCCTGGGCGTGACCCGGGATGCCAGCCCGGAAGAGATCAAGCGCGCCTACCGCAAGAAGGCCCGCAAACTCCACCCGGATGTGAATCCCTCCCCGGAGGCGGCCGAAGAGTTCAAGCGCGTCTCCCACGCGAACGACGTTCTGGCCGACCCCGAGAAGCGCCGCGTCTACGACGCCACGGGTAACGAGAACGGAACCGACACCGGCTTCGGCGGGGGATTCCCCGGCTCGGGCTTCGGCTTCGCAGATATTTTCGAGACGTTTTTCCAGGGCGCGGGTGCCGCCGGCCAGCGCGGACCGCAGTCGCGGACCCGGCAGGGCCAGGACGCGCTCATCAACGTGCGGATCTCCCTCAAAGACGCCGTGTTCGGTGTTGAGAAAGACATCACCGTGGACACCGCGGTCGTGTGTCCCACCTGTCAAGGCTCGTGCTGCCAGCCCGGCACCAGCCCCACGACCTGCTCCATGTGCCGCGGCTCCGGACACATGCAGTACCAGAAGCAGTCCATCCTGGGCGTGGTCACTACGCAGGCACCGTGCGCTTCGTGCAACGGCTTCGGCACAGTGATCGAGAACCCGTGCCACGAGTGCTACGGCGAGGGCCGCGTGCGCGATCGCCGGCCGTTGACCATCAAGATTCCCGCGGGCATCCAGTCCGGCAACCGCATCCGGCTCTCCGGTCAGGGCGAGGCCGGCACCGCCGGCGGGCCCAACGGCGACCTCTATGTGGAGCTCAAGGTCGATCCCGATCCCACCTTCCACCGCGAAGGTGACGACCTCCACGCGCGCATCCGCATTCCCATGACGTCCGCCGCCCTGGGTACTACGGTCCAGCTCGAGACGTTCGACGGCGCTCGAGACGTGGACGTCGCCTCGGGCACCCAGTCCGGTGCCACCGTGACGATTGAGGACCTGGGTGTGACCCACCTGCGCGGTAAGGGCCGCGGTGACCTGCAGGTGCACATCGAGGTGGAAACTCCACAGGATCTGAACTCCGAACAGCGCGAGTTGCTCGAACAGTTGGCCGAACTGCGAGGCGAGCGTCGTTCGGACGCGACCACCGTGAACACGCCGTCATCCGGCGGTTTCTTCTCCCGCCTCAAGGATCGGTTCAACGATCTGTGACGGACCCGGTCTTTTTCGCCGATCCCGGTGACTTGAACGCCGCCAGCGCCGGTGAGGAATTCGTCCTTACCGGCGCTGAGGCGCGTCATGCCGTTACCGTGCGCAGGCTCCGTGCCGGGGAGACCCTTGACCTTGTGGACGGCGCGGGGACTCGGGTGGCGTGCGAATTCCTCAGCGGTGAGAAAGATTCCATGACCGTGCGGGTTGCGTCCGTGACGCATGAGTCGGCACCTGCTACCGAGTTCGTTCTGGTCCAGGCGCTGGCCAAGGGGGATCGTGATTTACAGGCGGCCGAGAGTGCCACCGAGCTCGGTGTGGACCGCGTGATCCCGTGGCAGGCGGACCGCAGCATCGTGCGGCTCAAGCCCGAACGCGCCGCCAAGACGCTGGCCAAGTGGCAGTCCACGATGACTGCTGCGGCGAAACAGTCCCGGCGCGCCCGCTGGCCGGAGCTCGGAGACCACGTGAACTCCAGCGGGCTGGTGTCATTGATCCAGCGCTCGACCGGTACCCGGTGGTTCGTCCTGCATGAATCATCCGACGTTTCCTGGGGTGCTTTCTCGTCCGATGAATTCTCACGGGCGGGGTCGATCGGATTGATCGTTGGCCCCGAGGGCGGGATCAGTGATCAGGAACTCGAGCGATTCGTCGCTGCGGGAGCCCAGCCCTTGAAATTGGGAAACGAGGTCATGCGCGCCTCGACAGCGGGGCCGGCCGCTTTGGCAGCGCTCTGTGCCTTGACCGGTCGTTGGACCTGAACCGTCACACGTTCATTCCCGTGTGGAGCCACGAGTCGGTGGGATGCTTTTCCTCTGTCTCCGGACCCTGAGCGGGTTCAGTCCTCGGCAACCTTGACCGGGTGATCATCCACGATTTCATGCCCGTCCTTGTTCGAACCGGTCACGCGGACGGTGTACTCGCCGGCTGGAACCTCCACGGGAATCCGGAACTCCGTGCCCGCGGTGGAAGCCGGAGATTCTGAGGCCTGGGCGATCTCACCTGATTTAACGGGATCGTCCTGTCCCCGGGGGATGACTTCCCACCGCGCGGACGCGTATTCCGGCAGCACTCGCCCGAACACGGTGACCGGCGAACCCGAGGTCGTTCCCGTCTGCGGATCAATCAACCACACCGGGGCGGCCAGGGACGCATCCCGGGTAATGGGCTCGTTGATATCGACCGACCCGAACGCCTTGTACTCCGATTGCCCGTCCACCAGGATCCGGACCTCCTTGGCCGTTGTTGCGTCCAGGAGTCCCGCCGTCACGGCCGAAGCGGACACGGTGTAGACGAGTTGTTGGAGGGCCAACTGCGCGTCATCGGCTGACAGATTGTTGGCGAAAGCGCTCGAGGGTAGATCCACGGTGATGGTGCCGTTGGGTGACACGGAAGTGCCAACGGATTCCACCGCAGTCCACATCGACCGGT
Source organism: Actinomycetes bacterium (assembly GCA_023426375.1). Classification (GTDB taxonomy): domain Bacteria; phylum Actinomycetota; class Actinomycetes; order Actinomycetales; family Micrococcaceae; genus Kocuria. The sequence goes on along the minus strand of JAFAAV010000042.1, from coordinate 15,671 downwards.
AATCCTCGTCGAGTGGTTCGAGCGTGGTCATCATGACCACGGCCTCTGCCACGGGATCTACGGTGTCTGCGGAGGTTGGAGTGCGGAATTCACGGAACAGGAATTCGGACTGCTCACCGGTCCCTGCCCAGTACACGGGCGTCTGCTCGGTGGCGACCCCCTCGTAGGCATTTTCCGTGCTCATGGGCGCGGAGGCGATTCTCGGGGCGGTGCTCGATGCGTTGGTGGCTCGGTCCGCGGCGGATCCGCAGGCCGCGAGACTCAGGGCGAGGAGGAACCCCATGGAGAGGGAGGTGACTGTTCTGGGGGCAGAGTGATGCCTTGAATGCATGAGTTCACCACCCCGGTTTGAGCTGTAGTCGATGCCTGCACTGGGCTATGGAGGGCGTGCAGAACTGATGTGTTTGGTACCGGTCAATCAAGATACCCACAGTTCACGGTCACCATGAACCCCGAGATGGGCCACGGGTGAAACCGTTATCAACCTGCAACACAACGAGCGGTAGGCTTGACCCTAATGACTGATCATGAAACCGGGGCCGAATCCCATTCCCAAGACCACGAAGGCCAAACCCGAGTCGTGGTGCACATGCCCGACCGAGACACCGCGCTGCGGGCGCTCGGCCAAGCGGACACCACCCTGCGTCTGCTGGAACAGAACTTTCCGAGCGTGCGGATCACCGTCCGCGACGTGGATGTAGCGTTCGAAGGCCCCGTGCACGCTGCGCGGTCTGCAGCCGCGCTGCTCGAAGAGCTCGTAGTGCTAGCGCAGCGAGGTACCGAAATCACTGAACGAACGGTGATGCGTGTGACCCGCATGTTGCGTGAAGCCGAGGGTATGCGCCCTGCGAGCGCACTGGCCACGAGCATTCTGTCCACGCGGGGCAAGACCATTCGCCCCAAGACCGTAAATCAGAAGCACTACGTGGATGCGATCGATGAGCACACCGTGGTGTTCGGCGTGGGGCCGGCAGGCACGGGTAAGACCTACCTGGCCATGGCCAAAGCGGTGCGGGCTCTTCAGTCGAAAGAAGTCAACCGCATCATCCTGACCCGGCCCGCGGTGGAAGCGGGGGAGCGCTTGGGGTTCTTACCCGGGTCGCTCAACGACAAGATCGACCCCTACCTGCGCCCGTTGTACGACGCTTTGCACGACATGATGGACCCGGAATCCATCCCGCGTCTCATGGAGGCGGGCACCATCGAGGTGGCCCCGCTGGCCTACATGCGCGGTCGAACACTCAATGACGCGTTCGTGATTCTGGACGAGGCGCAGAACACCACGCCGGAGCAGATGAAGATGTTCCTCACGCGCCTGGGCTTCGGCTCTCGCATCGTGGTCACCGGTGACGTCACGCAGGTGGACCTCCCGGGAAGTACGTCCTCGGGTCTGCGCCAGGTGCAACACGTGCTCCAGAACATCGATGACATCGCGTTCTGCGAGCTCACGGCCCAGGACGTGGTGCGTCACGAACTCGTGGGAGAAATCGTTGCAGCCTACGACCAGTTCGACACGACCAACCGGCATCGCAATGAACGGCGCCGTCGTAAGGACGAGCGCCGAGCAGCGGCGTCGGCCTCGGCCGAACAGCGTGATGGGCAGTCATGAGCGTCTCGATCGACACACCGTGGGAGACCCCGGAAGAACTGGCCGCGTATCCCGAGGCCTATCGAGCCGTGGTTCCGGAGCAGCTGACCGCGTTGGCCGACCTGGCGTTCCGGCGCTGGCACATTCATCCGGATACGGAACTGTCCATTTCAGTGGTTGATGAGGAGCAGATGGCCGAACTGCACGTGCAGTGGCTGGATCTGCCCGGACCCACCGATGTGATGTCCTTCCCGATGGATGAACTGCGCGCCGGGACCGAGGACAATTTGAGTCTCGGAATATTGGGTGACATTGTGCTGTGTCCGCCCGTGGCCCAGCGACAAGCGGAGGCGGCCGGCCACAGCACACAGGATGAACTGTGTTTGCTCACCGTCCACGGCATGCTCCATCTGCTCGGACACGATCACGTGGAAGAAAGCGAGCGGGCAGCCATGTTCACCCTGCAGCGGGGTCTGCTCGAGGAATTCCTGGGGCGCGACGCCCCCGTCGAAACGATGAACTAAACCCCGCCCAAAGCTTTCCGAAAGGACATGGAGATGTCTGAAGATCATCAGGACACCCCCGAGCAGCAGTTCCGCGCGGGATTCGCCGTTTTTGTGGGCCGCCCCAATGTGGGCAAGTCAACACTGACCAACGCGTTGGTCGGACACAAGGTGGCCATCACCTCCAACCGGCCTCAAACCACCCGCCACACAATCCGGGGCATCGTTCACCGCACGGACGGCCAGTTGATCCTGGTGGACACACCGGGCCTGCACCGGCCCCGCACCCTCTTGGGCCAGCGTCTCAATGACGTGGTGGCCGAGACCCTGGGTGAGGTGGACGTGATCGGATTCTGCGTTCCCGCGGATCAGAAAGTCGGTCCGGGTGACCGCTACATTGCCCAGCAAGTAGCGGCGGCTGCCGGTCGAAACCCCGTGGTTGCCATTGTCACCAAGGCGGATTCTGTGCCGCGCGACAAGCTCGCCGAGCAGTTGCTCGCCGTCACCGAGCTCGGCCGCGAGGTCATGGCCGAGGAGCAGGCCCAGCGTGAGCAACGACGACGCCGCCGCGCGGCGTCGTCGTCGAACGTCGCCTCAGTGAACGAGAATTCACGCACCGCTCAGTCCGAGGCCGGCTGGAGCGATGTCATTCCCGTGAGCGCGAAGGATGGCTTCCAGGTCGAGGAACTCGCGGCGCTGCTCGTACGGCTCATGCCGGAATCTCCGGCGCTGTACCCGGATGGTGAGCTCACGGACGAACCGGAGATCACCATGATGGCCGAACTCATCCGCGAGGCCGCGCTCGAGGGCGTCAGGGACGAGCTGCCCCACTCGCTGGCCGTGGTGGTGGACGAGGCCACCGAACGCGAAGGCCGCGCCGCGAACAATCCCATGCTGGACGTGCACGCGAGTTTGTTCGTTGAACGCCCGTCGCAGAAAGCCATTGTGATCGGTAAGGGTGGCTCGCGACTGCGGGAAATCGGTACCAAGGCCCGCACCCAGATCGAAGCTCTCCTGGGGACCAAGGTGTACTTGGATCTGCACGTGAAGGTTGCCAAGGAATGGCAACGGGATCCCAAACAATTGTCCCGGTTGGGGTTCTGACACCCACACCCGTTCTCAGGCGGGATTTGGAAACACTCCCTACCCTGTCTAGGGCCGCATCAGCATGACGCACAGACTCAGGAGAAGCACTCGGTGGAATCACGCAGCACACACGGACGTGTGACCCGCGCGTCCCGTGAACCTGCGCCCTGGGACACCCCCGCCACCCGTCGGCAGTCGCTACATGAGGATCGCGACTTCGAGTTCATCAAGCTCAAGCAGACGGGCCGTCATCACCGTTCGCGCGATCACAGGCCGTCAGCACGCAGAATCGCGGCCATTCTGGCCGTCTTCGGACTGATCGCTGTCCTGGGCATCGGCGGAGTGGCCGCGTTGCGGCTCAGCAGCAACTTGGACAGCAGCCCGCTCAACCTCTCCGACGGTTCGTCGAGCGTGGGCGAAGGGCCCCTGGACATCCTCGTCATGGGTTCGGATACCAGGACCGGCTCCGGTAACTCGGAGTACGGCGACGAGGACGATGCTTCCGGGCGCACTGACGTCATGATGCTGGTACACGTCACCGAGAACCGAGACGCCGTGACAGTGGTGTCCTTCCCGCGTGATCTTGTGGTGGACATTCCCAAGTGCACCGACCCCGAGACGGGGGAGGAGTTCCCCGCACATCGGGACATGATCAATTCGGCCGTGGAGAACGGTGGCCCGGGGTGCACGGTGGCCACGGTCAACGAATTGACCGGTGTGGACATCGATCACTTCATGCTCGCTGACTTCAACGCCGTGAAAGAGCTGTCGTCCACGGTGGGTGGCGTGCAGGTGTGCGTGAATCGGCCCGTGGACGACCCCAAGTCCGGGCTGAAACTTCCCGCCGGCATCTCCTCGGTCGAGGGTGACCAGGCCCTGGCGTTCCTGCGTTCCCGTGCCGCCTTCGGTGATGGCGGTGATGAGTCCCGTATCCGGTCGCAGCAGTCGTTCCTGGCGTCCCTGACCCGCAAGATCCAGGGTGACGGCACGTTGAACAACCTGCCGCAGCTCTACCGGATCGCCGAGGTCATGACCCAGAACTTGCACGTGGACGAGGGTCTGACCTCCCTGCCCACACTGGTGGGGATCGGCGGTACCTTCGCTGGAATCGACCTGGGGCGGATCGCGTTCGTCACGGTTCCCAACGTGCCCAATCCCGAGGATCCCAACCGCCTGATTCTGGACGAGAAACCGGCCGAACGACTCTTCGACACGCTCCAGGAGGATCGCGCCGTGACCGATGCGGCGCCGTCGCCCGCGGCCTCGGGGACCAGTCAGGAAACCAGCGTCACCCCGGAGGACGACGCCGCCGCGCAGGCGTCCGAACCCGCAGCCACCGAGGACGCCAACCCGGCCGAGCCTGCTGCACCGGCTGTTCCGAGCACCGCCCCAGAGCCGTCTGCGACCCAGGATGACTCCGAGGAATGGACGCCGCAGGTGCAGCCGTCCCTGGTCCCGATCACGATCGCCAACCGCTCGGGTGAACCCGATCGCGGTACCGAGATCCGTGAGGTGCTCACGGACGCCGGTTACACGCAGGCAGAAACCAGCCGCACCGGGACCGCGTTGGCCGGAACCCAGATCTTCTACAACCCGTCATGGGCAACGGCCGCGGACGACCTCGCCGCGCTGCTGGGTGTTCCGGACAGCCAGCTCGTGGCCGATTACGAGATGGAGGGGTTGCGCGTGTCGATCGGCCAAGATTTCACCTCCGGGGACAAGCTGGACCTCTCCGGTGCTCTGCCGGATGAACTGCAGGGTCAAACAGCGGAACAGTTCACTTGTCAGGATTGACAAGTGGTACGTTGGATCACATGCGGCCAGGGAACGTGCGACTCCTGCTTATGTGCCGCAGCGGGGCCTCACCCATCTGACGGACGGCCGACCGACCCGCTGCGGAGTTTCGTGGTGCCGGCCCTACCTCGTATTTATTGAAAGGCCCGCTTTTCGTGAAGAATTTGCAGCGTCCCTCCGGTATGCCCGTGCACAAGTACACGCCGTACCAGCAGAATTTCCCGTTCGACATGTCGGACCGCACCTGGCCAGACAAGGTCATCACCAAGGCACCCCGGTGGTGCGCGGTGGACCTGCGCGACGGTAACCAGGCTCTGATCGAGCCCATGGATCCCACCCGCAAACTCAAGATGTTCGAGTTGTTGGTCGGAATGGGATTCAAGGAGATCGAGGTGGGTTTCCCCTCGGCCTCCCAGATCGACTTCGACTTCGTTCGCAAGCTGGTCGATGAGGATCGGATTCCCGAGGACGTCTCCATCCAGGTCCTCACCCAGTCCCGCGAGCACCTGATCGAGCGCACCTACCAGGCCATCGAGGGCGCACCCAACGCCATCGTGCACCTGTACAATTCCACGTCCCGCCTGCAGCGTCGCGTGGTGTTCAAGCAGGACATGGACGGCATCGTGGATATCGCCTTGACCGGTGCCCGCCTGTGCATGAAGTACGAGGAGCAGCTCAAGGACACCAATGTGACCTACGAGTACTCTCCCGAGTCCTACACCGGCACCGAGCTGGAATTCGCAGCACGCATCTGCAACGAGGTGGCCGAGACCTTCGAGATCGGTGACGGTCGCCAGATGATCATCAATCTGCCCGCCACGGTTGAGGAAGCCACTCCCAACGTGTACGCGGATTCGATCGAGTGGATGAGCCGTCACCTGTACCAGCGCGACGACATCATCATTTCGTTGCACCCGCACAACGACCGCGGCACCGGCGTGGCGGCAGCCGAGCTGGGCTACCTGGCCGGCGCAGACCGCATCGAGGGTTGCCTGTTCGGTAACGGTGAGCGCACCGGCAACGTGGACCTGGTCACGCTGGGTCTGAACATGCTGACCCAGGGCGTGGACCCGCAGATCGACTTCTCCGACATCGACGAGATCCGCCGCACCGTGGAGTTCTGCAACCAGCTGCCCGTTCCCGAGCGCAGCCCGTACGGCGGCGATCTGGTCTTCACCGCGTTCTCCGGTTCCCACCAGGACGCGATCAAGAAGGGCTTCGAGTCCATGGAGAAGGACGCCGCCGCTCAGGGCGTCACCGTGGACGAGCTCGAATGGGCCGTTCCCTACCTGCCCATCGATCCCAAGGACGTGGGCCGCAGCTACGAGGCCGTGATCCGCGTGAACTCGCAGTCCGGTAAGGGAGGCGTGGCCTACCTGCTCAAGAGCGAATTCGGCGTGGACTTGCCCCGCCGTGCGCAGATCGAGTTCTCGGGTGTGGTTCAGAAGTACACGGAGACCTCCGGTTCCGAGGTCACCGGTGAGCAGCTGTGGAACATCTTCACGGACGAGTATCTGCCGGCCCGCGAAAGCGGCGAACACCGCTGGGGCCGCTACCGCATCTCGAGCATGTCCACCCACGCCGAGGATGAAGGGAACACTGTCCTGGAGATCGGCCTGGACGTCGACGGTCAGCGCCACGACCGCACCTCACAGGGCAACGGCCCCATTGACGCGCTGATCTCGCTGTTCAACGCCGAGGGTGTGGACGTTCGTCTGCTCGACTACTCCGAGCACACGATGTCCGCCTCGGCCAACGCGCAGGCAGCCAGCTTCGTGGAATTGGCCGTGGGTGACCGGGTCCTGTGGGGCGTGGGCATGGACAACAACACCACGCGCTCTTCGCTCAAGGCCGTGATCTCGGCGATCAACCGCGCCGTTCGCGACGCCCAATTGGCAGAGCAGGCCTAGTCCTCGTTGCCTCGTATTATCCGCCGACGCCGTTCGGTGACCTTCCGTACGGAGGGCCGCCGAGCGGCGTCGGCGCTTTCGTCAGCGCGCCTGCGCGCCCAGGTGAACGTGGGAGACTAGGGGAGTGGCCGGTTCAACTTTCGCTTCTCGCTCCTATCGCGATGAGGCCGTGGTGCTCCGCACCTATAAATTGGCCGAGGCGGACCGCATCGTGATTCTCCTGACCAAGGAGCACGGGCAAGTCCGCGCGGTGGCCAAGGGCGTGCGCCGGACAACCTCTCGTTTCGGGGCGCGCCTGGAACCGTTCAACGTGGCCACGCTGCAGTTGGTGCAGGGACGCAACCTGGACATCGTCTCCCAAGCCTTGGGCAAGCGGTCCTACGGGGAACAAATCGGCTCCGACTACGCGAAATACACGGCCGCCGCGGCCATGGTGGAGACCGCGGAAAAACTGACCGCTGACGATTACGACACCGCTCAGCAGCATTACCAACTGCTGATCGGGGCTCTCTCTGCGGTGGCACGTGGACTCCACGAGCCCGGCCGTACCCTGGATTCCTACCTGCTCCGTGCAGTGTCCATCGCCGGCTGGGCCCCCAGCTTTGTCGATTGCGCACGCTGCGGTGCGCCCGGTCCCCATCGTTCCTTCTCCGCTGCGATCGGTGGCGCCGTGTGCCCGCAATGCAGGCCACCGGGCTCGGCCGCGCCCAGCGACGCGACCTTCGCCCTGCTCCAGGGCTTGTTGCAAGGTGACTGGGAAACGATCGACGCCGCAGACTCCAAAACTGCCCGTGCCGCAGCGGGCCTGGTGGCCAGTTACATTCAATGGCACATGGAACGATCGGTGCGTTCCCTGAGCCTGGTCGAACGCACCGAGTGATTCAGTAAAGGACACAGACCGTGAGCAGATTCTCCCCACCTCCGGCCCATCCGAGCGGCGCTCAGCCCCCGGCCATCCCGGAGCAGTTCGTACCCCAACACGTGGCCTTGGTCATGGATGGCAACGGACGTTGGGCCAATGAACGCGGCTTGCCCCGTAACGAGGGGCACCGTGCGGGAGAGCGCGCCCTGCTCGACGTGGTGGCCGGCGCCATTGAGATGGGGATTCCCAATGTTTCCGCCTACGCGTTCTCCACGGAGAACTGGAAACGATCGCCTTCCGAGGTCGCGTTCCTCATGAACTTCACCGGGGACGTGATGAAGCGCCAGCTGCCCACGTTCCAGGAGTGGGGGATTCGCGTGCGCTGGGCAGGCCGCCGACCCAAGTTGTGGAAGTCCGTGATCAATCGCCTCGAGCACGCCGAGGAAGAGACCAAGGACAATGACGTGGTCACCCTGACGATGTGCGTGAACTACGGCGGCCGCGCCGAGATCGCAGATGCCGCCGCGGCCATGGGGCGGGACATTCAGGCGGGCATTCTGGATCCCCGAGCCATTTCCGAATCCACGGTGCAGCAGTACCTGGACGAGCCGGATCTGCCGGACGTGGATCTGTTCCTGCGTTCCTCGGGTGAACAACGGATTTCCAATTTCATGCTGTGGCAATCCGCCTATGCCGAGCTCGTATTCCTGGACGTGCTCTGGCCGGATGTGGATCGCACGGTGCTGTGGCGCGCCGTCGAAGAATACGCCCGCCGGGACCGCCGATACGGGGGAGCAGTGGATAAAGTCGCAAGGGGTAGTTGAGACTTATACTTCGACTTTCAATCATGGGTTGAATGTACTCTGACACGTTCAACGACCGAGTCCGGGTGCTTATTCCGTGTGCAAAACTGAGACCATGCGCTTGTACCCCACGTTCTTCAAAGTCGCGTTCTCCTGGATGGATGCGGAACTTGCCCACACTCTCGGTTTCGCCGGTATCAAAGCTGTGCACCGGACAGGCATTGGATCCGTTCTGAACAGGTTCACCCGGCCCGATCCCGGCAGTGCAGTGGAGGTCATGGGCCTTCGCTTCCCGTCCGCTTTCGGTCTGGCCGCCGGTTTCGACAAGGGTGCAACCGGTACCCACGCGCTCACGGACCTCGGTTTCGGACACGTGGAGATCGGCACCGTCACGGGTCAACCGCAACCCGGTAACCCCAAACCCCGTCTCTTCCGCCTCATCAAGGACCGCGCGGTCATCAACCGAATGGGCTTCAACAACGACGGTGCCGCCGCAGTGGCCCCGCGTGTTGCCGCGGCACTGCAGTCGCTGAGTGAACAAGCACTCAAGACCGGCCTCGAACGGCCCATCGTGGGCGTGAACATCGGTAAGACCAAGGTGGTCGAGCTCGAAGACGCTGTGGAGGACTACGTCACGAGCACCCGAGCGCTTGCTCCGTACGCCGATTACCTGGTGGTCAACGTGTCATCGCCCAATACCCCGGGACTGCGGCAGCTGCAGGAGCTTGATTCACTGCGCCCGTTGCTCAGCGCGGTACGCGAAGAAGCTGACGCCGTCACCGGACGCCACGTGCCCCTGCTCGTGAAGATCGCCCCGGATCTCGCAGATGCCGATGTTCAGGCGGTCGCTGATCTGGCCCTGGACCTCGGTCTCGACGGCATCGTGGCCACCAACACGACCATCGCCCGTGATGGACTCGGCCTGCGCAGCAGCGAGGACGAGATCACCGCGTGTGGTGCGGGCGGGCTGTCCGGGCGACCCGTGCGACGTCGTTCCCTGGAAGTCCTGAAAATGCTGCGTCAGCACGCGGGGGACCGGCTCACGTTGATCTCCGTGGGCGGCGTGACCACGCCCGAGGACGTGATCGAGCGCCTCGACGCGGGAGCTGATCTGGTGCAGGGGTACACGGCGTTCCTCTACGAGGGGCCGTTCTGGGCCGCCAGAATCAACCGCGGCCTCAAGAAGGCGGCGCGGCGCGTTCGCGGCTGATTTCGGACAGCGGCGCCCAGCAAGGCCGCATGAACGATGACATGTAACGGGACCCGCACCGAATCGGTGCGGGTCCCGTTGCTGTCGCAGATGAATTGGTCAGTGGCTAGGCGGGGCGCTCCCCGCGGCGAACCTGCGGCTTGGGCAGGCGGAGGCGGCGAATCGTGAACGTGCGCATCGCGGCGTACCACCGCGTGCCGCGCTGGACTTCACCGAACTTGCGGCGCATGACCGACTTCATCCGTGCCGTGGTGATGAAGGCGTCGATCACACACAGTGCGATGTAGCCGTACATGATCCAGATGAAGGTCAATCCGATCGCCTGGTTGGGCAGGAACAGGATGAACAACATGAGGATCAGGAAAATCAGGACGAACTCACCGATGTTGAAGCGGGAATCGATCCAGTCGCGGGCGAAGCGACGCTGCGGACCGCGGTCGCGGGGACCGAGATAGCGCTCGTCACCGGCGGCCATTCCGGCCTGGGCCACGGCTCGACGTTCTCGCTCGGCCTGGCGTGATTCGGCCTTGGCGATCTTGCGATCGGCCGGGACCAGGGGGCGCTTGCGCGCGGCTTCCTGTTCCTTGCGACTGGGAGTAGGGCGGCCCTTGCGGCCATCGGCGGGTGCGGTCTCAACCGGCTCGCTCGTGGCCCCTACGGCCGTGGATCCCGTGGATTCATCTGCTTTCTTGCGTCCAAACACCGATCCAGGATAGCGGAGTCAGCGCGAGACGCGGCATCGCGGTGCCACCGGCGCGTAACCGGACTGCGGCGATAGTGTGGGAGCCATGAGTACCGAGTTCACTGCACCGAGCCAGGACGCCATCGAGGCGCTGCGGGAAACCGTCAACGAATCTCGCGAGCAACTTCTGGGGGAGCTATCCCAGCTCGTTGCCATCCCGGGGGTGGCATGGGAATCCTTTGACCCCGCCGACCTTGCGCGCAGCGCGGAAGCGGTCAAGGACCTGTTGTCCGAATTGCCGTTCGACAGCGTGGACATCTTGCGCGTTGAGCAGGGAGACCGACCCGGGAATCCCGCGGTGGTGGCCCGCAAGGCGGCAGCACCGGGGTTTCCCACCATCCTTCTGTACGCCCATCATGATGTTCAGCCCCCTGGGAAACGTGAACTCTGGAACACCGAGCCTTTTGAAGCCGTCGAGAAAGACGGACGTTTGTGGGGCCGGGGCGCCGCCGACGACAAGGCCGGCGTGATGGCGCACATCGGTGCACTCCGTGCGTTCTTCAAGCACGCGGGTGAAGAGCCGTCCCTGGGTGTGGCCGTCTTCATCGAAGGCGAGGAGGAAGCCGGTTCGCCGGGATTCGAGGATTTTCTGCGTGAATACCGTGATCGTCTCGCCGCGGACGTGATTGTCATTGCCGATTCCTCCAACTGGGAGGTCGGGGTTCCCGCCTTGACTACTAGCCTGCGAGGCGTGGTTGGCGGAATCCTGGAACTGTCCGTGCTGGACCACTCCGTCCATTCCGGCATCTACGGCGGTCCCGTACTCGACGCCCCCACCTTGTTGGCGCGCCTGATTGCCACGCTCCATGACGACGACGGCGCCGTGGCGGTGGCCGGTCTGCTCTCCGAAGACGACGTGGACGTTGACTACGACGAGGACCGTTTCCGTGCTGATGCCGGTGTGCTGGACGGCGTGCAGCTTGCGGGTACGGGTTCCATCGCTTCCCGCTTGTGGACCAAACCTGCCCTGTCCGTGACGGGGATCGACGTGACGGACGTGGACACCGCGTCCAACACCATTGCCTCCAGCGTTCGAGCCAAGTTGAGCCTGCGTATCGCACCGGGTCAGAACCCCCAAGAGGCGGGGGAGGCCCTGCGCAAGCACCTCGAGGACAACGCGCCGTTCGGGGCACACGTGAGCTTTTCCGTTGAAGAAGCCGGACCGTCCTTCCGCGCTGACACGCGAGCGGTCAGTTCGCAGATTGCCCTGTGGGCCTTCGAAAAGGCGTGGGGTCGACCGGCCGTGAAATCCGGCATGGGTGGGTCCATCCCGTTTACGGCGACCCTCACTGAGGCGTACCCTGATGCTCAGATCCTGATTACAGGTATCGAGGACCCGGATACGCGAGCACACAGCGCCAACGAATCACTCCACATCGGGGATTTCCTGCACGCAGTGACCGCCGAGGCCCTCGTGCTGACCGCGCTGGCCGAACAAGGCCACCGCGACTCGGAATGATTCCCGAACTCGAGACGTTTGAAGATTAAAGAGAGGTTCGTCTCCGCGAACCGCCCGGTTGGACAGAAAGCGAGCACCATGAGCGTCACCACCGAAAACGAGACCACCCAAGAAATGCCGACCCACGAGGTCCTGTTGACCGATGAGGCCGCACAAAAGGTCCGTGATCTCCTGAACCAGGAAGGTCGCACGGACCTGCGTCTGCGTGTGGCCGTCCAGCCCGGCGGCTGCTCGGGCCTGATTTACCAGCTGTACTTCGACGAGCGTGTCCTCGACGGCGACAGCACCCGCGATTTCGACGGCGTGGAGGTCATCGTGGACAAGATGAGCGTCCCGTACCTCAACGGTTCCACCGTTGACTTCGAGGACAGCATCTCCAAGCAGGGCTTCTCCATCGACAACCCCAATGCCGGCGGTTCCTGCGCCTGCGGTGACTCCTTCCACTAAGGAGTCCCAACCGCTCCTGAACGGGGTGAATCCAACGTCTCGAGACGTTGGATTCGCCCCGTTTCTGCGTGTGATCCCGTGTACGTCCGGCATGGCGTAAAACCTGCCGGTAAAAGGCGACACGGCACGGTGACACAGTGTCAGCAGAAGCGCTGATAGGGAGGTAAGCTCTCAAGGGAGAATTATTAACGGGCCACGTATGCCCTGCGCCCAGTGCCAGCGCATACACAGCTCACACAAAGAAGAGGAAGGGCCGTCTGTGAGTTCGCAAACTCGATCCGGCAGCCGCCGAAGCCGGATGCTCAAGGCCTCGGCAGTGGCAGTTCTGGCTGCGACCACGCTCACCGCTTGCTCCGAACAAGCGAAGATGGGCTTCTTGCCCACCGAACGTGGCACCACTGACAACGCGGACCACATTATTGATCTGTGGATCGGTTCGTGGGTAGCAGCACTGGCAGTGGGTCTGGTCACCTGGGGCCTCATGCTGTGGTGCATGATCGCCTACCGTCGTCGTAAGAACGAGACCGGTTACCCCCGTCAGCTGGCCTACCACGCACCGCTTGAGGTGTTCTACACCATCGTCCCGATCGCCATGATCGTGTCCCTGTTCTTCTTCTCGGAGCGGGCACAGACGGCCATCACCGCCCGCCATGACAACCCGGACGTGACCGTTCAGGTGTACGGCAAGCAGTGGGCCTGGGACTTCAACTACCTCGACGACGACGTCTACTACCAGGGCATTCAGGCGCACCTGACCGGTGAAGAGGGCGTGGAAGAAACCCTTCCCACCCTGTACCTCCCCGTGGACAGCAAGGTCGAGCTCGAGATCAAGTCTCGCGACGTGATCCACTCCTTCTGGGTTCCGGCCTTCCTCGAGAAGATCGACATGTTCCCGGAGCGCACCAACTACATGAGCTTCACCACCGGCCGCGAAGGCGTCTTCGCCGGCAAGTGTGCTGAGCTCTGCGGTGAGTACCACTCGGAGATGCTCTTCAACGTTGCCGTTGTGAGCCAGGAAGAGTACGACGCTCAGATGGAGCAGTTGCGCGAACAGGGCAACACCGGTTCCGTCGGCGACGAGTACAACCGCAACCCGAACCAGAACGAAACGTCCAACAACTAGGGGATAGGCAATGTCTACGCTCGAATACTCGCGGGACGAAGCGACCACGGTCGCTCCCCGCGTTGTGCCTAGGTCTAAGGGCAAGGTGATTGTCAATTGGCTCACCTCGACTGACCACAAGACCATCGGGTACATGTACCTGATTTCTTCCTTCATCTTCTTCTGCATCGGTGGCGTCATGGCGCTGCTGATCCGCGCGGAGCTCTTCGATCCGGGCATGCAGATCTTGGAGACCAAGGAACAGTACAACCAGCTGTTCACCATGCACGGCACCATCATGTTGCTGATGTTCGGCACTCCGCTGTTCGTCGGCTTCGCCAACGTGCTGGTCCCGCTTCAGCTGGGTTCACCGGACGTTGCGTTCCCGCGTCTGAACGCATTGGCGTTCTGGTTCTTCCTCTTTGGCTCCTTGATCGCCATGGCAGGCTTCGTCACCCCGCAGGGTGCCGCTTCCTTCGGCTGGTTCGCGTACGCGCCACTGAACAGCACCACGTTCAGTCCAGGAGTTGGTGGTGACCTCTGGGTCTTCGGCCTTGGCCTTCAGGGCTTCGGCACCATCATGGGTGGCGTCAACTTCATCACCACCATCCTGTGCATGCGCGCGCCGGGTATGACCATGTGGCGTATGCCCGTGTTCACCTGGACCACGCTGGTCACCTCCATGCTGATCATCATGATCTTCCCGCCGCTGGCTTCCGCCCTCTTCGCCTTGGGTATGGACCGCCGCCTGGGTGGACACGTGTTCGACCCGGAGAATGGCGGCGCCATCCTGTGGCAGCACCTGTTCTGGTTCTTCGGTCACCCCGAGGTCTACGTGTTGGCACTGCCGTTCTTCGGAATCGTCTCCGAAATCATCCCGGTGTTCTCGCGTAAGCCGATCTTCGGTTACAAGGGACTCGTCTTCGCGACCATCGCCATCGCTGCTCTGTCCGTGACCGTGTGGGCGCACCACATGTACGTGACCGGCGCCGTGGCACTCGGGTTCTTCTCGTTCATGACCATGATGATCGCGGTTCCCACGGGTGTGAAGTTCTTCAACTGGATCGGCACCATGTGGCAAGGGTCGTTGACCTTTGAAACGCCCATCCTGTGGGTGCTGGGCTTCCTCTTCACCTTCCTGTTCGGCGGTTTGACCGGCATCATCCTGGCCACCCCGCCGCTGGACTTCCACGTGTCTGACACGTACTTCGTGGTGGCCCACTTCCACTACGTGATCTTCGGAACCATCGTGTTCGGTATGTTCGCCGGCTTCTACTTCTGGTGGCCCAAGTTCACCGGCAAGATGCTCAACGAGCGCATCGGCAAGATCCACTTCTGGCTGCTGTTCATCGGCTTCCACATGACCTTCCTCATCCAGCACTGGCTGGGCGTTGACGGTATGCCCCGCCGATACGCGGACTACATGCCGGAGGATGGCTTCACCTGGATGAACCAGTTCTCCACCTGGGGTTCGATCCTGCTGGGTATTTCGATGATCCCGTTCTTCTGGAACGTGTACACCACCGCTCGTAACGCCAAGAAGGTCGAAGTTGACGATCCGTGGGGCTTCGGTGGCTCCCTGGAGTGGGCAACCTCTTGCCCGCCCCCGCGTCACAACTTCACCTCCTTGCCCCGCATCCGTTCCGAGCGTCCCGCTCTGGACCTGCACCACCCCGAGCTGGCAGCGTTCTCCAGCCAGCAGTTCGATGCAGAACAGCCGCTCGTCGGCGGATCTGGAAGGACCGGTCGATGAAAACCACTATCAAAACCTTCATCCTGCTGGGCGTCTTCTGCGTCGTCGTAGGAATGGTCTACGGATACCTCACGGGATTCCAGGAACTGGCCGGTTTCCCCGCTCTGCTTGCGGTCGCCGCCATGAGCTTCATGCTCGCGGTCTACCTCTGGCTCGTTGACCGTTCCACCGGTGCCATGCTCCCGGAGGATCGTGAAGACGGCGAGATCGTGGAGATGTGCGGCGATTACGGCGCTTTCTCCCCGTGGAGCTGGTGGCCGTTGCTGCTGGGTATCGGTTGCGCGATCTTCGTGCTGGCCCTCGCGATCGACTGGTGGATCGTTGGCCTGTCCGCTCCGGTACTCGTACTGGGTCTGTTCGGACTGATCTTCGAGCACTCCCGCGGAGACCACGCCCACTGATGTAGGCGTTC
>JAFAAV010000017.1 GCA_023426375.1 Actinomycetes bacterium | reverse complement strand
ACACGGTTCCGGCTGCCTTCTGCGCGGTGTCGGCGAGCTTGCCGCCCACCACGGGGACCTCGGCCTTGACCCAGTCGGTGCCCTCGGCGACCTTGTCCTGAACCTTGGGGTCGTTCCAGGTGTTGATGGCGGTTTCACGCAGGGACTCGTAGCTCTTACGGCCCGAAGCGGAACCCACGACAAAACCCACACCGAAACCGGCGACAAAAGCGAGACGCTTGATCATCTTGATTCCTTTCATTCCTTCGAGGCAGCCGTCATGGCACCCCTTGACTGATACACATCCTACTGATCTTCGCCCCAGCTCCCCTAGTTGACGCACGGTTTCCCGGCCAGTCGCACCAAATTGTCAGGGTCGAAATCCTAGACTGGGTGCACCCAGACCTTTGAGAGGATCCCCTTGAGCACGGAACGAAAGCAGCAGCCAGACACCGCAAACACTCGTGACTTTCCCACGCGACGCCGCGTGATGGGCGCGGCCGGTCTGGCTTCGGTGGCCGCCGTGGGGATCAGCGCCTGCGGTGGCTCCGACCAAAAATCCAGCGACCCGACCACTCCTCAGGCCCCCACCTCTCCCGTGGATGTCGCAGCCACGACCGACATTCCCGTGGGCCAGGGCGTGAAGGTCGAGAAGGACGGGCTCCAGGCCGTGGTCGGCCAGCCCACCGAGGGCACGTTCAAGGCCTTCTCCCCCGTGTGTCCGCACGAGGGTTGCGTGGTGAACCCGGCCAACAAGAGCTACGTCTGCCCGTGCCACAGCTCCACGTTCGACATGGCCACCGGCGATGTTCAGGGCGGTCCCGCAACCAGTGGACTGGCCGAATACCCCGTCAGCGTTCAGGGTGATCGCATCATCGTGGGCTGACACGATTCACAGTTACGGAGGGGCCGGACATCACCGGCCCTTCTGCTACGCGCCGTCCACCCGCCGCATCTGGCTGGTCTGGGTGGCGCGTACTTTTTCCTCGTCCGCCGGTCGCGCGTAAGGCACGCGCGTTCCGAGCACCGAGGACAGGGTGTTCTGAGCAATCCGCTGGGCCGTGAGTCCGGTCTGTTCCAGGATCTGCTCACGGCTCGCGTGCGCCAGGAACTCGGTGGGCAGACCCACCTCGTTGAGCGCGGTGTCCACACCCGCAGAACGCATCTCCTGACGGATCAGTGAACCAATGCCACCGGCCCGCACGCCGTCCTCGATGACCACCACGATCCGATGCTGTGCGGCCAGTTCCACCACGGACTTCGCCACGGGCAACACCCACCGCGGGTCGATCACGGTGGATGAGACGCCGTGGGCGGACAACCGCTCGGACACGTCCTGGCTGATCCCACACATGGCACCCACGCTCACGATGAGCACGTCCCGGTGGTCAGTCCCCGGCTCGGTCGGATCGCCGTTGCGAACCAGAATGTCCACGCCGTCCGTCAACCGCTCCAGAGCCGGCGACGGCGCTCCCACGGTCCCCTTGGGATAGCGCACCACGGTCGGTGCGTCCTCGATAGCCACGGCTTCGCGGAGTTCTTCGACCATGGTGGCCTCGTCACGAGGGGCCGCCAGGTGGAGTCCGGGAATGATCTGGAGCAGTGCGAGATCCCAGATACCGTGGTGGCTGGGCCCGTCCGGTCCGGTGACCCCTGCGCGGTCGAGCACAACGGTCACACCGGCCTTGTGCAGCGCCACATCCATGAGGAGTTGGTCGAAGCCACGGTTCAGGAAGGTTGCGTAGAGACCCACCACCGGGTGCAGGCCACCGAAAGCCATTCCCGCGGCCATGGTCAAGGCATGCTGTTCGGCAATGCCCACGTCCACCACACGGTCGGGGTGGGCCAGCTGCATCTTCTGCAGACCCATGGGAATCAGCATGGCGCCGGTGACACCCACGATGTCTTCACGTTCATCAGCGATCGCCGCGATCTCGTCGCAGAACACGTGGGTCCAGGTACGAGAGGACGAGGTAGCCGTCGGTTTCCCAGTGGACGGGTCGATCACGGGCACGGAGTGGAACTGGTCGTTCTCGTCCAGTCGGGCGGGCAAGTAGCCGTGGCCCTTCTCGGTAATGGCGTGCACGATGACCGGTCCGCCAAAGTTCTTGGCGTTGCTGAGGGCCTGTTCCATGGCATCCAGATCGTGTCCGTCCACGGGGCCCACGTACTTCATGCCGAGGTCCTCGAAGATCCCCTGCTGGACCACCACGTCCTTGATGCCCTGCTTCATCCCGTGCAGGCCCCGGTAGACGGCTTCGCCCAAGTGCCCGGATTCCTGGAGCAGTCCTTTGACCTTCTCCATGGTCTGTTCGTAACGGCGGTCGGTGCGCACGGCGTCGACGCCCTGCTGCACACTGGCCTGCAGTTCCTGCAGGCGATTGGCGAAACCACCGACCGTGGGAGCGTAGGAACGGCCGTTGTCGTTGACCACGATCACGACCTTGCGGTTCTTGTCCGAGGCGATATTGTTCACGGCCTCCCAGGCCATGCCGCCGGTCAGAGCGCCGTCGCCGATCACCGCCACGGTATGGCGATCACCCTGTCCGGTCATTTGGTAGCCGCGTGAGATTCCGTCCGCCCACGACAGGGACGACGACGCGTGCGAGGACTCCACGATGTCGTGTTCGGATTCGCTGCGGTCCGGGTAGCCGGCCAAGCCGCCCTGTTGGCGCAAGGTCGAGAAGTCCTGGCGGCCTGTCAGGAGCTTGTGGACGTAGGACTGATGACCGGTGTCGAACACGATGGAGTCGTGGGGAGAATCGAACACGCGATGCACGGCAAGCGTCAGTTCGACCACGCCCAGGTTGGGTCCCAGGTGGCCACCCGTGGCGGCAACATGGGTGATGAGGAACGAACGAATGTCCGCCGCCAGTTGCTCGAGAGCCGCTGCGTCCAGTCCTCGAAGATCGGACGGACTCTTGATGGTCTCCAGAAGCGTCATGCGTGCTCTCCGTGCCTTTGAAAGTTCGGGATCGGTCGATGCAGTGTCGGTCAACAGCACACTGTTGGTCTGCCCGAGGTACCGTTCGATCTTACTCGCCATAACCGACACCGACGCACAGGCACCCGGTTAAACGAACCTGCCGGTGATCCCCGAAGGGATCACCGGCAGAATTCTCAGAGCGCGTGTGCCTTACTTGGCGATCTGACGCAGCACATACTGCAGGATGCCACCGTTGCGGTAGTAGTCAGCTTCACCCGGGGTGTCAATGCGCAGGTCCGCATCGAACTCTACGGTGGAGCCGTCTTCCTTGGTGGCGGTGACCTTCAGGGTCTTGGGGGTCTCGCCCTCGTTCAGAGCGGTGACACCCTCGATGTCGAAGGTCTCGGTGCCGTCCAGGCCCAGGGAATCTGCGGACTCTCCCTGCGGGAACTGCAGCGGCAGCACACCCATACCGATCAGGTTGGAGCGGTGGATACGCTCGTAGGACTGGGTGATGACTGCGCGCACACCCAGCAACGAGGTGCCCTTGGCGGCCCAGTCACGCGAAGAGCCGGAGCCGTATTCCTTACCGCCCAGAACCACCAGCGGAACACCGGCTTCCTGGTAGTTCACGGAGGCGTCGTACACCGTGGACTGCGGGCCGTCGGGCTGCGTGAAGTCGCGGGTGAAGCCACCCTCCACACCGTCCAGCAACTGGTTCTTGATGCGGATGTTCGCGAACGTACCGCGGATCATCACCTCGTGGTTACCACGACGGGAACCGTAGGAGTTGAAGTCCTTGCGCTCCACACCGTTCTCGATCAGGTACTTACCGGCCGGGGTGTCCGACTTGAAGGAACCTGCCGGGGAGATGTGGTCAGTGGTGACCGAGTCGCCCAGCTTCAGGAGCACGCGAGCGCCCTTGATGTCCTCGACCGGGGTGGTCTCCATGGACATGCCGTCGAAGTACGGTGGCTTGCGCACGTAAGTGGAATTCGGATCCCACTCGAACACGTCGCCGGTGGGCGTGGAGAGGTTCCGCCAACGCTCGTCACCATCGAAGATGGTGCCGTACTCGGTGGTGAACATCTCGGTGTCGATCGAACGATCGATGATCTCCTGGACCTCGGTCGGGTTCGGCCAGATGTCCTTGAGGTAGATGTCGTTGCCGTCAGCGTCCTGGCCCAGGGCTTCGTTCTCGAAATCGAAGTCCATGGTGCCGGCCAGGGCGTACGCGATGACCAGCGGCGGGGAGGCCAGGTAGTTCATCTTGACGTCCGGGTTGATACGACCCTCGAAGTTACGGTTACCCGACAGCACCGAGGTCACAGCCAGGTCATTGTCCTGGATGGTCTGGGAGATCTCGGGCTCCAACGGGCCGGAGTTACCGATGCAGGTGGTGCAGCCGTAACCCACGATGTAGAAGCCGAGCTCCTGCAGATCCGGAACCAGGCCGGACTTCTCGTAGTAGTCGGTGACGACCTTGGAACCCGGAGCAATGGAGGTCTTGACCCACGGCTTGGCCTTGAGGCCCTTGGACACGGCATTGCGCGCCAGAACCGCAGCAGCCATCATGACCGAGGGGTTGGAGGTGTTGGTGCACGAGGTGATCGAAGCAATCGACACGGCGCCGTGGTCCAGCTCGAACTCACGACCGTCTTCCATGCTGACCTTGACCGGGTTGGAAGCGCGGCCTTCAACGTCTTCTACGTCGTGGTCGCGAGGTCGCTCAGAAGCGTCCTGTTCCTCAGTGGCATCGTGCGAAGGAGCGTCCGAAGCGGGGAACGAGGTGCCGTTCTCGCTGCGGTCCTTGACGACTTCCTCGCCCTTCACGTAGTTGACCAGGTCGTCGCGGAACTGGGGCTTGGAACGGGTGAGCTCGATGCGGTCCTGCGGGCGCTTGGGGCCGGCGATCGAGGGAACCACGGTGGACAGGTCCAGCTCGAGGTACTCGGAGAATGCGATCTCCTCCGAGGGGTCGTGCCACATGCCCTGTTCCTTGGTGTAGGCCTCCACCAGTGCGACCTGCTCCTCGGAGCGGCCGGTCAGTCGCAGGTAGTCCATGGTGACCTCGTCGATCGGGAAGATCGCGGCGGTCGAACCGAACTCGGGAGACATGTTGCCGATGGTGGCGCGGTTGGCCAGGGGCACAGCGGCAACGCCTTCGCCGTAGAACTCCACGAACTTGCCCACCACACCGTGCTCACGCAGCATTTCGGTGATGGTCAGCACCACGTCGGTTGCGGTGGCCCCGGAGGGGATCTCGCCGGTGAGCTTGAAGCCCACCACGCGCGGGATCAGCATGGAGATGGGCTGACCCAGCATCGCGGCCTCGGCCTCGATACCGCCAACGCCCCAACCCAACACACCAATGCCGTTCTCCATGGTGGTGTGGGAGTCGGTACCCACGCAGGTGTCCGGGTAGGCGCGAACGGTGCCGTCGACCTCGCGGGTCATAACCACGCGGGCCAGGTTCTCGATGTTGACCTGGTGCACGATGCCCATGCCCGGGGGAACGACCTTGAAGTCGTCGAATGCGGTCTGGCCCCAGCGCAGGAACTGGTAACGCTCGCCGTTGCGCTCGTACTCGATGTCCATGTTGCGCTCGATGGCGTCCGTGGAACCGAAGGCATCGATCTGCACGGAGTGGTCGATGACCAGCTCGGCGGGTGCCAGCGGGTTCACGCGGGACGGATCGCCGCCGAGATCGGCAACGGCCTCACGCATCGTGGCAAGGTCCACGATGCAGGGAACGCCGGTGAAGTCCTGCATGATGACACGGGCAGGGGTGAACTGAATCTCCGTGTTCGGCTGGGCTTCGGGATCCCAGTTGGCCAGGGCTTCAATGTGCTTCTCGGTCACGTTGGCACCGTCTTCGGTGCGCAGCAGGTTCTCGAGCAGAACTTTCAAGCTGTAAGGGAGTTTCTTGGCCCCCTCAAGTGCATTGAGTCGGAAAATTTCATAGTCGGTGCCGCCGACGTTGAGTACGCCTTTGGCTCCAAAGCTGTCCACAGTCATGGTGTGGAACTCCTCTCGCCACCGTTTGAATGCGTTCGCTGCTGTCAACGGGCTGCTTGAGGCACCCCGGGCGCGCACGAACGGTCACCCCACAGTGTAGCCTGTGCCACTTACCCTGACCGGGAGATTCGGGTCGGGGTCATTCATTGCGCCGCAGCACGGCCACCGCTTCCACGTGGTGAGTATTGGGGTACAGGTCGAAGGCCTTGATGTTGGTCACCTTCCACCCCCGGCGAGTCAACCGGCCCAGATCGCGCCCCAGGGCCGCAGGATCGCACGCGACGTAGACGATGGTGTGCGGGTCGGCGGCATCGATCGCGGCCAGGACCTCCTTGGCCGCACCCGATCGTGGCGGGTCGAGAATCACCACGTGCGGCTCGGGCGCACGCACCGCGGGACGTTGCTGGCCCCGGGAGGCCCCGTGGCGGCGTCGTGCGGGGTTGCGACCGGTGAGAATCCGGGCCACGTCGCCTCGAGTGACCCGGACGTGTTCCGCTTCCGATAGGTTGACGCGGGCATCTGCCGAGGTGACCGGAGAACCCTCCACGGCGAAGACCTGGCCTTCCGGGCCCACGACCCGTGCCGCTGCGGCGGTGAACAGCCCAGCACCGCTGTAGAGATCCCAGACTGTCTCCCCCGGGCCGATCTGAGCCGCGTTGAGCACCGCATCGACCAGCGTGCGAGGGGCGCCACGGTGGATCTGCCAGAAACCGGTGGGGCTCACACGCCACGTCAACGGCGCCTGGCCGGGGAGGTCGAGCGTCTCACGGACCACGGGTTCTCCGGCCCAGGTCTGGATCTCACGGTCCTCCGGTGACTGCGCGGTCACGGACACTCCGTGCTCATTCCCCCACGCGGTCAGGCGGCGGCGCAGTTCTGACACGGTGTCCGGTTCCTGGTGCGGGCGCAGACTCACGTGCAGCAGTGGCCGGCTCCCATTGGCGGGTGCGGCGATGTCCAGTCGCGCGGCGCCGGGCACGGAAAGTTCCCAGGGCGCAAGTTCCTGGATGGCCCGGGTGGCCAGCGGCATGTCGGTGATCGGAATCAGCTCGTTGGAGCGGTGCGGGTACATACCCGCGGTGCCGTCCTCGGCGATGTCCAGGTGCAGCCGGGTGCGCCAGCCGGTTCCGTCAGAGGTCTCGTCCTCGACCGCCGCCACCTGTCCGCGCCATTCGATGCCGGCCAGATGATCGAGCTGCTCCGCGACCACGGAGCGCTTGAGCTCACGCTGGGCTTCCAAGGACAGATGCCCGAATTCCGCGCCGCCCACGGGCAAGCGGCCCTCACGGGCGGCCGACACCGCGTCCGCCGCGGCCCACGGATGCTCGTCGCGGCGCGCCTCAGCGGCTTCGAGGACCTCGACCACGTCGCCGCGCCAGAACTTGGCGTCCTCACCGTGGTCGGTGAGGCGCACCCGTACCAATTCGCCGGGCGCACCGTGACGCACGAACACCACGCGACCCTCCGGCGAACGCGACACCATGTGCCCGCCGTGAGCTACCCCGGTGAGTCGGAGCGTCAGCTCGTGGGCGGTATCGGGTTGGTCTTCGGTCATCCTTGATTCTCCGTGAGTCGTAGTTCGCGCACCGATTCCAGGTGCCAGGGAACGGAGGCGATCATCACGCCTCGTTCGAAGTGCAGTCGTGCCTTGAGAGGGCGGATGGCCTGATTGTGCAGGAACCGTTCCCAACCGCGTCCCACAACATATTCGGGCAGGTAGACGATCACCAAGTCTCGCGGGGATTTCTTGCGGATACCGCGCACGTGCGAGATCACCGGACCGATGCTGTCACGGTACGGGGACGCCAGCACCGTGATGGGAACCGGGAACTCGAGCCGCTGCCACTGTCGCAGGATCTCTTCGGTACGGGCACGGTTGGTGTCCACCACCACGGCCTCCAGCGTGGACGGCCGGGATGCCCTCGCGTACGTCAGAGCACGCACCACGGGTTTGCGCACCGACGTCACCACAATCAGCGCGTGCACGCGCGAAGGCAACGCCCGCACCGGGGACTCAGGATCCACTTCCAGTTCCCGGTCCACGGCCGCATAGTGGTGACCGATGGCTCGCATCCACAAGGTGAGCAGCGCAATGGCCACGATGGTCAGCCAGGCCCCTTGGGTGAGCTTGGTGGCCAACACCACCACGAACACCGCTGCGCAGAAGACCAGGGCGACCACCGCGATCCCCTGGCGCACCGCCAGTTGTCGGGTGGTGACCTTTGAGGTACGGGTGCGTCTGACGCGAGCCCAGTGCCGCACCATTCCGGCTTGGGTCAGGGTGAACGCGAAGAACGCGCCCACAACGTACAGCTGGATCAAGCTGTTGACGTTCGCCTCGAAAATCACCGTGAACAGTGCCGCCACGATCGAGAGCAGCACAATGCCGTTCGTGAATGCGAAGCGGTCCCCGCGCGATTGCAGCTGACGTGGCAACAGTGCCGCGCTGGCCAACCGCGAGGCCAGCGTGGGGAAACCGGAGAAGGCCGTGTTGGCGGCCATGAAGAGCACACCCACCGTGACGGCCACGAGCACGTAGAACCACACCGAGTCCTCGCCGGCGATGGCCTGGGCGAGCTGCCCGAGGATCGGCACTTGGAAGAAGTCCTCGCCGGGACGCTGTCCGTTGATCAACAGTTGTTCGTCAGCATCCATCACCACGACCGCACGGGTCTCCCGGGTCAGGTACAGCACTCCCAGGAGCAACACCGTGGACAGGGCCCCCAGGTACGCAAGCGTTCGCGCGGCGTTGATGGCTTTGGGTTTACGGAAATAGGGCACCGAATTGGTGATGGTCTCCACACCGGTCACAGCCACCGCACCGGACGAGAACGCGCGCAGAACCAGTACCGCCCCGGCCAGCCCCACCAGGCCGGCGTCCATTCCCGCGGCGGGTAGTACCTGATAGTCCGCCGACGGCGCTCGGTCCAGTGTTCCCGCCAGGTTCTGGACCAGTCCGGCCAGGATGAGGACGAGGACCACACCCACGAAGGCGTAGGTGGGCACGGTGGAAGCACGTCCCATGAACTGGAGCCCGCGCAGGTTGAGCAATCCGACCACTCCGATGCCGACCAGGGCCACGAGAACCTGGTATCCCACGAACCACGGCACTGCAGAAGCCACGTACTGCGCCGCTGCGGACATGGAGACGGCCACGACCAGCGTGTAATCCACCAACAGCGCCGCGCCCACCATGGCACCGGTCGGGCGGCCGAGGTTCTTTGAGGCGATCTCGAAATCTGCACCGCCGGAAGGGTAGGCCCGCACGTTCTGCCGGTAGGCCGTGATCAGAACGATCAGCACCACCAGCACCACAATTCCCACCCAGGGCGAAATCGCAATGGCCGCAGTGCCCGCGAGCGCGAGCGTCAACACGATCTCGTCCGGGGCGTAGGCCACGGACGACAGCGCGTCGGAGGCGAACACCGGCAGTGCCGCACGGTTGCGGAGCAGGGTTCCTCCGGCGCGTTCGTTGTGGAGTGGTTTTCCCACGAGTACGCGGCGGGCAAGTTGGGACAGATGCACGATTCAACACGCTAGTACCTCGCGGGGGTCTTGTCCCGAAGCCCGGAGAATTATGCTGTGCGACATGGCGCATTTTGTGATCATGGGTGTCGGCCGCGTGGGGATCTCCATCGCGCACGCCCTTGAGGATTCCGGCCACACGGTGGCGGTCATCGATCAGGACGATCGGGCTTTCCGAAAACTCCGGCCGTCCTTCGGAGGGAAGAAGGTCACCGGGCACGGTTTCGACCGGGACGTGTTGCGCCGGGCGGGCATCGAGGACGCGTACGCGTTCGCCGCGGTCTCGAGCGGTGACAACTCGAATATCATCGCCGCGCGGGTGGCCCGGGAGACGTTCAAGGTCAAGCACGTGGTGGCCCGCATCTACGATCCCAGCCGTGCGGAGTTCTATCAGCGCATGGGCATTCCCACGGTCGCGTCCGTGCGTTGGAGTTCGGACCAGGTGTTGCGGCGGATCCTGCCGGAACACGCAATCACTGGTGATTTCCGTGAGGCGTCCGGGCGGTTGCAGTTGGGCGAGCTTCCGTTGCACGAGTCGTGGTCCGGGTTGCACCTGGACCGCATCGAGGAGGCCGCGGGGGTTCGGATCGCCTTCGTGACCCGGTTCGGGGAAGGCATCCTCCCGGCCTCCGACTCCAGCTACCAGCAGGGAGATATCGTGCACGCCATGATGCGCGTGGAAGACGTCGAGAACGTTGCCAGGGTTCTGTCCCGGCCGCCCTCGGACGACGTTTTGGAAGCGGTGGCCCTGGCCGTCACCGAGGAACGCGGCCACGGAAGGGAGCGGTCATGAGAGTCATCGTGGTGGGCGGCGGATCCGTCGGGTCCTCGATCGCCCGGGAACTGGTCTCCCACGGCCACGAGATCGTGGTGATCGATGCGACGTCGGATGTGATCGGTCGATCCAATTTGCGCGGCACCCAGTGGGTCGTGGGCGACGCGTGCGAGTTGGAAGTGCTGCAGCGCGCCAGGACCGAGGACGCGGACGTGGTGGTGGCCGCCACCGGTGACGACAAGGCCAATCTGGTGGTCTCGTTGCTCGCGCGCAGTGAGTTCGGGGTCCCTCGCACCGTGGGTCGTGTGAACAATCCCAAGAACGAGTGGCTCTTCGACGAGGCCTGGGGCGTGGACGTTGCCGTGTCCACTCCTCGACTCATGACGGCACTGGTTGAGGAGGCCGTGGAGGTGGGCGACGTCGTGAGGTTGTTGAGCCTGCAGACCGGTGGTGCCACGCTGGCCGCTTACACGGTGCCCCGGGAACACCCTGTGGTCGCGTCCATGGTGTCTCAGGTGCCGTGGCCGCCTGAGGTGGCCCTGGTGGCCATCCTGCGCGACGGGATCCCCATCACGCCCTCAGGGGACGATGTGCTGGAGGGCGCGGACGAGTTGTTCTTCATCTCCACGGCGGAGGGCGAGGAACAATTGCGGGCCATGTTCACCACGGCCCAGGACCTGCCCGAGGACCCTACCGGTGAGCTTGAACGGAATCGGCAGGACGAACGGGGCGGGTCATCATCCACCCGAGCCACAGCACCAGGGCATACAGCGGAACGCCCATCACCAGGCGAGTGACGCCCAACGCCGCCACGTTCTCCGCGAAGTACAGCGGAACCTGCACCAGCAGGCGTGCGGCGAACATGCCGATCAGCAACAATGTGGCCCGCTGATAGGCCGTGCGGCGCTGCCGATCCTTGCGCCACTCCATGCCTTCGCCGCGCACGTAACCGTAAAAGACGCCCAACAGCGGCCAACCGACCGCTGTGGAGATCGACAGTCCGATGAACCACGCAATGTTGATGAAGAATCCCGGCACGTAGTAATCGAGTGCCTGACCGCCGGCACGCGCGAACAACGCGCACACGCCCACGCCGATCAGCCCGGTGATCGACTGCATCAGTGACTGCCGCTGTGCCAGACGGAGCACCGCAAACAGCGCGGCGGCCGCCAAGGAGGCGATCAGGGCGATTCCCAATTGCTGGGTCAACAAGAAAACGACCAGGAAGATCAGGCCGGGAAGTACCGCTTCGATCAACCCGCGCCAGCCACCCACGGCGTGCAGCACGTCCAGTTGGCCGTGCTCGTCACGGCGCAGGCCCGCGCGCTTCGCGTAGTCCCCCATGGCGTCTTCCATGGACTGGGGGCGCTGGCGTCCCCGGGTGGGTTCGTGGTCCTCCGGCTGTTCCGGACTGATGGGTGTTCCGTGGCTCACCGGCTGATCCTT
Source organism: Actinomycetes bacterium (assembly GCA_023426375.1). Taxonomy (GTDB): domain Bacteria; phylum Actinomycetota; class Actinomycetes; order Actinomycetales; family Micrococcaceae; genus Kocuria. The sequence continues at coordinate 18,408 of JAFAAV010000017.1, read as the reverse complement.
TTGGGAGTGATGATTTCGTAGCGCGGGTTGTACATGGTCGGTACCGAATCGGTGAACGACACCACTGCCACACACCGCAGTTTGGTCCCGGCCATCACGCCGGGAACGCTGCGCTGACCGTGCCAGAGCAGCTTGACGTAGGTTTCTCCCGGTTGCTGATGGGGCTGGTTCTGGACGTGCAGCACCGCCTGATACCGGGGTGGTTCGGTCGCCGGGCTGAAGGTGACCTCGGTGATCTCACCCTCGACCATGACGCGACGCCGCTGAGACGACGACGCCGCGGGGTCGAGATCCCGCGCGGCAGCGCCGCGCTCACCCACCACATCGATCGCACCGGTGACTTGGGACGTGGCCAACTGCTCAGCCGATTTCGGTGATCTCGGGTCCGCGACGCGGCGCGCTCACCGGCGGCTGCGGATCCGTCACAGGCTGATCGGGTGACTGGGTGTCCGGCGTCTGCGGCGTCGCATTCTCGGGGACCTTGAACTGCAACAGTTCACGAGGGGGCATGGGATCCTGGCCGCGCACGATCACCAAGGAACGCACGAGGTCGTCCAGGACTTCGGCGGTCGTGGACGGCATCGCGCCTCCGCCGGTGTACACCGCGCGGAGGAACCATCGCGGTCCGTCGATGCCCACGAAACGAGCCAACCTGTAACCGGGGCCGCCGGTCGAGGTGGTGGCAGAAAATTTCGCGTTCACTTGCAGACCGAGGGGCCCCTCGGCCACGGTGGCCTGGCCTCCGTCGCGGCGCAGACCTTCGGCCAATTCGCGCCGGACGTCGTCCCACAGACCCGTGCTCTTGGGAGCCGCGAAAGCCTGCAATTGGACCGATCCGTCCTTGTAGTCGACGTTCAGGGCACGCGGACGTTGGGTCTGTTCGTCCAGGTCCATCCGCACGGCCACTCCGGCCACGGGCTTGAGCAGAATGCATCCGAGGTCGATGTAGTCATCGCGCTCACCTGTCATCTCGGACTCGTCCCACGGGCCCAGGGCACGAGGATCGGCAGACGGCGACTCTTGGGCAGTGGAGTCCGGCTCGCCGTCCGTGGCGTTCTCGGTTTCGGCTGCCGTACTCGTGACCGGCTCTGTGTCCTTGTTGCGCTTCTTACGTCCAAACATGTGTGCTCCGTTCACGGTCTTGGGGTCATGGTGCAGCGGTGGCGGGAATCTGGGGAATCAGTGGGTTCCGGAAGAACCGAATCCACCCGCGCCCCGCTCGCTCTCGGGCAGCTCGGTCACCGCAGTGAAACGGGCCGTTTCCACGCGCTGGATCACCAGCTGAGCGATCCGCTCCCCCCGACTCACGGTGTAGCTCTCCGTGGGGTCGGTGTTCAACAGACACACTTTGATTTCGCCCCGGTAGCCGCTGTCCACGGTTCCGGGAGCATTGACCACGGTCAACCCGTGCTTGGCCGCCAGTCCGGATCGAGGGTGCACCAACCCCACGTACCCGTGGGGAATCGCCAGTGCGACTCCCGTGTCGATCAGCGCACGACGGCCCGGTTCCAGGATGGTCTCGTGCCGGGCGCGCAAGTCCGCACCCGCATCGCCATAGGTTGCGTAGGAGGGTGGTTCGAGGTCGGGATCCAACATGTGGATGGCCACGGTCACGGTGGGTTCAGCGGCTATTTCAGTCACAATCCACCACTCTAACCCGGTGGCCGTCACGGTGCCGCGTGCGCTTTGGAAGACTCCTAGCAAGCTGTGGGAAAGTGGATGCATGACCTCTCATGATCCGCACGCCACCACGGCCTCTGAACCGGCCACCCCCGACCACCCGACGACCGAACCCGTGGTCGAGTACCAGGAGCGACTCACCGTGGCCTGGTGGATGTGGCTCGTGGTCCTGTTCGTGGGAGCAGCCACGTTCATCGCCCTGGCCCCGATCAACATGGTGGTGGGGATCATCTCGGCCATCGTGGTCATGGTGATCATCTCGTTGATCCTCTATCTCGGCTCCCCGCGGATCGTGGTCACGGATCAGGATGTACGAGTGGGCCGCGCCTACATCGAACGTCGTTTCGTGGGAGAGGCCGAGCCGCTGCGTGGGGATGCCGTGCGATTGGCTCGAGGTCCCGAATTGGACGGCCGGGCCTTCATGAACTTCCGCGTGTCCGTTCCGGACATGTGCCGGATTCAGATCGTAGACCCCGTGGATCCCACCCCGTACTGGCTCACCGCCACCCGCCATCCCGAGGAACTGGCTCGAGCGATCAACGGCCATCGCGTTAACGACTCGCGGTGAAGCATTGACTAAAAAACCCGGGCGGTCACCAGATGGTGACCGCCCGGGTTTTTGGTCAGGAACTGAGTGTCAGCCCATGCACTCGAAGCAGAACTTCACGCCGTCGCGCTCTTCGGCCAGCTGCGAACGGTGACGTACCAAGAAGCACGAACCGCAGGTGAACTCGTCCTCCTGAGCCGGCAGAACCACCACGGAGAGTTCTTCGTTGGACAGGTCCGCGCCGGGGAGCTCGAAGCTTTCGGCCGCTGCTGCTTCATCTTCGTCGACGCTACCGGACTGCTGATCCGATCGACGAGACTGCAACTCCTCGATCGAGTCTTCCTTGAGGTCTTCGTCCTGCTTACGCGGCGCGTCGTAATCTGTGGCCATGTGTGAATCCGCTCCAACCGGTCTTCGCGAGATCGCTGTGGGTGTCGAGACCCCGGCATTCTAGGAAAAAGCCGGGTCCGTGTCGCGTAGATTGTTCACCATCGATCGGGAAAAATCCAGCCCGAAAGTCCTCATATGAAGTGTGAGTCGTAACGCATCCTCCCGATCATCCCTCCCCGGGGGTCTCGTTCGCCCGGTCGAAGCGCTCAAAACTTGCGGAACCCCCGGGGGAAATCGGTTCGGAGCCCCCGATAGAACCACTAGACTGGCACGACATGAGCGGCAGGAATTTCTCTGACAGCATTACTTCCCGCCGGTAAAGGAAGGACAGCATGGACCAGTTGCACCTGGTGGGTGTGCACGATGACGGCGAACACCTCATCGTGGAAACCACCGATTCACAGCGTTACTCGCTGAAAATTGATCAGCAGTTACGACAGGCGGTGCAACACGCGCGGAAGAAGACCCCCGCGCGTGGCCGTGTGACGGGCCAGTTCGGCCCCCGTGACATCCAGGCCAGGTTCCGCGCCGGTGCCAGTGTGGAGGACATCGTCGCGGAGTCCGGCTGGGAACCCGAGCGCGTCAAGCGCTACGAATGGCCCATCCTTGCGGAGCGCGGTCACATGGTGCGCGAGGCCCTCAAGGTCAAGGTCACCGGGACGAGCCCTTCCCACGACGGATATCGGTCCGTTTTCGAGGGCGAACCTCGCACCCTCGAACAGACCGTGCAACACCGCGCCCAGAAAACCGGCGTGGCCCCGGACTCGCTGGATTGGGATGCGTGGCAGCGCGAGGACCAGCTGTGGACACTGCAGTTGTCCTTCTCCGTATCCGATCGGGAGCAAGCACCCAACGACACCAACGGGCCCGCGGAATGGACCTACAACCCCGCTAACCAGACCGTGCGTCCCGTCAACGAATGGGCCACTGCCCTGGGCCAGGAGCCGCACGAGTCCGGACCGTTGGGCGTACCCGCACCGGCCGTGAGCCACGCGCCCGCGCCCAACGCTCAGGTGGAACAACTTCAGCGTGAGGCCAGCCAGGCAGACGAACTGCTGGACGTGTTGCAGTCCCGTCGCGGCCGCCGTCTGGGTTCGGACTCCGAGGAGGACGAGCGTCTGGCCGAGATCCTCGGTCGAGGCATGGGCCACGTGGACAACCGTCCCCGTCCCATCGGAGCGCCCGAAGACTCACCACTGTTCGATCAGCCCATCCAACCGGCCGCGGCACGCGTCGCCGAGGATCGCGCCCTGCAGGAGGACGCCGGCATCGAGATCGTCGATGATTCCACGGCCCCCGCGGAAAGCAGCTCGGCTCCCTCCGAGGAACCGGACCAGGCGGCGTCGCCGTCGTTACCCGAAGCTGTCACCGCCGGACGCGGGCCGCAACTGACGGTGGCTGCCGACCCGGAAGACTCGGTGGCCACACTGGAGACCGAGGAGCGGAGCGAACCCTCCGAGCCCGGTGCGGGCGAACCCGAGGAAACTCCGGTCGAAGAGACCGAAACCGCACCCGAGCAACCCCGGGACGAACCGCAGGAACAGCCGCAACGAGCTCCGGGGCCGCGCGGCCGCACTGGCAAGGCTAAGCGCTCCTCCGTACCCAGTTGGGACGAGATCGTCTTCGGTTCCAACTCCAATTAGTGCCCGATAGGTGTCCGTAAGCACTCCCCCAGGGACTGCAGATTTTCTCGCGGACACGCTAGAGTCATCAAGGCAGATTGGGCTCAGGGGAGAAAGCGGTCCAGCTTTGCTCTGGCAATTCATGGATTCGAGGGACACATTGCATGGGTAATTCCATCCAGGACGATTTGTTTGGTTCCGACGAACCGGCTGCTGAGGCAGCCGGCGGTTCCAGCGATCCCGGAGGTGGCGGAGGGTTCCGTCGGTTCGTGGCACCCCTCGTGCTCGGATTGGCAGCACTCCTCGTCCTCGTAGGTGTCGGTGCGCTGGCGTTCACCGGCCTCTCCAATTCGCAGGACGACCAGGAACCGGCTGATTTCGCGACCGAATCCGAATCGCCGTCGCCCTCACCCACGCGTAGCGCAACACCGAGCCGCACGCCGTCCCCCACGCCGGTGGAAACCGCGCCCGTCCAGGAGTACGTGCCGCCGCCACCGCCACCCGTGGCCCCGCCTGTAGCACCGCCGCCACCTCCGCCCGCACCGATTCAGCCGCCTCCGGCTCCGCCGACGACCAAGGCACCCGAGCCCACCAAGAAGCCCGAACCGACCAAGAAGCCGGCGCCGACAAAGCAACCCACCAAGGCCCCCGAACCAACCACGAACCCCAAGCCGACGCAGCCACCCAAGCCACCGTCGACCAAGGCTCCGGCGACACAGCCGGCGGCACCAAAGCCGCCGACGTCGCCCAAGGCACCGGCCAACGACAAACCGGCGCCGAGTCCCAAGTCCAGCAATTAACGCTGAGAGGCCCGATTCGCACACTGGCGAATCGGGCCTCTTGACGTTCCAGGGTCAAATTCGAAACGGCGCCCGGCCATGCGACTCCGTGCAGTCCTCGACAGCAGGCGGTCGTCAGTGCGGCGTTCCACTCACAGAATGGCTACCACAGCAGTGCCGGGATCAGGCGTTCGGCGTCCGTGAGTGAACCGTGCTGTCCCACCATGTTGAGGGGCTTGCTGCCCTGCCGTGACACGTCGTAAATGGCAACTGGTTCCTTGCCGAGCACCCACACGTGGCCGGCTCGTTCCAGGACGGAAGGGCTCGGATCCGTGCCGAAGTAGCCACCAGAGGCCAGGTCGTCCCGGGTGGCCACCCAGACGGCGTCGCCAAAGTGATCCTGCCACCGGGTGACGACCTCCGTAGGGTCGATATTTGGTTCCACGTGCAATTGCACGGCACGCGGTTCACCAGCGGTGTGCCGCACACCGTCCAGGAGGCCCGGGACGGAGCTTGCGTCGAAACGATGCTCGGGTGCCACGTCCACCATGCCGTGATCCGCGGTGAGGATGACCCGCGTATTGGTGGGGAGTTTCTGCACGAGCCGTTTGATGGCGGAATCCAGTTCCTCGAGGGCCTGAAGCCACGGGTCGGACCGCCAGCCCTTGGAGTGCCCGATCTTGTCCAGCTCGTCCCAGTAGAAGTAGACGAGGGAACGTTTGCCCTCGCGTAGTTCCTCGAGGGCCGCCGCGGTGCGGGCGAACACGCCGTCGGCGCCTTTGAAGCGGCCGCCCCGTAGGGAGGCGCGTGTCAGCTCAGAGTTCTCGAAGCGGGGTTTGCTGATGGTGACCGTGTCCACCGTGTCCTCGGCGCGGTTGAACACCGTGCGGTGTGGTTGCCAAGTCTCCGGATCGATCCGAGGACTCCACTGCCCCAACATGTTGACCACCCGGTCCTGAGCCGGGTCCACCACGTCATAACCCAACATGCCGTGCTGCCCCGGGGGCAGTCCGGTCCCCAGACTCGACAGTGACACCGAGGTGGTGGTCGGGAAAGCAGCGTCCAGGTCGCCCAGTGATTGTGCCTTCCGCAGCGTGGGCGCATACCCGGCGTATTCGCTGAGCAACCGGGACCCCAGGCCGTCCACGAGTACCACCACGTAGCGCTGAGCCTTGGGCAACCCCAGCGTGTTGGGCAACCCCGGAACGCCAAGTGCCGCGGCTGCCGAGGACATGACGTCCGCTACGCTGCGCCGACCATAACGTGGGGGCGCCGGGAAATCAGTGGGTAGCGTCATTGGGACTTGCGCCCGGAATCACGCCCCGTGAAGCGGTGACCGAAACGAGGTCGCTGCACGGGAGCCTCCGAAGGTCGCCGATCGGTCAACGGGCGCTGATGCGGCGACTGGGCGATCTGGGCACCCGAGTCCGTCACGGGTGCCAGGTTCGCGCGGCGTAGCGTACGGGCGAATTCGCGGGCACCTTCCACGGCATCCTTGCCGTCCGCCTCGGAGCTGATGCGCATGACCACGTCCTCACTGGCCGCAGTGCCCGTATACCCGTGATCGGCCTGGCATTCAGGGTCCTCGCACATGGCCGGGTACAGCTCGAGCTGCTGAGTGCCGGTCCAGCTCACGGCCAGGGTCAACTCCATGATGGGGGTGTCCGGGCGGTAGTTCTGCGGCTGGTGGTACGCGTAGCTCAGCGTCACGGACCGAATCTGGGAGATTCCCACCGTCTCCGTGGACACACGCGCCACCACGTCACGACCGGTGTCGTCGAATTGCTGGTCGTCAACGTGCGTGATGTGCAGGACGTCCTCCGCCAGCACCAGAACGGTGATGTGCCGGTGGAGCTCGGTGTTGTTGAAATGGGTTTCCAACTGCACCAGGTGTGAGACGGGCTGTCTGCCGTCCAGAGAATCTCGCACCACGTCCTCGACGAGCTGCGGATAGAACCCGGCCGTGCTGATGTCCTGAATCAAGCGCGAGCCATCGGGAGCTGAATACGTCATGCGTCCATTGTCCTTTACTTGCCGGCTTTGTGCGCAATTACTCCCGTCAGGGCGTGACCACACACGACAGCGAGCCGTCCTCTTGTTCGGTGCATACGGGCGTCACGTCCATGCTGGGTTCGTCCGGGGTCGACGGCGTTGCGGGCACCCCCGGCGTTCGGGTCACTTCGGGTTCCTGACCGGTCACGTCGTCAAGCCACGAACTCAGTGCCGGGCCGGCCAGAAAGTACCCGGCCGTCAGGGCGATGCCGGCGAGCAACAGTGCCATGAGCACCCAGGGAGTTCGTGAGCGTCGGGGACGTTCTTGGTCCGAAGCCCGCATTGATCGCGGGGTGGGCTTGGGCCCCTGATCCGCTACTTGGGGCACCGTGGCCGTGGCGGGGCTTTCCTGCAGCGGCAAGGCCTCGGTGGTTGCTCTCCCGCTCGTTCCTGCATTCGTCAGGGTGCCGAAAGGGTTCAGTGGGTCGTCCGAGATCCTCGGCACTTCGGCGGCTTGTTGGGCGTCCTCTCCCCTGCGTCGCACGGCATGCCATTCGATCCGCGCCGTGGGAGCGTCCTCCGAGAGAGGCAGCACCGCGGCGTCTGGGACCACTGAGAGTTCTCGTTCCGTGGTGGGCGAGAGCACGTCGAAGATTTCGAAGGGCTCCCCTTCGGCCGTCAGTGACTCCTTTGAGGCCCGATTCGCAGAGCCCTCACCGAGATCCCGGATGGCGATCTTCGCCGCGGCGATGCGTTGTTTCGGTTCGGTGCTCAGCAGACCTGCCACGTGTCCGCGCAGTTGCGGGGAGTCCGGGAAAAGACCCTCCACAGCTGCCGGTTCCAAGGGATTACTGAGGTCCACGTGCGGGTCTACGAGCCGCACCGCCGTGACTCCGGCGGCGTACAGATCCGTGGAGATGGACGGTTCCATCGGCCCGTAGGCCTCGTGCGGAAGATAGCCAGGCGTGCCGACCACGGTCCCCGTGTGCGTCAACCGGGCATCCTCGGCCCGCACCGCGATACCGAAGTCCGCGAGTCGAGCCCATGGTCTGCCTGAACCAGTAGGTTCCATGAGCACGTTGCCCGGTTTCACGTCCCGGTGGATCCAACCGCGAGCGTGCACGAACTGTAGTGCTTGGAGGAGCTGGTAGAGGATCTCCTCGGCCACGACATCGGCCACGGCGCCGTTGTCCCCCAACGCCGCTTCGAGGGTGCCCCCGCTGACCAGGGGCATGGCGATGGCCACGTACTCGTCCTCGGCCGCCCAACCGTACGGCGCGACCACGTGCGGGTGGTCAAGCTTCACGGATTGTTCCCGCACGAAACGTAAGAGATCGGCCGAATCCCGCTGGCGCAACACCTTGGCCGCGCATTCCTGGTTCAGTTTGTGGTCCATGGCGCGCCACACGGCCCCACTGCCGCCCTTGGCAATGGGTTCCAACAGTTCGAAACGCCCGGCTATCGTGTCCGACACGCGATAGGTGACCCTAGCCCCGCATGGCCCGTCGAGCGCTGTCAGTGCGCTGTCCCGGGTCACCCAGAGTGATGGTTGCGGACAGTACCGTGACCACGGACCCGGACAGCAGGACCGGGTTGAGGTCAATGGACGCGGTCTCCGGGAACTGGTCCTTGAGCAGCGCCACCTTGTTGATCAGGTCTTCCACACCGGTCGTGTCCACCGCGGGAACACCCTGGTGGCCGAAGAGTTTCTTGGAGGCCTTGGGCGCCCGGACCATGCGGGAAATGTCCTGGTCTGTCAGTGGCGGTACCCGGTGGGCCCAGTCCTCGAGCAGATTGACCGCGTCCCCGGCCATACCGAAGGAGAGCACGGGCCCGATCAGCGGGTCCTCAATCGCACGTACGATCACCGTCTGCCCGGTCGCGGCCATCGACTGCACCTCGAAGTCGGTGGTGCCGAAGCTCGCGAGCGCCCGCTTCATGGTGGTCATGGCCGTGCGCAGCTGTGACTCGTCCTCGATGTTGAGTACCACTCCACCCAGGTCCAGACGGTGACGCAGGTGCGGATCCGTGGTTTTCAGAGCCACGGGGTAACCGAGTCGTTCGGCCGCGGCCACGCCCTCGTCCGGGTCCACGAAACGCGCCGAATCCAGAACCTTCACTCCGGCGTGTCCCAGCAGTTGGGTCGTCTCCTCCGAGGTCAGTTCGTAGAGCCCGTCCCCGGGGATCTGAGGCTTGAGCTTCTCGAGGAACTTCTCGATGGCGTCGTGGTCGAAGTCCTCTGGGATCTCGACATTGCCGTGGTCCTGATCGCGCCAGTGCGAGTAGGTGATCACGCTGGAGAGAGCGAGCAGCGCGGCCCCGGGCGAATCGAAACACGGAAGGGACGCGCCGTCGTCGGTGGTGTGCACCGTGGCCGTCTTGGCGTCACTGCCGTACTGGCCGGTGAATACGCCGATCGCCGTGCACTCCGCGGCACGTGCCTCGCGGGCGATCTGGTCGACCAAAACTTGATGTTTCAGACCAGGCACGGGCATGAGGACGACCACCAGGCTGGCGACGTCCTCACGGGCGGCATTGTGGCGAACTGCATCGATGATGGCCTGGTGCGCGTGGTGGGGTCCCTGGCTCGTGTCCACATTGCCGTCGGACACGACCGGTTCCATACCCAGGCGGATCGCAGAATCCTCTGCCAGCTGGGAGAGTGCCAGGGCGTTGGACACCACGGCGACCCGGTTGTTCGCGGGAACGGGCTGGCTCTCCGCAATGGAGGCGATGTCCAGGAGCTGCTCGGCCGTGGCGGCACGGATCACGCCAGCCTGCCGGAACATGGCATCGAGCGCGCCCGCCGGGGCCTGGGTGGTTCGTCCCGTGTGCCCCGGAGGTAGCCGCAAACCGGTGACCTCGGACTTGGCCACGATGACCGGCTTGGAGCGGGACAGTCTGCGCGCGATGCGGGAGAACTTGCGCGGATTACCCACAGACTGCAGGTACAGGCCGCACACGGTGGTGGAAGGATCGTCCTCCCAGTATTGCATCATGTCGTTGCCGGACACGTCCGCGCGGTTGCCCGCGGAGAGGTAGCTCGACAAGCCCACTCTGTGGCGGCGCGCGGCGCCGTACACCATGGTGCCGATGGCTCCCGACTGGGAGAACAGCCCCAGGCCTCCGCGCTGTGGCATGCGCGGCAGAACCGATGCGTTGAGATTGACGTCTTCAGACGTGTTGATGAATCCCAGACTTGCCGGGCCCACCACGCGCATACCCGAAGCCCGGGCAATGCGGACCAGGCGGCGCTGATGTGCGGCACCTTCCGCTCCTGCCTCGGCGTAACCGCCGGTCATGATGACCACGGCCTGGGCACCGGCTCGGCCGGACTCCGCAATCGCGGTTTCCACGGCGTCGCGCGGGACGGCAATGATTGCCAGGTCGATGTTCTCGGAGATGTCCTGGATGTTCGCGACGAATGTGAGACCGTCCCGCTCATACGGGGTGTTGCCCACTCCGTAGAGGGCGCCTGTGAAACCGCCGTTCAGGACCCCCTCGACCGCGTGGAAGCCGGCGTGATCAGGGTCCGAGGAGGCGCCGATCACGGCAACCACCTCGGGAGACAAGAGGTCCTGGATCGAGCGAGCCTCAGCGCGGTGCTCGCGGGATTCCATCACGGCCAGGGACTTCTCCGTGGGGTCGATGTCGAAATCGACCACCACAACGCCGTCCTCGAACTGCCGGGACACGTCATAACCGGCTTCCACGAACACGTGGAGCATCTTGCGGTTCTCCGGCAGCACCTCCGCCGTGAAACGGTCGATGCCGTTCTCGCGGGCCGCCGCCGCCAGGTGTTCCAGCAGGATGGAACCGATGCCGCGGCCCTGGTGGTGATCGGAGATCATGAAGGCGACCTCCGCCACACGGTCCGAGGTGCGGTCGTAGCGACCCACACCGATCATCTTGCCGTCCAACAACAGAATGAAGCAGACACGGTCCACGTGATCCACTGTGGTGAACCGCGCGAGTTCTTTTTCCGACAGTGACGGTTTGTACGAGAAGAACCGCAGGTAGATGCTGTCCTCGGACTGTTTTCCGTGGAACTCCGTGAGCAGCTCCCGGTCATCCGGACTGATGGGGCGCAAATGCGCGGTTGCACCGTCACGCATGATGACGTCTGCTTCCCAGTATTCGGGGTAGGACGGTGACTGCGTACCTTCATCGTGAGAACCCATAGACTTCAGGGTAGCCAACCGCGTGACCTCTCAACAGGTACACGCCGATTATTCGAGGAGTTGCCGCTAGATGGCCCGACGTCGTTCAACCACCCGCTCCGAGCAGGACGAGCTGCCTGAAGACTTCACCGAGCACATTGTTGACATTGATGTCACGAAGGAAATGGAAACCAGTTTCCTCGAGTACTCCTATTCGGTGATCTACTCGCGCGCTCTGCCCGACGCGCGGGACGGCCTCAAGCCGGTGCAGCGACGCATCCTGTTCATGATGGACCAGATGGGCCTGCGCCCGGACCGCGGTCACGTCAAGAGCGCGCGCGTGGTCGGTGAGGTCATGGGTAAGCTCCACCCGCACGGCGACTCGGCCATCTACGACGCCATGGTGCGTATGGCGCAGTCCTTCGCGATGCGCCTCCCCCTGGTGGACGGTCACGGCAACTTCGGCTCGCTCGACGACGGCCCGGCGGCGCCGCGCTACACCGAAGCGCGCATGGCCCCGGCAGCGCAGGCACTCACGGGTGACCTCGACGAGGACGTCGTGGATTTCGTCCCCAACTACGACAACCAGTTCCAGCAACCCGGTGTCCTCCCGGCTGCCTACCCGGCCCTGCTCGTCAACGGTGCCACCGGTATCGCGGTGGGTATGGCTACCAACATGGCGCCGCACAACCTGCGCGAGGTGGTCGCGGGTGCGCGGCACCTGATTCTCAACCCTGAGGCCACGCTCGAAGACCTCATGAAGTTCGTACCCGGACCGGATCTCCCCTCGGGTGGTCGCATCGTGGGGCTGGAGGGCATCCGGGACGCCTACCGCACTGGCCGCGGCTCCTTCAAGACCCGCGCCAAGGTCTCCATCGAACAGGTTTCACCCCGTAAACAAGGCATCGTGGTCACCGAGCTGCCTTACATGGTGGGCCCGGAAAAGGTCACCGAGAAGATCAAGGACGCCGTCCAGTCCAAGAAGCTCGCCGGCATCTCGGACGTGGTGGACCTGACCGACCGCACCAATGGGTTGCGCCTGGTCATCGAACTGAAAAACGGTTTCAATCCCCAAGCTGTGCTGGCTCAGCTGTACAAGCACACGCCCATGGAGGATTCCTTCGGTATGAACAACGTGGCGCTCGTGGACGGGCAGCCCCGCACCCTGGGCCTGCTGGACATGCTGCGGGTCTACACGGAGCACCGGCTGTCGGTGGTGCGCCGCCGCACCGCCTTCCGTCTGGACAAGCGCCAGAACCGCCTGCACCTGGTGGAAGGTCTGTTGATCGCGATCGTCGACATCGACGAGGTCATCCAGATCATTCGCTCCTCAGAGCAGACCGCGGAAGCCCGCGACCGGTTGATGAAGGTCTTCGACCTCTCCCGCGCCCAGGCCGAGCACATCCTGGAACTGCGCCTGCGTCAGCTTACCAAGTTCTCGCGCATCGAGCTCGAGGCCGAGCGGGATCAGCTGCTCAAGGAAATCGCCGAGCTCGAGGCGATCCTCGGTTCCGATCAGAAGCTGCGTCAGGTTGTGGCGGACGAGCTCGAAGAGGTCGCAGAGAAGCACGGCGACGACCGCCGCACCGTGCTGCTCGAAGCCGAAGACCTGCCGGCCGTGACCTCGGCGGCGGACGCGAGCGGCAAACGTAAGCAGGCGGCGTCGTCGGTGACACTCGAGATCAGCGACGATCCGTGTTGGGCGTTCGTCTCCACGACCGGTCGTTTGGCGCGCACCAACGCCCGCACTCCGCTGGCGGATGCCTCCCGCCGCTTCAAGCACGACGCACTCTCCAGCGTGCTGCCCACCACCGCGCGCGGTGAGATCGGGGCGGTCACCTCCACGGGCCGCATGCTGCGCGTGTCATGCATCGACATTCCCGTGCTGCAGGATTTCGACGGCGTTCCGCGCCTCGCGGACGGCGTGCCCGCCGCGGACTTCCTGGGCCTGGACAAGAACGAGCATCTGGTGGGCTTGGTGCCCCTGAATCAGGTCTTCGCAGTGGGTACCGAGCAGGGCATCGTCAAACGCGTGAACCCGGACTACCCGCTCAATCTGGATCAGTGGCCGGCCATCAAGCTCAAGGATGGTGACCGTGTGATCGGTGTGGCAACATGCCCGGACACCGCTGAATTGGTGTTCGTGTCCTCGGACGCCAAGCTGCTGCATTTCGGAGCGGACCTCGTGCGCCCGCAGGGACGCAACGCGGGTGGTGTGGCCGGTATGAAACTGGCCGCCGGTGAGCGTGCGATCTTCTTCGGCGCGGTCAAGGAGGACGACGCCACCGTGGTGGTCACCCAAGCCAAGTCCCAGGATCAGCTGCCGGACATGGGTGAAGCGTCCATCAAGGTGACTCCCCTGTCCGAGTACCCGGCCAAGGGCCGCGCAACCGCCGGTGTGCGGGCTCAGCGCCTGCTCACGGGTGAATCCGAGCTGAATCTGGCGTGGGTGGGCCACGGGCCGGGTAAGGCCGTTTCGGCGGCCGGTGTGGCACGTAACCTACCCAACGAGTACGGCCGCAGGGACGGCTCCGGAGTGAGCGTGGACCGCGCCGTGCACGCCGTGGGGCCGGCTCTCGGCGGACTCCCAGTGCCCGGGCTGGAGGTCGCGGAGGATTCCTCGTCCGGGGGCGCCCCGGCTGCGCAGGTCACGCTGCCCCTGGACGACTGAATAACCGCTTCATGAACCACGGCGCCCCGAACCTTCCGTGTGAAAGGTTCGGGGCGCCGTTCGTGGAGCCAACGGGTCCATCGCTCGCCGGTCGCGATGCGTCGGCTCATTCCTGACCGTGCGAGGACCGCTGCTGTCCGGTCAGGCGTCGATGCGGTCCTGATCCAGCTGCGCGGCACCGGCCACGATGAAGTCCTTGCGCGGCGCGACCTGGGAGCCCATGAGCAACGAGAACGCATGCTCTGCGGCCTCTGCATCAGCCACGCGCACCCTGCGCAGCACCCGGTGCCGGATATCCATGGTGGTCTCGGCCAGCTGATCCGCGTCCATTTCGCCCAGACCCTTGTAACGCTGAATGGGTTCCTTGTACCGGCGGTCCTGTTCCTCCAGGTTGCCCAGGAGAGTCTCGAGCTCGCGTTCCGAGTACGTGTAGACCATCTCGTTGGCCTTGGAACCGGGGTTCACGATCTCCACGCGGTGCAACGGCGGAACGGCAGCGTAGACCCGACCGGCCTCCACGAGTGGGCGCATGTAGCGGTAGAACAGCGTGAGCAGCAGAGTGCGGATGTGGGCGCCGTCCACGTCGGCATCGGTCATCATGATGACCTTGCCGTAACGCGCCGCGTCCACGTCGAAGCTACGGCCCGAACCGGCACCGATGACCTGGATCAGTGCGGCGCACTCGGTGTTGGCGAGCATGTCCGTGATGGATGCTTTCTGAACGTTCAAGATCTTGCCGCGGATCGGCAGCAGCGCCTGATAGTTGGAGTTGCGTGCCAGACGGGCGGTGCCCAGCGCCGAGTCACCCTCCACGATGAACAACTCGGACCGACCGACGTCCGAGGAACGGCACTCGACCAGCTTGGTGGGCATCGACGAGGTTTCCAGGGCATTCTTGCGGCGCTGGGTCTCCTTGTGAACGCGTGCCGAGATGCGGGACTTCATTTCCGCGACGACCTTGTCGAGCACTTGGCTGGTCTGAGCCTTGTCGTCGCGCTTCTTGGACGCGAATTGCTTGGTCAGCTGGGACTCGACCACCTTGGTGACGATCTGGCGCACCGCCGGGGTACCGAGCACTTCCTTTGTCTGGCCTTCGAACTGCGGTTCCGCCAGGCGAACCGTGAGCACCGCGGTCAGGCCCGCCAGGACGTCGTCCTTCTCGAGCTTGTCGTTGCCCACCTTGAGCTTGCGAGCGTTGGCTTCGACCTGCTTGCGAATGGTCTTCAGCAGCGCCGCCTCGAACCCGGACAGGTGCGTACCGCCCTTGGGCGTGGAAATGATGTTCACGAACGATCGCACGGTGGTGTCATAGCCGACACCCCAGCGGAGGGCGACGTCCACCTCGCACACGCGCTCCACGTCCTGAAGCTGTGCCCGCCCCGTGTCGTCGAGTACGGGGACGCGCTCGGTGAAGCTGCCCTGGCCCTGCAAACGCCAGACATCAGTGACCGGCGCATCGATCGCCAGGAATTCCGCGAACTCGGAAATGCCGCCGTCGTACTGGAACACCTCGGTGTGCGGACCGGTCTCCCCCGGGGTGCCCGCGAGCAGTCGTTCATCGCGCACGGTGATCTGCAGCCCCGGGATCAAGAAGGCTGTTTGCCGCGCACGGCGCACCAGCTCGTCCGTGGAGAACTTGGCGTCCGGAGTGAAAATCTGTTCGTCCGCCCAGTACCGGATGCGCGTGCCCGTGACACCGCGTTTGGCCTTGCCCACGATCTGCAGTTCGGAATTGTCCGTGAACGCCTCGAACGGGGCGTGCGGCGAGGGCGCGCCCTTGTCGGTGAAGATTCCGGGCTCACCGCGCTTGAAGGACATCTGGTAGGTCTTACCCCCGCGATCCACCTGCACGTCCAGACGTGAGGACAGCGCGTTGACCACGGACGCACCCACGCCGTGCAGACCACCGGAGGCGGTGTAGGAGCCGCCGCCGAACTTACCGCCGGCGTGCAGCTTGGTGAACACCACTTCCACACCGGTCAGGCCGGTGCGGGGTTCCTGGTCGATCGGGATGCCGCGGCCGTCGTCGTGAACCTCCACGCACCCGTCCTTGTGCAGGATCACGGTGATGTTCTGTCCGTAGCCGGCCAGGGCCTCGTCCACGGAGTTGTCGATGATTTCCCACATGCAGTGCATGAGGCCGCGGGAGTCCGTGGAACCGATGTACATACCCGGGCGCTTGCGCACCGCTTCGAGACCTTCCAGGACGGAAAGATGCCGGGCGTTGTATTCGGAACGAGTGGGTGACACGGTGATAAATCTCCCGAGAGTCTGGCCTGAGGCGCGAGTGGGACTCCCCCACTTTAGTCCGGAGTGCCGACATTGTGCGCGGTGGGCGAAACCACTGTCCACGGGGAAGGAATCAGGTCTACCTTTGGTTCTATTGATACGTGCTGCAGTGTTCATTCTCGAAACCACCTGCGCACCGCAATGACACCGGATGGTGGGATTGCAGACCCTGTATCCGTAAGGAGGATCCAATGAACGCGACACTCGAGACGCGTGAACTCAACGCGACCGACCGCTGTGACGCCTGCGGCGCCCAGGCATACGTCCGCGTGGTCCTCGAAAGCACCGGCGGTCAGCTGCTCTTCTGCGCGCACCACGCGCGCAAGAACGAGGACAAGCTGCGCCCGCTGGCTGCCACTTGGCAGGATGAAACGGAGCACCTGGGAGCCTCCTGAGGCATCTCACGGTAATAGCAAAGACCGGGGCACGCACCGTACGGTGCGTGCCCCGGTCTTTTCGTTCTCCCCTATCGCCCCGTTGAACGAGCGGCCTCAGGGATCAGGGTTTGCGGCCCCACATGATCACGTTGGTCCCGAAATACTTGGTGGACCATTCCACCCCGCGGAAACCCACGCGCTCCATGATCTCTGCGACTTCCGCCGGTGACATGAATCCCAACGTGGAGCTCTTCAGGTAGGTGTAGGCCTGACGATCCTTGGCGATGAGCTGCCCCAACAGCGGCAGGACCACGCTCATTCCGGCAGAGAGCACCAGTTTGAGCACCCCGCGCGGAGGTGAGGTTTCCAACACCACCACGCGACCACCGGGCTTGAGCACGCGGAACTGCTCGCGCAGCACCCGCTCCACATCGCTGACGTTACGGAGCAGGTACCCGTGGGTCACGGCGTCGAAGGACTCGTCCGCGAATCGCAACTGGTGGGCGTCCGCGAACTCCCACTCAATGCTGTCGGCACCCGGCTTCTCCCGGGCCTCCGCGAGCATGTTCTCGGAGAAGTCCACGCCGTAGATGTCCGCATTCGGGTAACGACGCCGCGCGGCCAGGGCGATCTCGCCCGTGCCGGTGGCGATGTCCAGGAGTTTCCCGTTCAGGGCCAGGTCCGCACGCTGGGCCACTTCTCGGCACCACTGCGCGTGACGGCCCATGGTCATGAGCGAGTTGATCCTGTCGTAACTGCGCGTCACCCGGTTGAACATGCTCTGGACACGACTGTCCTGAGACGTCATGGAGTAATCCTCACTCACCGTGGCGATCCGGATCAGTCCAGGTAGTCCCGCAGCACCTGCGAGCGCGACGGGTGACGGAGCTTGGACATGGTCTTGGACTCTATCTGGCGAATCCGCTCACGGGTGACCCCGTACACCTTGCCGATCTCGTCCAGGGTCTTGGGCTGACCGTCGGTCAGGCCGAAGCGCATGGCCACCACACCGGCTTCCCGTTCGGACAGGGTGTCCAGCACGGAGTGCAGTTGCTCCTGGAGCAGAGTGAAGGACACGGCATCCGCGGGCACCACGGCCTCGGAGTCCTCGATGAGGTCACCGAATTCGGAGTCACCGTCTTCACCGAGCGGTGTGTGCAACGAGATGGGCTCGCGGCCGTACTTCTGAACTTCCACGACCTTTTCGGGGGTCATGTCGAGTTCGTTGGCGAGCTCTTCCGGGGTGGGTTCGCGACCCAGGTCCTGGAGCATCTGACGCTGTACGCGGGCCAGCTTGTTGATGACCTCGACCATGTGCACCGGGATACGGATGGTGCGGGCCTGGTCGGCCATGGCGCGGGTGATGGCCTGACGGATCCACCACGTGGCGTACGTGGAGAACTTGAAGCCCTTGGTGTAGTCGAACTTCTCGACCGCGCGGATCAGGCCCAGGTTACCTTCCTGGATCAGGTCCAGGAACAACATGCCACGGCCGGTGTAACGCTTGGCCAGGGAGACCACCAGACGGAGGTTGGCCTCGAGCAGGTGATTCTTGGCGCGGCGGCCGTCGTGGATGACCCAGCGGTAGGCGCGGCGGGTCTCGGCATCCATGGAGTCCTGCTCGTCCGCGAACTTGTGTTCGGCGAACAGGCCGGCCTCGATACGCAGTGCAAGATCGACCTCTTGCTCCGCGTTCAGCAGCGCGACCTTACCGATCTGCTTGAGGTAGTCCTTGACGGGGTCTGCGGTGGCACCGGCGGCGATGACCTGCTGTGCCGGAGCGTCGTCCTCGTCGTTGGTGGTGAGCACGAAACCGCGAGCGGTCTTGTCCTCACGGCCCTTCATGCGCGGAGCGGCTTCCTCCGGGCTGGCCTGTGCCGACTCTTCTTCGTCGGAATCGC
>JAFAAV010000001.1 GCA_023426375.1 Actinomycetes bacterium | reverse complement strand
GCAATGAGCTTGCGCACCTGCTTCTGGCTCTTACCGCAGAAGGAGCATTTGAGCAGGTCAACGCTCTCTCCGATGCGCGCCATAGCCAATCCTCACAGTTCATCTAGACGTTTGCCCTCGACACCACTTTAGGTGAGGGCGGAAGGTGCACCAAAGCTCGACACCGGTACGTGACGCGCAGCGGCGTCGCCGGAGAAAACTCTCCCGCGACGCCGCTCAGCCTACTCAGTTTTACTGGGTGACGGTGACAGGCTTGTTGATCTTACGAGAATCCAAGACCTGGTCGATGATGCCGTACTCCAGTGCATCCTTGGCGGTGAGGATCTTGTCGCGCTCGATGTCGCGGTTGATCTCCTCGCTGGACTTGTTGGTGTGCAGCGCCATGGTGTCTTCCAACCAGGTACGCATACGCATGATCTCGTTGGCCTGGATCTCGATGTCCGAGGCCTGACCGCCGCCCTGGCCTTCCATGGCGGGCTGGTGGATCAACACGCGGGCGTTGGGCAGGGCCAACCGCTTACCCGGGGTACCACCGGCCAGCAGCACGGATGCTGCGGAGGCAGCCTGACCCAGGCACACGGTCTGGATCTCGGGGCGAATGTACTGCATGGTGTCGTAAATAGCCGTCATGGCCGTGAACGAACCGCCCGGGGAGTTGATGTACATGGTGATGTCGCGGTCCGGGTCCTGGGACTCCAGAACCAGCAGCTGCGCCATGATGTCATCCGCGGAGGTGTCATCCACCTGGACACCCAGGAAGATGATGCGGTCTTCGAACAACTTGGTGTACGGGTTCTGACGGCGGTAGCCGTAGGGCGTACGCTCTTCGAAGTCCGGAATCACGTAGCGGCTGGTGGGCAACTGCGGTGCAGTGGCGTGAGGCAAATTCATTGGTCCGTCCTGAAATTCTTGAAGTGGTTCGTGACAGCTACGGCTGGTTACTTGGATTCCCGCATGGTTCCGCCGCCACCGGTCACGTTGCCGGCGGACTGCGCGATGTGGTCGAAGAATCCGTATTCCAGGGCGCGTTCGGCGTCGAACCAGTTGTCGCGGTCGTTGTCGCGAAGGATGGTCTCGAGATCCTGACCGGTCTGCTCGGCGGTCAATTCCGCCAGGCGCTTCTTCATGGACAGGATGAGCTCGGCCTGCACGCGGATGTCGGATGCGGTGCCGCCCATGCCGCCGGAGGGCTGGTGCATGAGGATGCGGGCGTTGGGCGTCGCGTAGCGCTTGCCCTTGGTGCCCGAGGACAGCAGGAACTGGCCCATGGACGCCGCCAGACCGGTGGCCACGGTGACCACGTCATTGGGGATCAACTGCATGGTGTCGTAAATGGCCATGCCCGCGGTGACGGAGCCACCCGGGGAGTTGATGTACAGGAAGATGTCCGCCTCGGGATCCTCGGCAGAAAGCAAGAGCATCTGCGAGCAGATCAGGTTGGCGTTGGTGTCACGCACCTCGGACCCGAGCCAGATGATGCGTTCCTTGAGCAAACGGTTGTAGACGTAATCGTCCTGGCCGTTGGGCGCCCCGTCCTCCATGCGCGGAGTGACCGGTGCGGCACCGTACGGCTGGATGGGAGTGGAGGTCATGGAATGCCTCTTTCTTCTGGGCGGGGTCGCGCGCGCCGGGCGCACAGCAACCCATGAACACTTTCTGTCTCAGCAGCGTAGTGCCGTACCCGCGCCGTTTCGCGGGCACAGCCCCATTGTTCGCTGCTGGCGCATGGTCCCGGACACACGACGACGCCGCAGGCAACCTTCGCGCGGAAGGCTCCCTGCGGCGTCGTGATGAGCCACGGTGGGCCCGCAAGAAGCGGGCTCACGAATGCTTACTTGGCTTCGGTCTCGGCGGTCTCAGCCTCTTCGGCAGCGGCCTCTTCGTCGTCGGAGCCGACGAAAGCGGACAGGTCCACCTCGTTGCCCTTGGAGTCGGTGACCGTGGCGTACTCGAGAACCTTGGCGAGAGCCTTACGGCGGCGAACCTCGCCCACCATCATGCCGGCCTGGCCGGAGCCGTCCAGCATCTGAGCGAACTGGTTGGGGTCCATGCCGTACTGCTGGGACATGTTGATGATGTAGTCGATCAGCTCGGACTGCTCCACGCCGACCTCTTCGGCCTCGGCCACAGCGTCGAGGATGATCTCGTTGCGGAAAGCGGTTTCGGCGTTGGCGCGAACCTCGGCACGGTGCTCTTCGGTGTCGTGATCGGGCTCGGCGGAAGCCTGGGCCTCCGGCGAATCGAAGTGCTGAGTCAGCTGATCCTCGATGACCTTCTCGGGGACCGGGACCTCGATGAGCTCAACGAGCTTGTCCAGGACCTTGTCCCGAGCCTCGATGCCCTGCTCGACCACGGCGGACTCTGCAGCCTGCTTCTTGAGGTCTTCCTTGAGCTCGTCGATGGTGTCGAACTCGGAAGCCAACTGAGCGAACTCGTCGTCGGCCTCGGGCAGCTCGCGCTCCTTGACGGCGGTGACCTTGACCTTGACGGTGGCGTCTGCACCGGAGTGCTCGCCGCCGGCCAGCTTGGTCTCGAAGGTGGCGTCCTCATCTGCGGACAGACCGGTCACGGCCTCGTCCATGCCCTCGAGCATGGTTCCGGAACCCACCTCGTAGGAGAGGTCGTTGGCGGCGTCAACTTCTTCACCGTCGACCAGGGCCTGCAGGTCCAGGGTCACGTGGTCACCCTCGGCAGCGGGGCGGTCCACGGACTTGAGGGTGCCGAAACGGGCGCGCAGCTCGTCCAGTGCCTTCTGCTCGTCCTCGGCCGTTGCCTCGCGTGCCTCGACCTCGACCTTGAGGCCCTTGTAGTCGGGCAGCTCGATCTCGGGGCGGATGGCCACGTTGATCTCGACCTTGGTGTCAGCTTCGCGGTTGTCGGATTCCGGCTTGGCCAGAACCTCGACCTGCGGCTGGGACAGCGGGGTCAGCTCGTTCTCGGCCAGCGCCTGCTGGTAGAAGTCGTTCAGGCCCTCGTTCAGGGCGTTCTCGATCACGAAGTCGAAGCCAACGCGCTGGTCGATGAGCTTCGAGGGGACCTTACCCTTGCGGAATCCGGGGATCTGAATCTGATCGGCCAGCTGCTTGTACGTCTCTGCGACAAACGGCTTGAGATCGGCGTAAGGGATCTCAACGGTGATCTTCGCCTCGGTGGGGTTGAGTTTCTCGACGGCGCTCTTCACTTCCGTTGCACTCCTGGGGTCGTGGATGAACAGTTCTCACGGGCCAAGTTTGGCCCGGTCGGTCAACGAGGGCTCCCCTGCGAACACGCGGGTGAGCGCTCAGACGTCGGGGTGACAGGACTCGAACCTGCGATCTCCTGCTCCCAAAGCAGGCGCGCTAGCCACTGCGCTACACCCCGTTGCCGGTGTATATCCGATAGTTATTGGCCGCCCGCGGGCACAAAAATAGACCCTGGACACACCAACATCGTGCAAGTCTATCGTGACATAGGCCCCTGAGCTGAAATTCTGCCCGCGCCACCGTTGAAATGGCACTGAATTGGCGAGCACCCAACGCCTCGTGTAATCTTTCGGTGTCCCCGGGGGTGTAGCTCAATGGTAGAGCCCCAGTCTTCCAAACTGGCTACGCGGGTTCGATTCCCGTCACCCCCTCGAGATACTCACAGCGGCCCCGCACTGATTCAGTG
>JAFAAV010000138.1 GCA_023426375.1 Actinomycetes bacterium | reverse complement strand
TTCTCGGGTTGTCGACGACGCCGCAGCGGCCGCTGCGGCGTCGTCGACAACCCGAGAAGGGCGGGGGAATTACTTCTGCACGACCAGTGCTGCGCCGATGGCTGCCATGAAGGCGTCCTTGGACAGGGTCATGCCGGACTCGGAGGGGCGGATGCCGTCGTCCTGGGTCATCTCCGGGTTGCGGAAGTACATGGAGAGCAGGCCGGCGGAGAATGCCAGCAGGCCCGCGCCGGCCAGGCGCTTGGAGACGAACGGGGTCACGAGCATGGCGCCGATGGCGAGCTCGGATCCGGCAATGAACTTGCCGAAGGTCTCGGCATCCCAGTCAGCGAACTGGGGAACGCCGGTCGCGGCGAACTGCTTGAGGCCCTCTGCGGACTCTTTGTCCAGGCTCAGCTTGCCGTAACCGGACTGCAGCAGGAATGCGCCGGGTACGGCGCGGAGGATGGCGTTGGAAATGCGCACGTCAGTGCCCTTTCTTGGGGAGAACACGGGCGATGAACACAGCCCGTTGCAACTGTCATTTTCATGCTAACAGCGACTGCCCGTGATGTGTCAACAGTTGCCGTGTCAAAGTGCCTACAGCGAACGAGGCTGTCACCTGCCCAACAGCGTGCTTACGGTGAACCCGTTCACAAGCGCGCATGATGCGCGCCGGCCGAAAGGAGCACGCATGGACATTGGCACCATGAAAAAGGTTCTGTTGGTACTGACCAGCCATGACACCCTGGGCGACACCGGAGAGGCCACGGGCTACTTCGTGGGCGAGGCGGCACACCCCTGGAAGGTGTTCCGCGATGCCGGGTATTTCGTGGATTTTGCATCCATTCAGGGTGGCCAGCCGCCACAGGATGGACTGGATGAGGAAGATCCCATTCAGGTGGAGTTCACCACCGACGAGACCGTCAAGGCCTCTCTGTACAACACTCCCAAGATTGCGGTGGTGGACCCGTCGCAGTATCACGCAGTGTTCCTGGTGGGTGGCCACGGAACCATGTGGGACTTCACCGGTAACAAGGATCTGCAGAAGCTGATCGCTTCCGTGTACGACAGTGGCGGTGTGGTCGGCGCGGTATGCCACGGACCCTCCGGCTTGGTGGACGTGGAGCTCGGCAACGGCATCGCGCTGCTCTCCGGGCGCAAGGTCGCGGCCTTCACTAACGCCGAGGAAGAAGAAGTGGGTAAGACCGGTGTGGTGCCCTACCTGCTCCAGGACAAGCTTGAAGAGCAGGGTGCCACGGTCAAGGTGGCGGACAACTGGGAGGACAACGTGCAGGTGGACGACCACCTGGTCACCGGTCAGAACCCCCAGTCCGCGGCCAGCGTGGCCAAGGAGATGACCAAGCTCCTCACGGAAGTGGTGCTCGAGGAGAAGGCCGAGGAAGAAAAGGCCTCCGAGGAACTGCGCGCTGAGAAAGATGCAGAAAAGGCAGCTGACGAAGAGGACTGACTCGTCAGCCATCAATGACTGATCACCAAGCGTGACCAGTGAAAAACAGCGGAAGCGGTCTGGGGGATCCCGGGCCGCTTCCGCTGTCTGCGAGACCCCACCAGCAACACGGGGGCATCCCTGGCATTTGTGTTCCAAAACACTAAGACTTGAAGGGACGAAATGATCCCCAAGAGAAGGAGCGGAAATGTCTGAATTCAGCGGACGCGTGGCACTGGTGACCGGAGCGGCGTCGGGAATCGGCGAGGCGATTGCCAAGGATCTGGCCAAACGCGGCGCCAAGGTCGTGGTCACGGATATCGATTCAACCGGTATCGACAACGTAGTACAGGCCATCATGGCTGCTGGCGGTGACGCGGCCGGTATCCGTCAGGACGTCTCCAAGCGCGAGGACGCGCAGGCGGCCGTGGATTTTGCCGTACAGACTTACGGCGGCTTGCACTACGCCGTGAACAACGCCGGTGTGGGCGGTCAGGTCGAGGCCCTGGGTGAAACCGATATGGACGCGTGGGACCGGACCGTGGCCATCGACCTCAACGGCGTGGCCTACGGCATGGCGGCTGAGCTCCCGGTGATCGAGCAGCACGGCGGCGGAGCCATCGTGAACATTGGCTCCATCCACTCGACCGTGGCCACCGGCGTAGGCAACAGCGCGTACACCGCCGCCAAACACGGCGTGGTGGGTCTGACCAAGCAGACCGCCGTGGACTACGGCCAGCGCGGTGTCCGCATCAACGCGGTGGGCCCGGCCTACATCGAGACCCCGTTGCTCGCGAACCTGCCTGCTGGGGCTAAGGAAGCCCTGGTGAACGCGCACCCCATGGGCCGCCTGGGCACCTCCGAAGAGGTTGCGCAGCTGACCACGTTCTTGCTGTCGGACGGCGCATCCTTCATGACCGGCGGTTACTACCTGGTGGACGGCGGTTACACCGCCATTTGATCCGTCCCCCTGTCGAAACGTGCGGCCCGGAGCGTGTGAACGTCCCGGGCCGCACGTTCGTTCCCAGTCAGAGTTGAGTGGCCCAGTGGCATGCGCCCTAACCGGTCGGTAGGTGACCTGTGTACACTGGCTAAGTTCCCTCGTGCATTTCACGAGGTTGGCGCGCCGGTCCAAGGCGCGCAGTTCGCGCCCCAGATTTGGCTTATGGCGCGTGCGCGCGGAATCGTTTCGCGTGGACCAACCTGAAAGACTTTCCTTGTCTACTAATTTTGTAAACCTCGGCGTGCCCGAGGTCCTTTCGGCTGACCTTGCCCGTACCGGCATCACCGAAGCCTTCCCCATTCAAGAAAAAACCCTTCCCGATTCGCTAGCCGGCCGGGACGTCCTGGGCCGCGGCCGCACGGGTTCCGGCAAGACCGTGGCCTTCGCGCTTCCGCTCGTGGCTCGCCTGGCGGGCATGGTGGACGACGCCGCTCGGGCACCGCGCCGCGCAAACCGCCCCACCGGCCTGGTGCTGGCTCCCACCCGTGAGCTGGCCACCCAGATCGACCGCACCGTGGCCCCGCTGGCCAAGGCTGCAGGCCTGAGCACCACCGTGATCTTCGGTGGCGTCTCCCAGAAGCGTCAGGAGCAGGAACTCGCCAAGGGCGTGGACATCGTGGTGGCCTGCCCGGGCCGCCTGGACGACCTACTCAAGCAGGGTGTTCTGAGCCTGGACGAGATTCGCGTGACGGTCCTCGACGAGGCCGATCACATGGCCGACATGGGGTTCCTGCCCGTGGTCACCCGCATCCTGTCCCGCACCCCCAAGGGGAGCCAGCGTCTGCTGTTCTCCGCCACCTTGGACAACGGCGTGGACACCCTGGTCAAGAAGTTCCTGAACAACCCGGTGCTGCACTCGGCGGACGTTGCCAAGGCCGCGGTGACCACCATGGATCACCACGTGCTGGTCGTGAACAACGACGACAAGCAAGCGCTCATCGAGACCCTGGCCTCCGGTACCGGTCGCCGCGTGATGTTCACGCGCACCAAGTACCGCGCCAAGAAGATGGCCAAGAAGCTCAACCAGTCGGGTATCCCCGCGGTGGATCTGCAGGGCAACCTGTCGCAGAATGCTCGTGACCGCAACCTGGCCGCGTTCTCCAACGGAGAGGTGCGCGTACTCGTGGCCACCGACGTGGCAGCCCGCGGTGTGCACGTTGACGACGTGGAGCTGGTCGTTCACATCGACCCGCCCGCCGAGCACAAGTCCTACCTGCACCGTTCCGGTCGCACGGCTCGCGCCGGCGCCTCCGGTTCCGTGATCACCATTTCCACGACCGAAGAGCGCGGCGACGTGGACAAGCTCATGCAGAAGGCCGGCGTGCGTGCTCGCATCGACGCCGTGTCGCCCGGCTCCGAGATCGTTGCGGACCTGGTGGGCGAGCGCGCAGAGCGCGTTGCCTACCAGCCCGCGCCCCAGTCCGGTAACGGTGGTGGCCAGGGCGGTCGCGGTTCCAGGCCCCGTTCGGGTGGTCGTTCCGGTGGCCGTAACGACGGCGCTCGCTCCGGCGGTCGCAACGGTGGCCGTTCCGGTGCCGGTCGGTCTCGTACCGAGCGCGACGGATCCGCACGCGACGGCGCTGCTCGCACCGAGGGCAAGCGTTCCGGCGGTACCCGATCGGGTGGTGCACGCAGCAACGTGTCCCGCTCCGACGCCGCCGCTTCCGGCAATCGTCGCTTCGGCGGTAAGTCACAGGGCGCCGGTTCGGCATCGGGCGCTCGCAGCGACAAGCCTCGCGGTGAGCGCAGCGGCTCTGGCCAGCGTTCGCACTCGACCGGCCAGGCTCCTGATCGCGCAACCGCCGCGGCACAGCGCCGTCGTCGGGCGAACCGCCAGGACCAGGGCGCCCGCTAAACCCGGGTACTGATAAAGCAGGGCGGCCAGTTTCGAAACGAAACTGGCCGCCCTGCTTCATGCGTTCTGGAGGTGCACTTCAGCTACTCAGCGCGTGAGCGTCACGGCTTGAGCATGCGCAGGAACTCCAGGGTGAGCTCGGAGTGATTGGGTACGTGCACCACTCCGGGCTGGGCAGGGATCTCCTGTTCGCCCGGGACCGCCACGGTGATGATGCCCGCCGCAACTCCCGCCTGAGCGCCCGACGGGGAGTCTTCGATGACCACGCAGTCCTGCGGGTCCACACCCAAGCGCTTGGCTGCTTGCAGATAAGCGTCCGGGTCCGGCTTGGGCTTCACACCCGCGGCGACTTCTTGATCTCCGATGATCACCTGAAAAAGGTTGTCCGGGGCAATAGAAGCCGTGTATTTGGCGACGTCCGTGGTCGCGTTGGTGACGATCGCCGCGGGGATACCGGCCTCCGCGAGATCCTTCAGCAGCGGTTCGACCCCGGCGATGAATCCGGGAGGGTTCTCCTCAAGGATCTTTTCGAGCACCGTGTAGAACTCTTGGAACACCTGATCCAAGTCACCGGGCACACCCAGTTCGCTGAGTCGTTCGACCGTTTTGGCGATGGGTTTGCCCAGGGTTGCTTCCGTATCCGCCTGGGTCCATTCCCCGCCGTGAGTTGCCGCTAACTGCTCCTTACCCTGCGCCCACAGGGGTTCGGTGTCCACCAGGGTTCCGTCGTGATCGAACAGTACTGCGCGAGGGAATGAAGTAGCGGTCATGCTGTCACTGTACTGGCCGCATCTGACACCAAAGTGGGCATGACTGGCGCGAAGACAGGGGGACTGCAGGTTTCCGTGAGGTGAGCGCTGGGATGATCAGCTGCTTGGGGACAGCCCGAGGGCTGCTTTCAGCCCGGGTGCGATGAGATTCATGGTTCGGGGGCTCAGCGCCCCCGCGGGTTCAGCTTGGTTGAGATCTTCATCCCAGAGTTCTGTCAAGGAATCGCATACGATCCACCCGTGAATGCTCTCGCCCGCGGGGAGGGCAATAACTGTTGGAAGGTTCGCATGGCGGTTCGACGTGGTCACGCGAACCGCAAGCGCGGTGTCGAAGTTGCGATTTCGAGGACTCGTTCTTGGCTGCTGGGGCACTTACGATGAAGACATGAGCCCCTACGAGACGCGCCCCGGCGAATTGCACCGATCTGGTATGGGATGGCGGCGTGCAGTGCCGATGACCATGCTCATTGCGGTCCTGTTGTTGGTGCTGTGGGTGGTGTTCGGGCGCATCGCCGTGGGTGCCCTAGGTTCCCTCGTGTGGGTCTACGCCTTCGGCCTGGGTGTTCCGCTGCTGGCGCTGCACACCGCAGCTGCGGTGCTGTTCGCCAGAGACGCCAAGTTCTATCCATCGGAGTCCGTGAGCTTACGTGCGAGCCTCACGGCGATTGGTTCATGGATCGTCACCGCACTGTTCGGGTTCTTCCTCCCGGATTCCACACCGGGCGGGATGGAATCTGTTTTCACCGCCCTGACCGGCCCGGACATGGCGGGTATCTCGTACGGATTCGCCAACACCTTTGGCGTGATCTCCATGGCCATGGCGGTCGCTCTGGTGCTGCTGGCGCTCACCGACCTTCGCAATACCCGGCGGGCTTTGCGCGGAGAACCGCTCAGCGAGGACGAGTTGCTCGATCGCATGGAGGCTCAGGAGGCCCGAGGCGAGGCCAGGCACGAGGGCGGCGCTGCGGCGTCGTCGGAATTGAACCGGTAGTGACGCGTCCCCTGGAGTCGCCGCGGCTGAGCCTGCGGTCCTACACGGGAGATGACGCCGCGTTCGTCCGGGACCTCTATTCGCGCGCGGACGTGCAGCGTTACATTGGCGACGGCACACAACGGGTGCGAACGATGGACCAGGCGCGGGCCAAGATCGCGGCGTGGAACGAACGCTACGTGGACGAGCCGGTCCAAGGGCTGTGGGCGGTGTGTTTGAAGGACGGAACGGTGACGGGATCCCTGCTGCTCAAGTCCATACCGGATAGTGGCACCAAGGCAGAGCGGGACATCGAAATCGGATGGCATTTCCACCCCGATTACTGGGGCCACGGCTATGCCACCGAAGCGGCGCGGGCAGTTCTGGAACACGCCTTCGCTTCCGGTCTCGAGCGCGTGGTGGCCGTGACCAACCCTGCGAATATGGCATCGCACGCGGTGTGCTTGCGGCTGGGTATGACGCATCTGGGCCTGAGCGACGCTTATTACGACGTCGCGTGCGAGCTTTTCGAAATCACGGCACCGACCGTGGGGAAGGGGCGACCGCATGGCGAGCAACCCTGATCTGGTCGTCGGCGAGGACGGCCTGGCGCGGCCGGTGTGGGCGGCCACTGACCCGTTGTTGCGCGACTACTACGACACCGAGTGGGGCATGCCCGTGAGGGACGAGACTGGGATGTTCGAACGGGTGACCCTCGAGGCCTTCCAGGCCGGGCTGTCGTGGCGGACTGTTCTGGCCAAAAGGCCGGCCTTCCGGGAAGTGTTCAAGGACTTCGACCCGGACATCGTGGTGGAGTTCGGCGAAGCGGACGTGGCCAGACTGTTGGAGGACGCCCGCATCATCCGGAACCGACAGAAGATCGTCGCGGCCATCAATAACGCCAAGGCCACGGTGGCCCTGCGCAAGGACGGGGGACTGGTGGACCTGGTCTGGTCGTTCAAACCCGCCGACACTCCGCGACCAGAGACGTTCGAGCAGGTCCCGACCGTGTCCGAGGAGTCCAAAGCCCTGTCCAAGGAACTCAAGAAGCGTGGGTTCTCGTTCGTGGGACCCACCACCATGTTCGCCCTGATGGAGGCGATCGGCATGGTGGATACCCACCTGATGGGCAGCCACCGGCGAGGGACATCTGGGGTGTGGGCCTGACGCATAAGGAAGCGTTCGTGTCGGATCGCTACGGTGGAACGGAGGGCGCTTGTCCGCGTCCCATCGCCACCAGCCTCTCCGGCTAGGAAAGGACACCACATGGCACGTTTCACCGACAAAGTAGTGATCATCACCGGCGCAGCATCCGGTCTGGGCCTGGAATCCGCCGTTCGCATCGGCTCCGAGGGCGCCAACCTGGTCCTGGTGGACCTCAAGGAAGATGCCCTGGAAGCAGCCAAGGCCCTGGTGCTCGAAACCGCACCCGAGGCCAAGATCCTGACCGTTGCTGCGGATGTCTCCGACGAAGCTCAGGTCCAGAAGTACGTGGACGCCACCGTCAACGAGTTCGGCAAGATCGACGGCTTCTTCAACAACGCCGGCATCGAGGGGCGACAGAACCTCACCGAAGATTTCGGCGCCGATGAGTTCTCCAAGGTGCTCTCCGTCAACCTCAACGGCGTGTTCTACGGAATGGCCTCTGTCCTCAAGGTGATGCGAGAGCAGGGTTACGGCTCGATTCTGAACTGCGCGTCCGTGGGTGGCATTCGCGGCGTGGGCAACCAGTCCGGTTACTCCGCCTCCAAGCACGGCGTGGTGGGTCTGACCCGCAACTCGGCGGTTGAATACGGCCAGTACGGCATCACCATCAACGCCATCGCCCCGGGCGCCATCATGACCGCCATGGTCGAGGCGTCGCTCAAGCAGATGGATCCCGAGAACTGGGAGGAAGCGGGCATGCAGTTCGTGTCCGTGAACCCGTTCAAGCGTTTCGGTAAGCCCGAGGAAGTCGCCTCCGTGGTCGCCTTCTTCCTGTCCGGTGAGGCTCCGTTCGTGAACGGCACCGTTCTGCCCATCGACGGCGGGCAGTCGGCCAAGTACTGACGGTTGCAGCGGCATCGTCCAACCCGCCGACGCCGCTCACAAGACTGCCCCGCGCATCTCACAGATGCGCGGGGCAGTCTCTGTTCTTCGTGATTACTGGCCGCGGCGGCGTAGGTAGGTGCGACCGTTGGCGTCCTTGACCATCTCGAAGTCGTCCTGGAGGTTCTGGTACCAGTCCTTGGCCTCGTCACTCATCTCCGTGTTTCCACGCAGGTTCATGGAGCTGCGATTGGCGGGGCCCACGAAACGCATCACGAAATTGTCGAAGCGCCGGAACCTGCTCGGTTTGCGCGGAGCCGGCTGTTCTGACGGGGAATCGCTGTCCACGGTGGGTCCCTTCGGAAACGGCAGATGACGTGCTGGAACAGCCCGACACCCATGGAATGTATCTACTGACGATCTTAAGGCACTAACCAGTGCATCACGGACGAGCAGAGGGCCCCCGACCGTTTCCGGTCGGGGGCCCTCAATATCAAGCAGAACAGTCAGGCATCAAGCCTGCTTGGTGTTGTCCTTGACGTTCTTGGCCGAATCCTGAGCCGAGCCCTTGAGCTGGCCGGCTTCCTGCTGGCCCTGGGACTTGACCTGTTCCGCACCGGACTGTGCGGTTTCCTTGACGGACTCCGCAGCCTGCTTGGCCGGTTCCTTCAAGTCCTGCGCGATGTCCTGGGCGGCCTCCTTGGTGGAGTCCACAGCGCTCTGCACGTGCGGCTGAGCGCGGTCTGCCGCCTCGGCCACGAGCTCCTGCTCCTTCTTGCTCGACGGCAAGAGCGAACCGACCAGCCAGCCTGCACCGAGTGCAATCAGGCCCGCAGCCATCGGGTTACCGCGGGTCTTGGCCTTGGCGGTTGCCGGGGCGTTGCTCACGGCATTGCCAGCCTGATCCATGCGATAGGAGGCTTCGTCGCGAAGATCGTGGGCGGCATGCTGGCCGGCTGCGCGAGCGTCGTCGGCGGAGCCCATGATGGACTCGCGGACACCCTGGATCTTGTTGCGGGCCTTGTTCTTCTGACGATCCACAACGTTCTCAGGAGTCACCTTTTCGGTAACGGCGTCGACGTCGGCGTTCAGACGAGCGCGGGTGGCTTCGATCTCGGCGCGGATTTCTTCGGGGTTCTGCTGGCTCATCGGGTCTCCTTAGAAGGCTTCACGGTATCCGGAATTTCGCTGACGGTTTCGCGGGTTCTCGGCAGGGGGTTGTTGGTTGCCTGCGACATCTTCCGCTTGCCCTTGTCGAGGTTCTTCTTGCCCACCGCGGCGAGGATTGCAGCGATGATGGCCCACAGGACCGCGACGATCAGGGCAGACCAGCCCAGGTTCATCACGTTGCCCAGACCCCACATGAGTGCGAGGGAGAGGAACAGGAGAACGAAGTGCCCGGCAACGCCGGCTCCACCCAGAATTCCCGCACCCTTACCGGCGTCCTTGGCCGAATCCTTGGCTTTCTCGACGGACTGAGCTGTCTCCGCCTTGGCCAGCGCGATTTCCTGCTGGATCAAGGTGGTCAGATTGGTGCTCAGCGACTTGAACATTTCGCCGAGCGACTCGTGCTCGGCGCGCTGTTCAGGCTCAGACGGTGGGATGGGGTGGCTCATCGACGCTCACCGTCCTGTCCGGGGTAAACGGTCTCGGGAACCTGCTCGGTGTACGTGCGGGGAGCGTTCCCCTGCGCATCAGCACGGTACGCGTACGTCTCGTGCGCAGCGGGAGTTCCGTAGACGTGCGGCTGAGCTGCGGCATCGTTGCTATTGCCGATCTCGTCGCTGTCCTTGGCGCTGCGGGTCGCGCGGCCTGCCAGCAGGCCGATACCGGCGGCGATGGCCAGGAACGTTCCGGGGCGGCGAGCTGCGAAGCGACGCACATCGCCGAGCAAGTCCTGAGCGTCCTTGTTCTCGAGCGAGGACGCGAACGAATCCACGGTACCCGAAACGCTGCCGAGCAGGCCGGTCACGTAATCGGTTTCGGGCTTCTTGCCCTGCGAGAGAGCGGAGACCTCATCGCTGACAGAGCGCGCGGTAGAAGCGAGACGCTCCTGCTGCGGGCCCACGTAACTCTGCAGGTCGTTCTTGAGCTGACCCAGGAGATCCTGGGCCTGGCCCACGGCCTCGTCCTTGGCGGCGACGGCCTGATCCTTGGCGGTTTCCTTGACGCGGCGGCCGGAAGCGGCTGCTTCGTTCTTGAGCTGCTGGCCTTCGGCCTTGCTGGACTCCGCGGCGATGTCCTTCTTGGACGGGGTATCGGTGGAACCCTGGGCATTGGCCTTCTGGCCGCCCTGGCGTTGGTTGTTCTTGTTGCTCATAGTGGCACCTTTCCTACAACGGCATGGTCGACTTGATAAGGCTACAGATAATCGACCTGTTAATAAGTTTGCATATTAAGTTTTTCGCTGTCAGCACCCAATCCGGGCGGTGCAATGTCGCGCTTGTCACATCTTCCGACGTGCAATGGTGCACGTCAACCTCTTCACATCCAGACTTGAGCGGAGTAGACTCAACTTAACTGAACTTCCTTCGATCACAACTGCAGAGGAGCTGCTGTGGACACCAAATTCACCACTAAGTCTCAAGAGGCGTTGGCCGCAGCGGCCACGAACGCCTCGACCGCGGGTAACCCGCAAATCGAACCCGCACATTTGCTCAAGGCGCTCATGGATCAGCGCGAGGGTGTGGCCGTGGCCGTGCTCAAGGCCACTGGTGCCAATGTGGACGCTGTCTCTGTTAAGGCCAGCGACATCATCAGCCAGTTGCCCAGCACGTCCGGTGCGAACACGCAGCAGGCACAACTCAACCGGGCCGGGCTGCAGGCACTGCAAGCTGCCGAGAACTACGCCCGCGAACTCGGGGACGAGTACGTCTCCACCGAACACCTGCTCTTCGGGATTGCCTCGGGAAGCGACAAGGCCGCCAACGCTCTGGAAGAAGCCGGCGCCGGACCGGCCGAGCTTCGCCGGATCATCCCTGCCGTGCGCGGGGATCGTAAGGTGACCAGTCCGGACCCAGAGGGAACGTTCCAGTCTTTGGAGAAGTACGGAACCGACCTCACTGCCATCGCGCGCGACGGAAAGTTGGATCCCGTCATTGGCCGTGATTCCGAGATCCGCCGCGTGGTCCAGGTGCTGTCCCGCCGCACCAAGAACAACCCGGTTCTGATCGGTGAACCCGGCGTGGGTAAAACCGCCGTGGTGGAGGGCCTGGCTCAGCGCATGGTGGCCGGTGACGTCCCGGAGTCCTTGCGCGGCAAGACCCTGATCTCTCTGGATCTGGGGTCGATGGTGGCCGGCGCCAAGTACCGCGGTGAATTCGAGGAACGACTCAAGGCCGTACTCGACGAGATCAAGCAGTCCGAGGGTCAGATCGTGACCTTCATCGACGAGATCCACACCGTGGTCGGTGCGGGTGCCTCAGAGGGGTCGATGGACGCGGGCAACATGCTCAAGCCCATGCTCGCTCGCGGTGAACTGCGGCTGATCGGCGCCACCACGCTGGACGAGTACCGAGAGAACATCGAGAAGGACGCCGCCCTGGAGCGTCGTTTCCAGCAGGTGTATGTGGGTGAGCCGTCGGTGGAGGACACCGTGGCCATCTTGCGTGGGCTCAAGGAACGCTACGAGGCGCACCACAAGGTGCAGATCGCGGACTCGGCACTGGTTGCCGCAGCCACACTGTCGAACCGGTACATCCCCAGTCGTCAGCTGCCGGACAAGGCCATCGACCTGGTGGACGAGGCCGCATCGCGGTTGCGCATGGAGATTGACTCCGCTCCGGAGGAGATCGACCAGCTGCGCCGCCAGGTGGATCGCCTGACCATGGAAGAACTGGCGCTGGAGGACGAAACGGACCCTGCATCCGTCGAGCGTCTTGCTGCACTGCGCCAGGACATGGCGGACAAGCGCGCGGAACTGGATGCGCTCAACGCCCGGTGGGAAGCCGAAAAGGCCGGCCTGAACCGCGTGGGTGATCTCAAGGCGAAGATCGATGACCTACGGTCGCAAGCCGAGCGTGCCCAGCGCAACGGCGACCTCGGTGAGGCCTCGCGGTTGCTCTACGGTGAAATCCCGGGGCTGCAGAAGGACCTCGATGCCGCGCAGGCACAGGAGGAAGAAGCCGGAGCCACTCCCGAGGACACTATGGTCTCCGAGGAGGTCACCGCGGATGACATCGCCGAGGTGATTTCCGCATGGACCGGTATCCCCGCGGGCAAGATGCTGCAGGGTGAATCCGAGAAGCTCCTTCATATGGAAGAACTGCTCGGTAAGCGTTTGATCGGTCAGAAGCCGGCGGTCACGGCCGTTGCGGATGCCGTGCGGCGTTCCCGCGCCGGGATCTCAGATCCGGACCGTCCCATCGGTTCGTTCCTTTTCCTGGGGCCCACGGGTGTCGGTAAAACCGAGCTGGCCAAGTCCCTGGCGGACTTCCAGTTCGACGACGAGCGTGCCCTGATTCGTATCGACATGTCCGAGTACTCGGAGAAGCATTCCGTCTCACGGCTGGTGGGTGCCCCTCCGGGCTACGTGGGCTACGACGAGGGCGGCCAGCTGACCGAGGCCGTGCGGCGTCGTCCGTATTCGGTGGTGCTGCTGGACGAGGTGGAGAAGGCCCACCCCGAGGTCTTCGACATCCTCTTGCAGGTCCTCGACGACGGCCGCCTCACCGATGGTCAGGGTCGGACCGTGGACTTCCGCAATGTCATTCTGATCCTCACCTCGAACATGGGTAGCCAGTTCCTGGTGGATCAGAATCTCGATCAGGACGCGAAGAAGGAGGCGGTCATGAACGTGGTCAATGCCTCGTTCAAGCCCGAGTTCCTGAACCGCCTGGACGACATCATCATGTTCGATCCGCTGTCGGTCGAGGACCTGGCCAAGATCGTGGACATCCAGGTCGCCCAGTTGGCCAAGCGTCTCGAGCAGCGCCGCCTCACTCTCGAGGTCACCCCCGCTGCCAGCGAGTGGCTGGGCCTGGCCGGCTACGACCCGGCCTACGGCGCTCGACCGTTGCGTCGCCTGGTGCAGCGCGAGATCGGTGACCGGCTGGCTCGCGGCTTGCTCGCGGGCAACATCACGGACGGGGATACCGTCCGGGTGGACGTCAACCCCGACGTCGCCGCGGACGGCCTCACGGTCACGTCCTCCCACGACGACGCCGCAGGGTCGCCTTCCAGCGACAATGACGGTGATGTGGTGGATGCGGAAATCGTCGAAGACTGATCCGTGCTGATCAGGTGGGGTGCGAACCCGACCTGACTGGTGCGATAACGCGCCGTGTGGGGGGGGGGGTGGTGGCCCCGGCCCCCGCCC
>JAFAAV010000115.1 GCA_023426375.1 Actinomycetes bacterium | reverse complement strand
GGCACGCTCGTTTGCCGTAGCTTCCACGCATCGGGTAGTCTAGATTTTCGGTGCCGGGTACCAACGTGTGTGTGGACAGTTAAATCCACCGCGTCAGGCGGCACATTCGGGTTCACCTCCTGTTCGATGCGAAAGCCACGCGAGGCGCGGTCAGTTCTGACCGCCGCGACGTGATGTCTCGACATTCGTGGTCCTCCAGGTGTGTTCCCGTCCTTACACGTAGTCCATAGATGTCGAGAGAAGTGAGTTCCCAAGTGGTGTACGCGATTGTCCGCGCAGGCGGCCGCCAGGAGAAGGTTTCCGTTGGAGACCTCGTGACCCTTGACCGCGTCGCCGGCGAGGCAGGCAGCACCATTCAGCTTCCTGCGCTGCTGCTGGTCGATGGGGACAAGGTCACCTCCGACGCCAAGACCCTGGCCAACGTCAAGGTCACTGCCGAGATCATCGAGGACCTCCGCGGTCCGAAGATCTCGATCATGAAGTACAAGAACAAGACCGGGTACAAGAAGCGTCAGGGCTTCCGCGCCGAGCTGACGACCGTCAAGGTCACCGGCATCGACGCCTGAGTCACCCCGTCCCGTCAATTTTTTATACGAAGGTAGGCACACACCATGGCACATAAGAAGGGCGCGAGCTCCACTCGCAACGGTCGTGACTCGAACGCTCAGTACCTGGGCGTGAAGCGTTTCGGCGGCCAGACCGTCAGCGCCGGTGAGATCCTGGTTCGCCAGCGCGGCACCCACTTCCACCCGGGCCTGAACGTCGGCCGCGGCAAGGACGACACCCTGTTCGCCCTCTCCGCCGGCGCCGTCGAGTTCGGCACCCGCCGCGGTCGTCGCGTGGTCAACATCCAGACCGCCGAGTAATTATCTTTCGGACCCCAGGGTCCACCCGCTTTCCACGGGTCTCCCGTGGATGGCGACCACTAAAGGGTGGGCGCGATTCGCGCTCACCCTTTAGTCTTTACAACTAGAGGTGTTCGCTGTGCTTTTTCGGCAGCGTAGGCACCGAGGACTTTAAGGAGCCCCGTGGCCAGTTTTGTCGATCGAGTCATCGTGCACGCTACTGGCGGCAATGGCGGACACGGTTGTGTGTCCATTCGCCGCGAGAAATTCAAGCCGCTCGGTGGACCTGACGGCGGCAACGGTGGAGACGGCGGTTCCGTAATCCTTCGCGTGGACGGCCAGTCCACCACGCTGCTGGGTTTCCATCACTCACCGCATCAGAAGGCCCCCAACGGCGAGCCGGGCAAGGGTGATCTTCGCCACGGATTCAAAGGTCAGGATTTGATTCTGTCCGTGCCCGATGGAACGGTGGTGAAAGACCGCAAGGGGAACGTGCTTGCGGACCTGCTGGGCGAAGGTACTGAGTACGTGATTGCCGGCGGTGGCCACGGCGGCCTGGGAAACGCAGCACTCGCGTCCCAGAAGCGCAAGGCTCCCGGCTTCGCCCTGCTGGGTACACCCGGAGCGGAACAAGAGGTCGAACTCGAGCTGAAGTCCATTGCGGACATCGCTCTGGTGGGCTTTCCTTCCGCCGGTAAATCCAGTTTGATCGCCGCCATGAGCGCGGCCCGTCCCAAGATCGCGGACTACCCCTTCACCACTCTGGTTCCCAACCTGGGCGTGGTTCAGGCTGGAGACACGCGGTTCACCGTGGCGGACGTACCCGGTTTGATTCCCGGTGCCTCCCAGGGCAAGGGATTGGGCCTGGAGTTCCTGCGCCACGTGGAACGCTGCGCGGCCCTCGTGCACGTGATCGACTGCGCGACCCTGGAACCCGGGCGTGATCCGCTCACGGACCTAGATGCGTTGGAGGCCGAGCTTGCCCACTACGCCCAGGACATCCAGGACGACGCGCAGGACACCGTGCCGTTGACGGAGCGCCCCCGCATGGTGGTGCTCAACAAGATCGACGTTCCGGAGGCCCGCGAGCTCGCGGAGTTCATTCGCCCGGATCTCGAGGAGCGCGGTTACCGTGTCTTCGAGGTCTCCACCGCATCCCACGAGGGACTGCGGCAACTGGGCTTCGCCATGGCGGAGCTCGTGGCCGAGTCCCGGGCGGAGGACTCACCGGAGGAAGCCGAGGAGCAGACCCGGGTGGTGCGTCCGGAGCCGGTGCGCAAGCGCCGTGGCGAACACCGCAAGGGCTTCGAGATCTCCCGTGACGACCGTGGGGGAGAGCCCCTGTGGCACGTGCGCGGTGAGAAGCCCGAGCGTTGGGTGCAGCAGACAGATTTCAACAATGACGAAGCCGTGGGTTATCTCGCGGACCGTTTCGCCAAGCTGGGTATCGAGGACGAACTGTTCCGAACCGGTGCCCGCCCCGGTGACGCGGTGTTGATTGGCCCTGAAGACAATGGCGTGGTCTTCGACTGGGAACCCACCATGGTGGGAGGCGCGGAGCTGTTGGGCGGCCCGCGCGGTACGGACTTGCGGTTGGACGAAACGAACCGTCCTACGCGTCGTGAAAAGCGCGAACAGTTCTACGACCGCATGGACG
>JAFAAV010000056.1 GCA_023426375.1 Actinomycetes bacterium | reverse complement strand
TGTGCGAACACGGAACCGGCTGCGGTGAATGCCACTCGTGCCGCACCGCCTTTGCGGGGTCGCACGCCGACGTCATGCATTTCGTCACGGAGAACCCTCAGATCAGCATCGACGAAGCCCGCGAGCTTGTGGTCAAGGCGCAGGACCGCCCCTCGGTGGGTCAGTGGCGCGTGATGATCGTGGAAGACGCGGACCGGATGACCGAGCGCACGTCCAACGTCATGCTTAAAGCCATCGAAGAACCGCCGCCGCACACCATCTGGTTGTTGTGTGCGCCCTCCCCCATGGACGTCCTGGTCACCATCCGTTCCCGGTGCCGTCCCGTGACGCTCAAGGTGCCGTCCGCGCAGGACGTGGCGCAGTTGCTGGTCAGCCGGCACAAGGTGAACCAGGAACGCGCCATCGAATGCGCACGCTTGGCCCAGTGCCACGTGGGCATTGCTACGCGATTGGCCCTCTACGACGATGCCCGCACGCGCCGCCAAGAAGTGGTGTCCTTGCCACTGAACATGCGCGGTGTGACCCAGGCCGTTCGTGCGGCGGACCGGCTGCACCGGTTGGCGGTGGACGAATCGGCTGCCAACGCCGAGGCCCGTAACGACGAAGAGCGCGCGCAGCTGCTCGTGGCCCTCGGTGCCCCGGAATCCGGACGGATGCCGCCCGCGATCCGCGGTGCCCTCAACCGCTTGGAGGCCGATCAGAAACGGCGTTCCCGCCGGATCCAGACGGACACCCTGGACCGGTTCCTGATCGACCTCACCACGTTCTACCGCGATGTGCTCAGCGTGCAGCTGCACACCGGGACCGAGCTGATCAACCAGCACCTGAGCGGTGACATCCAGGACTACGCCGGCAACAGCAGCGCGGAGCAGACCCTGGAGCGCATCGACGTGATCAGTGAGACCAGGGACAGGATCCGCACCAATGTCAGTGCGCAGCTGGCCTTTGAAGCCATGATGGTCTCGCTCGTCTGAGCGACACCGAAAGGAAACTCGTGACTCGTACTCCCACAGCCCCTTCGCTGGCCGCTTTCGTGGCCGTAGCAGCGCTGACGCTGACTGGTTGCGGAACCCAGTCGAACCAAGACTCCGAACCGGCAGCGACCTCGGAGGCGGATCCGAACGTCACCGCGGGTACTGATTCCGCGCTGGCAACGTATTACACCCAGGACCTCTCGTGGGGAGAGTGCGAGTACGCGGAGGATGAGCAGGACGCCGCCAAGGACCTCGACTGTGCCCAAGTTACGGTGCCGGTGGATTACGCGAACCCGGGAGCCGGGGACACATTTGTGGAGGTGGCCCGGTTGTCCTCCTCAGCGAGCGACCCTCAGGGCACGCTGTTCCTCAATCCCGGAGGACCCGGCGGCTCGGGCGTGGACATGATGTTGTCCGCAGGATTCTTCGCCTCCGCCTCGGTGCGCGAGAACTACGACATCGTGGGCTTCGACCCCCGCGGCGTTGACCGGTCGGACGGCATCGAGTGCCTGACCGATCAGGAGATGGATGAGTGGCGGGCCGAGCCCGCATTCGATCCGGGAACCGAAACGGTGGAGGACATGCGCGCCACCTACGCGGAGATCGGGGCCAAGTGCAAAGAGAAGTCGTCCCCGGTGGTCTCGCACATGGGCACCCAGTCCGTGGCCAAGGATCTGGACGTGATGCGTGCGGTATTCGACCAGCCGGCTACTCACTATTTGGGCTTTTCCTACGGGACCGAAATCGGTGCGACGTACGCGAGCCTTTTCCCGCAGCGCACCGGCCGTTTCGTGCTGGACGGCGGAGTGGACCCCACCATGGACGAACGCACCGTGACCCTCGATCAGGCCAAGGGCTTCGAGGACAACCTCCGGCACTGGGTCGAGGACTGCCAGGAAACCAATAACCGCTGCGTGGTCGGCAACGACGGCGTGGATGCCGGTATGAAGAAGATTCAGGACTTGCTGTCCAAGGTTGCCGACGAAGAGATCACCGTGTCCGATGGCCGCCGCATCACCCCGGTGAACGCGGTGGAAGGCATCCTGGTCCCGCTGTACTCCACGGCCTCCTACCCGCAGCTGAATTCGGCACTCGACAAGGCGTTCGACGGAAACTTCGACGAGCTCATGAGCTACTCGGATTCCAACCACGGCCGGACATCCTCCGGTGAGTACACCTCCAACGTGTCCGAGGCATTCACCGCGGTCAATTGCTTGGACACCGTCTCGCGCAATGTCTCGGAACAGGACATGGCGCAGGCCGCGGAAACCATGAAGCAGGAAGCTCCCACCTTCGGCCCGTACCTCAGCTACGGTGACGCCGCGTGCCAGGGCTGGCC
The DNA here is from genome assembly GCA_023426375.1 of Actinomycetes bacterium. Lineage (GTDB taxonomy): Bacteria > Actinomycetota > Actinomycetes > Actinomycetales > Micrococcaceae > Kocuria. The sequence continues at coordinate 5,010 of JAFAAV010000056.1, read as the reverse complement.
GGATGAACCGGTTGAGCCGCTCGATTCCTTCGCCGCGGACACCGATCAGCCGCTACTCGTGGTGGGTACCACCCACGATCCCGCCACCCCGTACGCCTGGTCCGAGGCGCTGGTCGACAAGCTCGGCAATGCACGGCTCCTCACGAATGACGGCTGGGGCCACACCGCCTACGTGTCCGGTGATTCGTGCATCAAGGATGCGGTGGACACCTATCTGGTCTCCGGTGCGGTGCCTGATGAGGGCAGCACGTGCGGTAGCGCGTAGCGACGCGGTTACTTGGCCGGGACCACCGGCAGCCCGAGGGACGTCAGCACGGTCCGAGCCAGACCGTCACACTGCCGGAACGGCGCGGAGTTGGAATTCGGACGCGCGAACGCCCCCACGTTCCAGGCCGAGGTGAAGTGGCCCGCGGCGAACACGGTGGGCCGAACATCCCCTGCGCGGTCGACCACGTGACCGGTGGACTCCACTACGAGTTTCCCGGTGCTCACGGTGGCGCCGTCCTCGGTTTCGAAGTTCTGCTCGACCCCCGCTCCACTGGAGTGCACATGGTGCAGCGCCGGGTCTGCGGAAGACACCACGGTGGGTGCCGGGAGCCGTGCCTCGATCCAGCTGTTCGCGGAGACGTCCGCACCCCCGGCCCGCGAGCGCGCCCGGAACGCCGGGGTCCCCTCGGGTGCATCCTGGTGGGCGGTCGTGACCTCGAGATCGGGACCCAGGAACGTGATGAATCCGGCCCGGTGCAGAGCCAGCAACTCTTGCAAACGGTGGGCCGGTGGGCCGGAATCGACAAAGCTGAAGAACCCGTGCCACCACCCCGGGACGAGCCGCTGTGACTCGTCATCCAGGTGCTCCAACGGAACCAGCCGTCCGATCTCCATGTAGGTGCGCAACAGCGCCAAGAAGAGAGCTTGGGTCTCGGAATGATCGGGATGCGTCCGCAGGGTCAGGTCGCGTTCGATGTATCGCACCAGGGCGTCCTGGACCTGCTGGGTGTCCTCGAAGAACATGTCGTCGAAGGGCCGGTCGATCGAGGCCAGGTCCACCCGGTATCGAGAATCCGGGATGGCCTTGCGAACCAGCTGATGCAGTTCGTTGCTCCCCCAGTGGGCCGCGCGGTAGGCCGGGGCGAACTCTTCCCAGCTCATGCGGGCGCGTTCGGGGTGCCCCACGATCAGTTCGCGATACACGTGGTAGCCGAGTTCCTGGTTGATGAGGGGCCACAGATGCTCGTGGAAGTTGAGGGTGCTGTGCTGCTCCAGCAAGTGGCTCACGGTGTCCGGGGTGATGAACCGCAGAGGCTCCGGTTCGGCCGAGAGCACCGAGGTGATTTTGCTGTGATAGGGCACGCCGCGTCGGGATCCCACGTAGACACGGGGCTCTTGGCCGCACGCCACATAAGTGAGCGGACCGCCGTCGCGGATCCCTTCGCGGGGCTGACCATCCACTCGCTCACCCGTGGTTTCGAAGTGACCGCCGCGACCTTCGTACAACAGCACCATGAGGTCGATGAAGGCCAGTCCCATTCCAGTCACGATCACGCGATCTCCGGGACGGACAGCAGAGTAGTCGACGTCGTTCGTGTAGGCCGGAGGCGCGTAGAAACCGCCGCGGGCACTCGCGATGCGTTCGCGGGTCAACTGAGTGTTGGAACCCATGCTGTCCGTATGTCCCACGGTGTAGACCACGGCGTCCGCGGTGATCGTGTCGCCCGAGTCGAGCTCCACCACGTGGCCTTTGGAGGTATCCGTGACCGAGGTAACCATTCCGCGGTGAGTTTCCACGCGCACGTTGTCCGCCGCTTGCTCTGCAGTCCGGCGGTAGAACCACCCCAAATAAAACGATTGCAGTTGTCTCGTCGGAAAACTCTCCGGCCCCAGCTCACGGACCTGTCGCATGATGTCCGGGTCGGTGATCCGGTGGTCGGTGATCTCACCGGCCACAACGGCCCGGCACCACTCCAGCAGAGTCGGTCCTTCACGAGCGGGACCGGCACATTCCACGGACTCGTCCGTGAACATGGTGATGTCCTGAGCCATGGAGTTGAGCTTGAGCAGGGGCGACTGGTCGTAACGCCAGATCCGACCCGCGCCGGGCTCGAACGGCTCGACCACGTGAACGGTGAGCGGAGCGGCGTCGTGCGGGTAGTTGGCGGTGATGCGCTCCAGAACCATGGCCGCGCGCGGACCCCCGCCCACGAATGTGACGCTGCGTGAGTCCACCGGTGACCTCCAGAACGTTGCGTGCGCGCCCGGCCGGCGGCACTGCGGACAGTACTCGTCACGCTATCCCCGCCTGCCCTGCGAATGCAGGTCAGGATGACGCTCTGTGACAGCGTGTGAAGAATCAAGTCAGCCGGTTGGAATCCGCCGCGCGAACAGCGGCACCATGGACGGGAGTGCCCGGTCGCTCGACCGCGTCCGGGACCGAAGTCGACTAGAGGGTAGGTCATGAACAGCTCACCGCGCAGAGTCCACTTGGCGGCGCATTTTCCGGGCGTCAACAACACCACGATCTGGTCGGATCCGCGCAGCGAAAGTCACATCGCGGTGGATTCGTTCATCCAGATGGCCCAATCCGCCGAACGCGGCCTCATGGATTTCCTGTTCCTGGCCGAGGGCCTGCGCCTGCGCGAAATGAACGGCAAGATCTATGACCTGGATGTCATGGGCCGCCCGGACACCCTCACGGTGCTGTCTGCTGTTGCCGGAGCCACCGAGCGGATCGGCTTGGCCGGAACGCTGACGGCGACCTTCCACGAGCCGTACGAGCTGGCGCGCCAGTTCGCGACCCTCGACCACCTCTCGGGTGGCCGCGCCGCGTGGAACGTAGTGACCAGCCCGGATGCCTTCACCGGCGAGAATTTCCGCCGTGGGGGCTATCTCCCTTATCCCCAGCGCTACGAGCGCGCCGAGGATTTCATCGATGTCGCCCGGAAGCTCTGGGAATCCTGGCCCGCCTCCGCACAGGACGCGGACGACACCGCCGGCACCTACGAACACCGCAGCGAGTTCTTCGACATTTCCGGGCGCTTCGACGTACCCCGCAGCCCGCAGGTTCACCCCGTGATCTTCCAGGCGGGTGATTCTGATTCCGGTCGTGAGTTCGCCGCAGGTTCAGCGGATGTCATCTTCACGCGTCATTCGGAGCTGGAGGACGGCAAGGCCTTCTACAAGGACACGAAGGGCCGCCTGGCCAAGTACGGCCGCGCCGAGGACGACCTGCGCATCTATCCCGGCGTCTCCTACGTCCTGGGTGACACGGACGCCGACGCCGCCGAACGCGCCCGCGAGCAGGCTTACGCACAGCATTCCGGTGCCACGGCGATCGCGACCCTGGAACGCGTGTGGAACACGGATCTGTCCTCGTTCGATCCGGACGGACCGCTCCCCGACTTCGACCCCGTACTGGACGGCCCCGAGGTCTCCCAGGGCCGCGTCAAGCACGTCAAGGACCCGGTGGCCACCGCACAGCGCTGGCGTGAGATCGCCCAGGCCGAGAACCTGTCCATTCGTGACCTGGTCGTGCGGGAATCCCCGCGCTTCGCGTTCGTGGGCTCCGCGGACACCGTGGCACGGAAAATGAATCAGTACATCCAGGAGCGAGCAGCGGATGGGTTCATCCTGATCCCCACCGTGGTTCCGGGTGGCCTGGACGAGTTCGTCGACACGGTGATTCCGCGTCTCCAGGAGATGGATGTCTACCCGGATTCCTACCCCGCGGACGACCCCACCCTGCGCACCACCATGGAGCTAGACGGCTATCGCCTCGCGACCGAATGGTCACAGGCACGCACCGACGCCCGCGCCGCAGCAACCACCGGTCAGGAGGCCTGACATGAGCACCCCATCCTTCGTGATCGCCGCACGCATCACCCCACGTCCGGGGATCGATCGCCTGGATCCCGCCGAATACTTCTCCGGTGCCGCTGTTCGTCAGGCTGCCCTCGACGCGGAGACCGCCGGCGCGGCCTTCGTGCTGCTCGACGACGATCTCGACACCGCGCCTGCGGCCGGGTCCGCCGCGGGCCGCTTGTCTGCGCTGCAGACCGCCGCGTGGCTCGGCCCGCAAACCTCAAGCATCGCAGTCGTGCCCACTCTGCGCACGACCCACACCGAGCCGTTCCTCATGGGCACCGAGAGCGCATCCCTGGATTGGGCCACGCGGGGCCGCGCCGGGGTCTTGTTCGCACCGTCGCTGGGTGCCGACGCCGCCGCCAATGTGGGTCGGCGCGCCACACCTTCCGCAGAACCCGCCTGGGCGGAAACCGCGGACGTGATCGACGTGGTTCGCCGATTGTGGGACTCCTGGGAGGCAGACGCGGAGATCCGCGATCAGGCCACCGGTCGCTTCGTGGACCGCTCCAAGCTGCACTACGTGGACTTCAGCGGAACCGATTCTGCGGGTGAAGAGTTCACCGTCAAGGGGCCCTCGATCGTCCCCCGCCCCACGCAGGGGCACCTCCCGGTCTTCGTGGAACACACTCCGGAAGTCCCTCTGGAGGCGTTGAGGGGTGCGGTGGAACAGGCCGACGTGGTGCTGCTCCCGGCGGAGTCCGTGGGGCCAGAGGCCGTGAAGGTTCTCGACTGGAACCCATCTGCGCGGGTGCTCGCCGTGATCGATGCCGATTCAGACTCTCTGGACCCGGAACTCGTGGCGAGGTGGGTTCAGGTCGGTGTGAGCGGCGTCGTCCTCGAAACTGGCCCGTACGACGTGGAACTGGCCGTACGCGCCGCCGCCGGGCTGGTCCCGGAACTGGTTGGCACTGAAGTGTCAGCGGATGCAGAAACCACGCTGCGCGAACGTCTGGGTTTGCCACCGGCGGAGAACCGCTACGCGAAGGCCTGATGGGGTGAAAACCCCCGCCGATTGGGGCCTGAGCGGGGTTGTCTGCTACTGTCTTGGGTGCATCTGAACCGTGCTCGGTTCTGCTGCGCCACCTTAGCTCAGTCGGTAGAGCAATTCCCTCGTAAAGAATAGGTCGCCGGTTCGATTCCGGCAGGTGGCTC
>JAFAAV010000047.1 GCA_023426375.1 Actinomycetes bacterium | reverse complement strand
AAGGCGTGGCGGAATTCTTGGACCTGGCCCGCGTGAAGCCCAATACTCTGGGCAACACCCGCATGATTCGGCAGCTGCATACGGCACGCTGAACCGGACTCTCGCTGCCGGTCGGCCGGGTCTGTCGCCACCGTGTCCGGCCCTTAACTCTCTCGGCCTGTAGGTGGTCCGTCTCAGCCGGGAAGGCTCGCTTCGTCTCCTTGACGACTCGCCAGACCGTCCCTGATCAGCCCGTTGAAGGCCCGCTGGCGCTGTTCCAGCGGGGCCGGTAGGGACCACAGCCTCTCGAGCATTTCGGCCGTCTCCTGCCCGGGGCTTTCGATCCGAACGGCCAGTTGCTCCGCGCCGGCGCGATCCGTGAGCAGCAGATCCACAGCTACCGGTGCGGAGCTGTGGCGCAGCACGGCCATCATGGCACCGCGCACCTGCCGGTCGGTGCCGTGCCAGGATTGACCCTTGGGAACATAGTCCGGCTCGGGGCGCCCCGCGGCGATCCACGCGCACTGCTCGAACACCGGGCAGTCTTCACACTTGGGGGAGCGGGCCGTGCACACCAAAGCACCGAGTTCCATGACGGATTGGTTCCATGCGACCGACTCCGCGATCTTCTGTGGCATCAACTGATCCGCGAGCCGAGTCTCGGCGGCAGTGAGCGACTTGGACGGCAGCGCCTTGCCGCTGAACAAGCGTGCGTGCACCCGGCGGATATTGGTGTCCACCACCGTGTAGCGCTGCCCGAACGCGAACACAGCCACGGCCGCCGCCGTATAGGGCCCGATACCGGGCAGATTCAACAATTGCGCGTGATCCTCCGGAACCCGGTTGCTGTGGTTCTCGGCAATTTCTGTGGCCGCTGCGTGCAACCGGAGGGCCCTGCGGGGGTACCCGAGCCTGCCCCAGGCACGCACCACGTCCGCGGGGCTGGCCGCAGCCAGATCTGCCGGGGTCGGCCAGCGATCGAGCCATTCGCGCCAAATAGGGAGGACTCGCACCACGGGTGTTTGTTGGAGCATGATTTCGCTCACCAACACACCCCAGGGGGAACAGTCGGGGTGCCGCCAGGGGAGGTCCCTGCCGGCGCGTGAAAACCACTGGATGACGGCTTGATGTATGCCGAGAAGGTGGTCCGGTGCGCAGGTCGGGGAGCTCGAGTTCATAACTCCCCACGGTAGCCTGGAGGTCATGGCAACCAACGGTTCTGAGCAGCGTGATTCCAGCGACCCCCGCGCGTCCCACGAGGATTCCGGTGACCGGTTGCCACCCTCGGTCTATCGCCGACGCCGCTTGATCGCCCTGGTCGTTCTGCTCGTGCTGGTCATGTCTTTGATCTGGGGCATTTCGTCAGTGGTTTCGGCGCTGACCGGATCATCGGAAGACCCCGAACAACCGCAGACGCAAAGTGAGGTCACCGCCGAATCCACCCCGGAGGCCACGGTAGATCCCGACAACAAGTTCGCGGATTTCACACCCCGTCCCACCCCGAGTGGTGACACGGAGAGTGGGGATCCCTCGGCCAGTCCATCCGCGGTGGCGGATTGCGGGGCGGACCTGAGCCTGACAGCGTCCACGGACAAGCAGACCTACCCGGCCGATCAGGAACCGGTGTTGATCATGACCATGGAGAACACCGGCGAAGCACCGTGTCGCGTCAATGCCGGGACGAACGCCATGAATTACGTGGTCACGTCCGGCTCGGACGTCATTTTCGACTCGCGGCATTGCGCGGCAAACGGCCAGGACCGGAACGTGACGCTGGAGCCCGGGAAGAAAGAAGACGCCCGACTGACGTGGAACCGAACCCGCACCGCGGAGGGATGTCCCGCTGATCAGCCGAAGGCCATGGCCGGGTACTACAACCTGACCGTGGGACTGGGGGAACAGAACAGCTCCAACGCGACATTCGTGCTGGAGTAAGCCGCTGACTACATGAAGCGTTCGAGCAAGCTGGTCTCGGCCATCCGGGACAGCGACTCTCGCACGTTGCGGGCACGCTGCTCGCCTATTCCCTCCACGGACATCAGATCTTCGAGGTTGGCGGCCATGAGCGCCTGCAAGCCGTCGAACTGACCCACCAGACGCTTGGCCACCACGCGAGGCATGGACTTTATGCCCTCGAGCAGACGGTAACCGTGCGGGTGTAGATCAGCTTCCAGGTTGCCCTGCGGGGTGATCAACGCCGCGGCCACGGCGACCTTCTGGAGGTCGATCAGATCCGCAGGAGACAACTCGGCCAGCTGGTCCATGGCGTTGGTCAGCACCTCGGGCGGGGTTTCCTCCGGAAGGTAATCACGGAGCACGACATCCGGGCCCGGGCCGTTACCCGCAGTGAGTTCTTCGAGCTGGAGCGAAATCAGGCGGCCGTCCTCACCGAGCTCCAGGACGTACCAGCTGATCTCCTCGGAGATCCTGCGCACCATTTCCATCCGCTGCAAGGTCAACGCCACATCCCGCGCCGTCACGGCCGCCTCGATCTCTAGTGCGGAGAGGCTGCCCAGCACCTGCTCGAGGCGGTTGCTGTAATGCTCCAGGGTCTGCAGCGCCTGATTGGCACGGGCCATGATGGCCTGCGAGCCCTCAATGGCGTAGCGGTGATCGCCCACGTAAATGGTGATCACGCTCATCGACTGACTCACGGACACCACGGGAACGTTGGTCTGCTTGGCGGTGCGTTCGGCGGAGCGGTGGCGAGTACCGGATTCCTGGGTCTCGATGTGGGCTTCCGGCATGAGCTGCACTCCGGCTTTGAGGATGCGGGTGGCATCGCGGTCGCACACGATGGCGCCGTCCATCTTGGCCAACTCGCGCAGCTTGGTGGGGGTGAACTCGGTATCGATGTCGAAGCCACCGGAGCACACGGCTTCCACGGATTTGTCGAAGCCCAGCACAATCAACCCGCCGGTCCGGCCCCGCAGGATGCGTTCGAGTCCGGTGCGCAACTGGGTTCCGGGCGCCAAGCGGGCCAGGGTTTTACGTAGGGCCGACTCCTGAGCTTTCACCACATCATCATCCTACGTGCTATTTGCATACACTCTGCGCCCAGGTTCGCGTGCACGGCGGGCGCGAATGGCACCTGTTCAGCGCTCCCGCGGTGGGAACAGCAACTCGATCGCTTCGCTCACCGTGGTGACTTCCCGAACGGAGAAGCCTTGGGGGATCTTCCCCGGTCCGCTCGGTGATGCGGGCACCACGGCGTGGGTGAATCCCAGGCGTGCGACTTCTTGGATCCTGCGATTGATGTCCGGGACGGGACGGACCTCACCCGCAAGACCGATCTCCCCGAAACAGACAAGACGCTGCGGAAGCGGACGATCCTGAGCCGCGGAGGCCAGCGCCATGCACACGGCCAGGTCGGTCGCCGGTTCGGTGAGACGGACACCGCCCACCGTGGAAACGTAGCAGTCCAAGTTGGCCAGGCCCACGCCCGCTCTACGTTGCAGTACCGCCAACAGCATAGCCACACGGGAACTGTCCAAACCCGAGGTGGCGCGGCGTGGTTGGGCCGTGCTGGACTTGTCCAACAGGGCTTGAACCTCCGCCAACAGCGGTCTGCGGCCCTCGACCGTGACGCTCAGACACGTGCCGGCCACGGGCAGGGGAGTGCGGGAGACGAACAGACCCGAGGGATCCGCAACTGATTCAATGCCCGCCTCACCCAGGTCGAAACAACCGACCTCGTCCGTGGGACCGAAACGGTTCTTGATGGCACGCAGCAGCCGGATCCTGGAGTGCTTGTCACCCTCGAACTGGCAGACCACGTCCACCAGGTGCTCGAGCAACCGGGGGCCCGCGATGGACCCCTCTTTGGTCACGTGGCCGACCAGCAACGTGGTCATGTTCTTGGTCTTGGCGGCGTGGATCAAGCTGGCCGCGACTTCTCGCACCTGACTGACTCCGCCGGCGGAACCGTCCACCTCAGAACTGGCCAGTGTCTGAACCGAATCCACGATGAGCAGTTGGGGCTCCACGGCCTCCACATGGGCCAGCGCGGTGGAAAGATCCGTTTCCGCAGTGAGGTAGAGCTTGTCCGCAACCGCTCCGATACGTTCCGCGCGCAGCTTGACCTGTGCCGCCGATTCCTCACCGGTCACGTAGAGCACGTCCCGGGGTGTCTGACCCGCAGCAACCTTGGCCGCGGCGTCCAGGAGCAGCGTGGACTTACCCACACCCGGTTCACCCGCGAGGAGGATGACCGCGCCGGGCACCAACCCACCACCGAGCACGCGGTCGAGTTCTGGAACGTGCGTGGGCGTGAACTGGGCGACGGAAGAGTCCACCTGACCGATGGGCTTGGCCGGTTGAGCCACGGATCGGGCGGCCTGGGTGCGGCCGTGTTCCTGAGCGGCACCGG
>JAFAAV010000132.1 GCA_023426375.1 Actinomycetes bacterium | reverse complement strand
AAACCCCGCCTCCTGATGGAGACGGGGTTTCGTCACTTGCGTGACCCCAGCGGGATTCGAACCCGCGTTACCGCCGTGAGAGGGCGGCGTACTAGGCCGCTATACGATGGGGCCCTAGTTGATCGAGAAGCTTTACGGCTCAATCGACGGACTAAACAGTAACATCAGATTGTGCCAGCACCAACTTGCTCGCTCGGTGCATTCCATCCGCTGCTAAATCAGTGGATGGTCAGCGCTGGGATACCAGGACTCGAACCTAGAACGACGGTACCAGAAACCGCTGTGTTGCCAATTACACCATATCCCAATGTTTTGCTGGGGCTTTCGCTCCCGCGCAACGAGCAATAACTATACCCGCTCGCTGCGCGGGTGCCAAACCGAGGAATGGGCGCCTAGCCCAGCTGTGCAGCAAGAGCCTTGATCCGATTCAGGGACGATTCCTTACCCAGGATTTCCAGCGACTCGAACAGCGGCGGGGAGATCCGCTCGCCGGACACCGCGGTGCGCACCGGACCGAAGGCCAAGCGGGGCTTGATCTCCAGACCCTCGACAATGGCCTCGCGCAAAGCGGTCTCGATGTGTTCGGCGGTGAAGTCCTCGAGGGGCTCAAGTGCTTCGATGGCGGCCTGCAGGACCTGCGGGGCGCTGTCCTTGAGCTGCTTCTGAGCGTCCGGGGCGATCTGGATCTGATCGTCGGAACGGAACAGAAATCCCAGCAGACCCGGCGTCTCGCCCAGCAGGTTCATGCGTTCCTGCACCAACGGGGCAGCCTGATCCAGAATCGTGTTCTGCTCGTCGGTCAAGGTCTCCCCCACCAAGCCGGCGGACTGCAGGTACGGAATCAGACGGTTCCGGAAGTCCTGCGGGTCCAGCATGCGGATGTGGGTGCCGTTGATGGCCGTGGCCTTCTTGACGTCGAAGCGCGCGGGGTTGGCCAGCACGTTGTGAATGTCGAAGTTTTCCACGAGCTGTTCAACGCTGAAGATGTCCTCGTCCGCGGACAGGGACCATCCCAGCAGAGCCAGGTAGTTCAGCAGACCCTCCGGAATGAACCCGTTGTCCCGGTGGTGGAACAGGTTGGATTCCGGGTCGCGCTTGGACAGCTTCTTGTTGCCCTCGCCCATGACGTACGGCAGGTGACCGAACTCCGGAATGAACTCGGCCACGCCGATGTCCATGAGTGCGCGGTACAGGGCGATCTGGCGCGGAGTCGAGGACAGCAGGTCCTCGCCGCGCAGCACCTGGGTGATTCCCATCAGTGCGTCATCGACCGGGTTCACCAGGGTGTAGAGCGGCTTGCCGTTGGCGCGTGCCACCACGAAGTCCGGCACCGAACCGGCCTTGAACGAGATCTCGCCACGGACCAGGTCGTTGAAGGAGATGTCCTCATCGGGCATGCGCAGACGCAGCACGGGCTTGCGGCCCTCGTCGCGGAATGCCTGCTTCTGCTCATCGGTCAGGTCGCGGTCGTAGTTGTCGTAACCGAGCTTGGGGTCCTCACCCTTGGCCTTGTGACGCGCTTCCACCTCATCCGGAGTGGAGAAGTCCTCGTACACGTGACCGGACTCGACCAGTTTGGCCAGCACGTCCTGGTAGATCTCGCCGCGCTGGGACTGGCGGTAGGGCTCGTGCGGGCCACCCACGTTGACGCCCTCGTCCCAGTCGATGCCCAACCAGGCAAGTGCGTCGAGGATCTGGCCGAAGCTCTCCTCGGAGTCGCGGGCAGCATCCGTGTCTTCGATGCGGAACACCATGGTGCCACCGGTGTGGCGGGCCCAGGCCCAGTTGAACAGTGCGGTGCGGATCAGTCCCACGTGCGGGGTGCCCGTGGGTGACGGGCAGAAGCGGACGCGCACGGGAGTATCGGCGGAAACGGTGGGGTGAAGTGAAGTCTGGAGGTCAGTCATGATGTGACTATTCTAGGCTCACGTGTCACCGCCACCGCATCCGCGGCGTCCCTCGAGGGACTCGGACCACTACTCCGAGTCCGCCGGAGAGAAGGAGCTAGCGGCGCAGCACGGTGGTGAGGCGACCAATACCTTCGATGTCCACGTCCAGGGTGTCGCCGTCATCCACGATGCCCACACCGGCCGGGGTGCCCGTGAGAATCACGTCACCGGGCAGCAGCGTGAAGGCCTGGGACACGTAGGAGACCAGAGTCGCTACGTCAAAGACCATGTCCCCGGTGTTGCCGTCCTGCTTGAGCTCACCGTTGACGCGTGACTGTACCGCGAGCGAGGTGGTATCCAGTTCGGTCTCGACCCACGGGCCCAAGGGGCAAGCGCCGTCGAAACCCTTGGCGCGTGCCCACTGGCCGTCCGTCTTCTGCGCGTCGCGGGCAGTGAGGTCGTTGGCGCCGGTGTAGCCGAACACGACCTCGGGGACGCGCTCGACCGGAACGTCCTTGCACATGCGACCAATCACCACGGCCAGTTCGGCCTCGTAGGAGACCTGCTCGGTCCAGGACGGCAAGGTCACGGGATCGCCGGGACCGGACACGGCGGTGTTGGGCTTGAAGAACAGCAAGGGGCTGGTGGGCAGGTCGTTGCCCATTTCCGCGGCGTGGTCCGCGTAGTTACGCCCCACACACACGATCTTGGAGCGCGGGATCACCGGAGCCAGCAACCGCACCTCGGAGATGTCCACCGTGCGATCGAGCGGCTGGACACCCACGTAGAGGGGGTCGCCGGAAAGGTAGGTGATTTTCTCCTGGCCCTCGGGGCCGGAGACCACGCCAAAGTGAATTTCGTTGTCATAGGTGAACCGTGCAATGCGCATGCCCTAAGGCTACACAGCACGGTCCACCACGACCCTGCGTTGAGCGGTGAGCGATCAGGCCAAGCGGGTGAGCCAGCCGTGCGTGTCTTCCGCGCGACCGGTCTGGATGTCCAGCAGCTGCTGACGCAGAGACATGGTCACTTCGCCGGGCTGATCGTTTTCATTACCGATGATCTCGTCATTGCTGACGAGGCGGCGCACCGGCGCGATAACTGCGGCCGTGCCGCACGCGAACACCTCGGTCAGCTCGCCCGAAGCCTTACCCTCACGCCATTCCTCCAGTGTGAAGCGACGTTCCTCGACCTGCAGGCCGCGTTCCTTGGCGAGCTCGATGATCGAGCGGCGTGTCACACCCTCCAGGATGGTTCCGGTGAGTTCGGGAGTCACCACGCGGCCATCCTTGAAGACGAAGAACACGTTCATGCCGCCGAGTTCTTCAATGGCATCGTCGCGTTCGTGGTCCAGGAACAGCACCTGGCTGCAGCCGTGTGCGTCACCTTCCATCTGAGCGATCAACGACGCCGCATAGTTGCCACCGCACTTGGCGGACCCGGTGCCGCCCTTGCCCGCACGGGCGTAGGTGCGGGACAGCCAGATGTCCACGGGCTCCACCGTGCCGAAGTAGTTACCTGCCGGGGAGGCGATCACGGAGAAGCGAGCCTGTCGTGAAGGACGCACACCCAGGAACGGTTCCGTGGCGATCATGAAGGGACGCAAGTAGAGGGACTCGCCGTCACCGGAGGGCACCCACTTCTCGTCCGTGCTCACCAGTTCCCGCACGGCATCCACGAAGGTCTCTTCGGGCAGGGCCGGCAGTGCAAGACGCTCAGCGGACTGGTTCAACCGAGCCGCGTTCGCCTCCGGGCGGAAGGTCCACACGGAGCCGTCCTGGTGCCGGTAGGCCTTGAGCCCCTCGAAGATCTCCTGACCGTAGTGGAACACGGCAGCAGAAGGATCCAACGCAATGGGACCGTACGCCTCCAGGCGCGGGTTCTCCCACTGTCCGTTGCCCTTCTCCACGTCACCGGTCCAGTCGATGGAAATCATGTTGTCCGTGAAGTGCACGCCGAAACCCGGGTTGGCCAGAATCGCGTTGCGGACCTCGTCGGTGGTCGGATGGGGGTTGGGCTGACGGACGAACTGGGTGCTCAAGAGTGTTCTCCTTCGACTGCTCGGATTCAGGCGTCTTTCAGTGCGGCCACAATGTGGTCACCCACCTGATCGGTGCTGCGCTTCTCGTTGCCGTGCGTCTCGAGATCCCGGCGCACTGCCTGATTGATCTGGTCTGCGAGATCCTCGTGGCCCAGGTGTTCCAGCATCATGGCGGCGGCGAGGATGGAGGCCACCGGCTGCGCTGTTGCGGTTCCCGCGATGTCCGGTGCGGAACCGTGAACGGGTTCGAACATGGATGGCGCGGTGCGATCTGCGTTGATATTACCGCACGGTGCCAAACCGATACCGCCGGTCACCGCGCCCGCCTGGTCGGTGAGGATGTCTCCGAACAGGTTGTCGGTCACGATCACGTCGAACCGGGACGGGTCGGTGGTCAGGAAGATCGTGGCGGCGTCGATGTGCAGGTAGTCCACGGTGACGTCCGGATACTGCGGCGCGAACTCGTTGACGGTTTCCTGGTACAGACGGCCCGCATTGACCAGCACGTTGTGCTTGTGGACCAGGGTGAGCTTCTTGCGCGGGCGCTTCTGCGCGAGCTCGAACGCGTACTTGACCAGGCGGCGCACGCCGTGGGCGGTGTTGATCGAGACCTCGGTCGCGATTTCGTGCTCGGTCCCCTGGCGGACGCGGCCGCCGTTACCCGCGTAGAGCCCCTCGGTGCCTTCGCGGACCACCACGAAATCGATGTCCCCGGGATCGGCCAGCGGGCTGGTGGTGCCCGGGTACAGGGTGGCCGGGCGCAGGTTGATGTAGTGATCGAACGTGAAGCGCAGTTTCAGCAGCAGGTCACGCTCGAGGATTCCGGACGGAATGCGGGTGTCGTTGGGTGCCGCTCCGACCGCGCCGAACAGGATGGCGTCGTGGCTGCGCAGTTTCTCCATGGTCTCGTCGCTGAGGACTTCGCCCGTGGCCAACCAGTGCTCCGCACCCAGCGGGTAGGTGGTCTTCTCCAGGGTGATGCCCGCGGGCTCGGTCACGGCATCGAGTACTTTCACCGCCTCTGCAACGACCTCGGGGCCGATTCCGTCTCCGGGAATCACGGCGATCGAGTACTTGGTGGCTGCGTTCGACGATGCTTCGCTCATGCTCCCAGCCTAAATCCGCCGGG
>JAFAAV010000112.1 GCA_023426375.1 Actinomycetes bacterium | reverse complement strand
GCGCCAGGTTCAGCACCGTGCGTTCCGCGGTCAACAGGGGCCGTGCGGGACCCGTGATAGTTGCGATGTCTGTTCCCGGTGTGATCTTTTCGCCATCGCGCACGTGGAGCGTGACGTCCAGGCGCGGGTCCACGGTGGTGAAGCCCGTACGAATGACCTCCTCGCCGGCGAACACGCCCTCTTCGCGCGAGGTGATGGTCGCCGTGGCGGTGGCCTCCGCGGGGATCACGAGTTCCGACGTGATGTCACCCCATGGCGCATCCTCGGCAAGACTCGAGCGGATCACGGCTTCAACAGCTGAGCGAGTCAGCATGGACTGTCCTTTCGTGGGCGGGGACCACGGATCGCGCGGCAACCCACCCGGTGCTTACGGCCTGTCGGGGATCGGTCGCGGGGTAATCCGCACGCTGATGGGCCCCGCGGGATTCGGTGCGGGCCAGCGCAGCGGTCACCAGCGCGTGCCCCACGGTCAGGAGATTTCGGTTTTCGGCGTCGGCCAGGGTTTCGGGTGCGCTCGCCTCCGCTTCCGCCGCCGACGCCGCGAGCCAGCCTTCCAGCCTCGCCTTCGCCTGCTCGAGTCCCTCCGCGGTGCGGAAGACCCCGGCGCCCTGCCACATAGTGTGTTGGAGGGCCTCGCGGGAGAAGGGCTCGGTGACCCTGAGCGCCCCCGAGGGAGCCAGGCCGAGGCCGATGGTTGAAGCCGGGAACGTTGAGGTCGCGGCGGCCCTGCCGGTGCAGGACAGCGCAGAATCCTTGACTGCGTGAAAAGGATCGGCCGAGCTTGAAGGTTGCCGTGGTGTTGGAGGTTCTTGTTCCAGTCGGGACCGGGCCAGTGGTCGCAGTAGTTCGTGGGGCGCCCGTGCGGAATTGCTGCTCGAGGGCCCACGGTGTGCCCCGGGCCAGGGCTCAACCACCAGCTCACCAATGCGCCGACCGAAAACGGCCGCCTCCAGCAGAGAGTTGGATGCCAAACGGTTGGCTCCGTGCATGCCGGTGCTCGAGCACTCCCCGGCGGCCCACAGACCGGCCACGGTGGTGCGTCCCAGCTCATCGGTGACAATTCCACCCATGTGGTAGTGCGCGGCCGGACTCACGGGAACCAGTTCGGTGGACCAGTCGATGCCGTGAGCCTTGAGGCTCGCGTCGATGGTCGGGAACCGCCAAGCAAGGAATTCCGCTCGCGACAGTCCCTCCGGAATGGGGATGGTCGAGCAGTCCAGGTACGCGGCCCCATCCGGGGAACCGGTACGAACAACGAAGACCGCTCGGGCCACGACATCTCGCGGCGCGAGTTCCGCGCGCGGGTCCACATCGGTCATGAAGCGGTGACCGTGCTGATCGCGCAGTACCGCACCTTCACCGCGGACTGCCTCCGAGATGAGAAACGATCCCGGTGCCGCCAACGCCGTGGGGTGGAACTGGAAGAACTCCAGATCCCGCACCTCGGCGCCAGCACGTAAAGCCAGGGCGATCCCGTCACCGGTGGCCACCTCGGGGTTGGTCGTATACGGATACAGCTGACCGGCACCACCGGTTGCGAGCACCACGTGATCGGCGGCGAGGAACTCCTCGGGGCCCAGCTCGCCGCCAGGCAGTACGGGACGAATTGTGGCGCCGATGGCGCGATGACCGCCAGTCAGCACTCCGGTGACCAGTGTGTATTCCAGAAGTCGTATATCCCCGACTGCCGCGGCATCACGCGTCCGCGCGGAGAGCGCCTCCTGAATCGCGTGACCCGTGGCATCACCTCCGGCATGCAGGATCCGGGACACGCTGTGTGCCGCTTCCAAACCCTGAACCCAGGGTGATCCCGGCCCTGCCACGCGATCAAAGGCGACGCCGCGGTCGGTGAGGTCGCGAACGGCGTCGGCGGAATCTTGGACCACGCCCTGAACTACCGGCGGCTCGCACAAACCCGCGCCCGCGACCAGGGTGTCCTGGACGTGCAACTGGACGGAATCCTTGGGTTGGCCGTCGGGCAGGGTGCTGGTCATTGCGGCCATGCCACCCTGCGCGCGATCAGTTGCGGTGAGGGTGAGCGAGGCCTTGGTGATGACGGTGACGCGGGTGCCCGCCTCAGCCGCGGACAGAGCCGCGCTGAGACCGGCGACCCCGCTGCCGATGACGATCACGTCAGTCATGAGTCACTTCTTCGGTACGGCGGCCAGCATCCGCTCGAGAGCTACGGAGGCCTCCTGCGCAACGCTGTCCGAGACGGAGACCTGATTGATCACGCGACCGGCCACCAGTTCTTCCAGGACCCACGCGAGGTAACCCGGGTGGATACGGTACATGGTGGAGCACGGGCAGATCACGGGATCCAGGCAGAAAATGGTGTGCTCGGGGTGCTCGGCGGCCAAGCGGTTGACCATGTTGATCTCGGTGCCGATCGCGAAGGTCTGACCCGGCTCGGCAGCTTGAACGGCCTTGCGGATGTGGTCGGTGGAACCGGAGGAATCTGCGGCGTCCACGACCTCCATGGGGGACTCAGGGTGCACGATCACGGTGCAGCCGGGGTACTCCGCGCGAGCCTTCTCGATCTGACCCACGGTGAAGCGCTTGTGGACCGAGCAGAAGCCGTGCCACAGAATCACCCGAGATTCCTTGAGGGTCTGAGCGGTGTTGCCACCCAGTTCCTTGCGGGGATTCCACATGGGCATCTGCTCGAGGGGTACGCCCATGGCCTTGGCGGTGTTGCGCCCCAGGTGCTGATCCGGGAAGAACAGCACGCGCTGGCCGCGCTTGAACGCCCACTCCAGCACGGTCTGCGCGTTGGAGGACGTGCACACGATGCCGCCGTTGCGGCCGCAGAACGCCTTGAGTGCCGCCGAGGAGTTCATGTAGGTCACGGGGATCACGGAGGCGAGGGGCTCGCCGTTCTCGTCCGTGACCGTCTGGCCGTTCTCATCCACGGTGTGGGGGCCGAACACGTCCATGAGGTCCGCCCAGCAGTCCTCCACGGAGTGCTCGTCGGCCATGTCCGCCATGGAGCAGCCCGCGGCGGGGTTGGGCAGGATCACGGACTGGTTGTCCTGGGACAGGATGTCTGCGGTCTCGGCCATGAAGTGCACGCCGCAGAACACGATGGCGTCCGCCTCGGGGTGGGCCTTGGCCTGCTGTGCGAGCTGGAAGGAGTCGCCGATGAAGTCCGCGTGCTTGACCACTTCGTCACGTTGGTAGAAATGCCCCATGACGACGGCGCGCTCGCCCAAGGTTTCCTTGGCCGCCACGATCATGGCGTCCAGTTCCTCGGGAGACGCATCCCGGTAGCGCTGCGGAATGGTGGGCTGGGCGGGAGAGCCGGCCGGAGCGACGTCGTTCTGGGACGCGCCGGGGCCATAGCCCTCCACGAGTGGGGTGGGGAAATCCCACGGATCCTGGGTGAGGGAACTGTTGCACGAGCCGCCCTCCAGCGTCACGGCGGTGCCGGACGGGCGGGTGGGCAAAAGGTTGAGCTGGGTGGCTACGGAGGTCATGATGTCTCCTCGGAACGGTCTGACGTGGGGTGACTGAAAAGCTTGGATGGTTTGGCCGATGCGAAGCGGTAGAGCTTGGGCGGGCGATGCCGGGTGCCTTCCAAGCGTTCACCGGTGTCCTCGAGTTGGCCGGATGACAGGACGTGGCGGCGGAAGTTGGCGGGGTCCAGGGCGTCTCCGATGATCGCCTCGTGCACCTCGCGCAGCGCGGCGATCGTGAAGGTCTCGGGCAGGAAGGCCTTGGCCACGGTGGGTTCGGCAATGCGGTTGCGCAGCCGATCCAGGGCGTGGGTGACGATGTCCGAGTGGTCGAAGGCGAGGTCCGGTAGGTCGGTGGCGCGCAGCCAGGTGACATTGATGTCGTTCTCGCCCATGGCCGCTTCCTGCGGCGGAAGTGAGGCCCAGTAAACGACCGTGACCTGGCGTTCTTCGGCGCCGGCGGAACGGGTCAGGCCGCCGAATGTGGCCAGCTGTTCCAGGTGGGTGGGTGCGAGGCCGGTGGTGAGGGTGAGGTCGCGCAGCGCGGAGTCCTCGAGCGCTTCATTGGGGCGGAGCGGCCCACCGGGTAGCGCCCACATGCCGCGGTAGGGATCGCGGATCCGGCGGACCAGGGGCATCC
Source organism: Actinomycetes bacterium (assembly GCA_023426375.1). GTDB lineage: Bacteria > Actinomycetota > Actinomycetes > Actinomycetales > Micrococcaceae > Kocuria. The sequence continues at coordinate 224 of JAFAAV010000112.1, read as the reverse complement.
AGAGCTCGTGACAACCGTTGGCGCCGGTGGGGCGGACCGTGAAAATCACCGTGGACACGGCCAGGAGCACGCGCTGATCAGTCATGGTGGCTCCTTGTCCTGAGACGTTCCACGGAGGCGCTCTGTTAGTGTCAGGATGACTCTAACACCTTAAAGTCTAGTTGACTATAAGTGTGGGCAGGAGTTTTTCAAGGGGTGAGGAGCTGTGAATCAGGGCGTAGAGG
>JAFAAV010000038.1 GCA_023426375.1 Actinomycetes bacterium | reverse complement strand
CCTGCCGGTGACCGCCGGCTCACGTTAGAGTTGCGACCATGAGTGCTGTGCTGGAATTGGTGGACGTCAGTGTTGTCCGCGGTGAAAAGACCCTGTTGGATTCGGTGGACTGGACCGTTCAGGACGGGGAGCGTTGGGTCATTCTAGGCCCCAACGGCGCCGGCAAATCCACGTTGCTGTCGATTGCCGCTGCGCGACTGCATCCCACGACCGGCATGGTCGACATTCTTGAAGAGATCCTGGGCGCGGTGGACGTGTTCGAACTGCGCCCGCGCATCGGCGTCAGCTCCGCCACCTTGGCCACTCAGATCCCGAACGCGGAGACTGTCCGCAACGTGATCGTGACTGCCGCCTATGGCGTCACGGGTCGTTGGCGCGAAGAGTACGACGAGTTCGACGACGCCCGCGCCGTGGAGTTGCTCGAGGGCTGGGGTCTCGCCGAGCTCGCCGAGCGGCGCTTCGGCACGCTCTCCGAAGGTGAGCGCAAGCGCGTATTGATCGCCCGCGCGCTCATGACCGACCCCGAACTGCTGCTGCTCGATGAGCCCGCCGCAGGTCTGGACGTGGGCGGCCGCGAAAAGTTGGTCGCACGCCTGGACGAGCTCGCGAAGGATCCTTCCTCGCCGGCCATCGTGATGGTCACCCACCACCTCGAAGAGGTGCCGGACGCCTTCACCCACGCCATGCTGTTGCGCGAGGGCAAGATCGTGGCGGCCGGCCCGGTCGGTCAGGTCATGACCCAGAAGAACCTCTCCGAGACGTTCAACCTTCCGCTGAAGCTCGTGAAGGTCGGCAACCGTTACGCCGCGTTCGCCCGGTAATCGAGACTCACGTTGTTGAACCTTCCCCTGTCCGCGGCTGCCCCCATGCAGCTGTTCGGCGAATCCGGAACCATTCCGTTCGAGTGGTGGCAGGTCGCCCTGATCCTGGTGGCCGGTGTCTGGGCCGGCCTGATCAACACGATCGTGGGATCCGGCACACTGGTCACCTTCCCCGTGCTGGTGACCATGGGCGTGCCTCCCGTGACAGCGTCCATGTCCAACGCGATGGGCCTGATCGCCGGCAACCTGACCGGTGCCTGGAGTTACCGCAGTGAACTCGGGGGAGTGAAGCACACCCTCAAGAAGCTGATTCCGTGTTCCCTGTTGGGCGGCGTGATCGGTGCCGCGTTGCTGCTGACCCTTCCGGAGGAAGTCTTCGGTGTGGCCGCGCCCATCCTCATTGTGGTGGCGCTGCTGTTCGTGATCTTTCAGCCGCGCCTGCAAGCCATGGTGCGGCGTCGTAAGGCCCAGCAAGAGGCCGCGGCAACCGCCGACACGGACATGGAAACCTCGGGTGGGGAAGTTGACCCGGACCGTTCCAAGCAACCGCTCGCGCTGTACTTCTTGGTGTTCTTTGCGGGCATTTACGGCGGTTACTTCGTGGCGGCACAGGGCGTGCTGCTCATGGGCATCCTGGGCGTGTTCCTGTTGGCCTCCATGCAGGCCGCCAATGCGGTGAAGAACGTGCTCGTGGCTGCCGTAAATATTGTGGCTGCACTGTCCTACATCCTCTTGGCGTTCGACCGGATCAACTGGTGGGTCGTGTTGTTCATCGCGCTGAGTTCCACGCTGGGTTCGTGGCTGGGTGCCAAGATCGGCAAGCGCATGTCGCCCATCGTCCTGCGTACCGTGATCGTGATCCTGGGCGTCGTGGCCCTGGTCAACATGGTCTCCCAGCTGTTCTAGGAGATCAGTTGTGACTCATTCATCCTTTGAAGACCGCATCGTCCGTCTGACCGATCCCAAAGATCCGCGCGTGGCCGATTACACGAGCCTCACGGACGTGGCCCTGCGCCGCAAGATCGAACCCGAGCGCGGGCTCTACCTGGCCGAGTCTTCCAAGGTGCTGCGCCGCGCCCTCGACGCCGGTCACCAGCCCCGCTCGTTCTTCATGGCCGAGAAGTGGCTCGAAGACATGCGCGACATTTTGGACGCCTACGACGTTCCCGTGTTCGTCGGCCCGGACGACGTGCTAGAACACATCACGGGCTTCCACTTGCACCGCGGGGCGATCGCGGCAATGCACCGCCCGGCGCCGCTTTCCCTGCCCGATGTGCTGGCTTCCGCCCGCCGCGTGGCGATCCTCGAGGACATCGTGGATCACACCAACGTGGGCGCGATTTTCCGTTCCGCTGCTGCCTTGGACGTCGACGCCGTTCTGGTCACCCCACGCTGCGCCGACCCCTTGTATCGGCGGGCCGTTCGGGTGTCGATGGGAACGGTGTTCCAGGTTCCGTGGGTTCGCCTCGAGCACTGGACCGCAGACCTGCAGATCGTGAAGAACGCGGGGTTCCTGACGGCTGCCTTGGCGCTGTCGGAGAATGCCGTGACCGTGGATGAGCTCGCGGCCGAGAAGCCGGAGAAGCTTGCCCTGATTCTGGGTACCGAGGGCCAGGGGCTCGGTGAAGCCACTCTGTACCACGCCGATCGCCATGTAATCATCCCCATGAGCCACGGAGTGGACTCGCTCAACGTGGCCGCGGCTAGCGCCGTGGCGTTCTGGGAGACCCGTCCAAGGTAACAAGCCGCACCGTCTTGCCATGTACAACTGATACCCACCGAGCATATAATGAACCATATAAAGGAAGGGGCGGACTATGGCAATGACGAGTGTTGACCTTGACCCTGGGCTCATAGAAAGAGCTCGAGCTCTCACTGGTGAGCGTTCAAACCGCGCTGTCCTCGATCTGGCTCTCCGCAGGCTGATCGCTTCCAAGCAGAAGGGCGCGATGATTGATGGAATCGCCGAATTGACGGACCTTGAGTCTGGACTTGGCGCTCCGATAGACGAGGCACCAAGCTCAGAGCTGCCCAGTTCGTGACCGATTACTTGGTTGATAATTCGGTATGGGCGAGATTGGCGTCCGGTGATCAGCGAATCGCGGCTCGACTCCGGACCATCGAACGAACACCGTCGGATCTCTTGGTGACCTGCCCGCCTCAGGTACTCGAGTTTTGCCACAGTGCTCGAACGCCGGAACAATACACGCTTTATCGACAGCAAATTTCCTTAGGGTTTCCGCTCGAACACGCTCCTGATGAGTCGCTCGTCCTGGATATCCAAGGTGCCCTTTGGAACTCGGGGCTTGTGCGTGCGGCCGGTTCGCTCGACATCTTGATCGCGGGGTATGCGATTGTGAACGGCGCGACTGTACTCGCGGCCGACCACGATTTCGATCACATCGCCAAGGTCAGCGATCTCCGCCACGAGTACGTTGCGCCATCGTCCTAGTACCGGAGTAAATCAGTAAATCGTGCTCGGGAGACCGTCGTCACCCGCACACGCCGACGTTTACGGTAGAGGTACGCACTTCCAGCGCCACGCGAACATTTCTGGCAGAAGTACGCATTTCTGGTTCGCAGGGAACATTTGCGGCAGAGGTACGCAGCTAAACCAGCCGAATCTCGACGTACCTCTTCCCGAAATGTTCACCGTTGCGAAGCTCTGCCTCAGATGTCGGGACGAGGAGGGGCTTGTGAGGAATCGCCCGGGAAACCGCCCGGGGAATCGTTAAGAGGAGTCACCTCAACGCATCGACCCGATGAACCCATCAGTACCCACACGAGGCAGGGGCCGCTCCCGGATGGGAACGGCCCTTGCGTCGTGGGTGGTGATCGCCACCTCGATGAGGCTCGATCAGAACGGGTTATGCGTTACCGCGTGATCCACACTCCGCGGGACGAGGTCCAGTGGGCGGTGACGCCGTTGGAGTAGTGCTGGCGGACTTCGTTGCCGGACTTGTACTCGCCGGAGGTGGGCCAGCCCCAGCCGCGTTCGTAGTCGGCGCGCATCCAGGCCTGGCCGATGCCGCCGTTCTCCTGTACGGCGTGGGCGCCGGTGCGGGAGGTCCAGAGGACCTTGTTGATCTTGGGTCCGTTGACGAACACCTGATAGGCGCCACCGGTTGCGCGGCGCTCATCGGTGGAGGGGAAGCCGTAGCCGCGTTCACGGCCGTGTGCCAAGAAGGCACGACCGATCGCGGTGGGGTTCTCCACGATGCGTGCACCGGTGCGGGTGTGCCAGTAGATGGTGGTCTTGCGACCGGACTTCACGAACTCCTGGTAGCGGCCACCGTTGGCGGCGTTGGCCTCGTTCATGACCGGGTTGCCCCACTTGGCTGCACCACCGGTGGCGCGCCACTTGGAACCGATAGCACCCTTGGCGGTGTAGGTCGTAGCGACCTGGCCGGTCAGAGCCACCGAACGAACAGCCGCAGCGGGGTTGATCTGCAAGGAGCCCAGTCGACCGGTCGAGGTGGACTTGAGCACCTGTTCGATACGAGCCGGAGTCAGGCCGGGGTTGGCCTGCTTCATGAGAGCCACGGTGCCGGCCACCAGGGGTGCGGCCATGGAGGTGCCGTACTGGTTGCCGTAGGTGGCAGCAACCTGCCCGCGAGCACCGGTGTTCACCGTGGACAACAGCGGATACTGGGAGGTTCCACCGGGAGCCAGGACGTCCACCACGGCGCCGATGTTCGAGTAGGAAGCCGGCACGCCGTTGGGGCCAGCAGCGCCCACCACAATGGTGTTGCCGCAGTTGGCGGGAGCGGTGTTGATCGCGTTCACGCCGCTGTTACCCGCGGCCACGACCACGGGAACGTTACGGCCCACAGCTGTGTTGATGGCGGCCTGCAGCGTGTTACCGCACTGTCCCGGGTAGTTGAGCGACATGTTGATCACGGTGGAGGGGTTGGGGTTGCGGGGCTGACCGGCGACGGTCGCTCCGGAAGCCCAGGACACGGCGTCGGCGATGTCCGAAACCCAACCGAAGGTGCACTTGCCCAGCACGCGGATGGGCTGGATCTTGGCGCCGGGGGCCGCACCCGCGATACCCGTGGTGTTGTTGGTCGCCGCGGCGGCCAGACCGGCCACGTGCGATCCGTGCCACGAGGAGTTACGGGCGGGGCTGCCGGTGCCGCAGTGACCGGCGGGGGACCAGTCGCCCTCGTCGCGGGGGTTCGCGTCGCGACCGTTGCCGTCCACGGACAGGTCGGTGGGGGTGATGAAGTCGCGTCCCGTGACGACCTTGGAGTTCAAGTCCGGGTGAGAGGTGATGCCTGTATCCAGAATGCCAATGGTCTGTCCGTTACCACGGGAAAGATCCCACGCCCCGGGGAAGTCGATGCCTTGGGTCTTGGTATTGGCCCACTGAGCGGACTTCATGTAGACGTCGTTGGGCATCCAGCTGGCGGCGGCCAGGCGGTCCGGTTCGGCGTATTCAACGGCGGGGTCGGCGCGGAGCTCGTCCACCACCTTGTCCTGCTCGGCTTCGTCGAGTTCGCGGTCCAGACGGACGACATCGGCGTCGGCCACGGTGGTCTTGACGTGTTCTGCGACCTCGGGGGTGGTGCCGGGCTCGGAGGCGAGGGCCTCATCGGTTGCGGATTCGACCACCTCATCCTTGATGGTCTTGTCGGCGGCCGGTTCGCGGAACTTCACGATCACGCGATCGGTTTCCTTGGGCGGCTCGGCGGCCGAGGTGGTGGCCGGGGAATCCGGGCCGTCTGCGGGGGCGGGGGCTGCGAGCGCGGGCTGGGCGGAAAGTGCCAGTGCGGCGGTCACGGCCAGGGGGAGCACAGCTGTGCGCAGACGTGATGAACGTACCGTCATAGGGCGGGGACCTTTCGGCGACCCGGGCGGGAGCATGGGGGTGCTCGGTCGTTGACGTGCCCGGGAGATGGAGGGGATAGGTCCATCATAAGTATTCTCAAGCAAATATCCAGGATTGAGTGTTACTTAACCCGCGCTTGACCTGCGCTTAAACTGTGCCGGACAGCACAACGCCCGGTTCGGAGCGGTCCGAACCGGGCGTTGCTGGAAGTCCCAGAATTAGCTGGAGGACTTGCCGAAGTTCTTGAAACGCTGGTTGAAGCGCTCCACGCGACCAGCGGAGTCCATGATGCGCTGCTTGCCCGTGTAGAACGGGTGGGACTCGGAGGAGATTTCAACCTCGATGATGGGGTACTCGTTGCCGTCTTCCCAGGTCTCAGTCTTGGACGAGGTGGCGGTGGAACGAGTCAGGATGACCTTGCCGGAAGCGAGGTCACGGAACAGCACCGGGTGGTAATCCGGGTGAATTTCAGCCTTCATGGTGTCAACCTTCTGTAGGTGCCTGGATTTTGCCAGGCACGGCGTTGCTCGGATAGTCGGTGTTTTTGGGCGCGAACGCACAAAGCACCAATCGACCAGTGTACACCCGGGGTCCGCGCCGGGTCGATTTTCCCTGGCTAGGATGGACGCGTGGTTGCCGCCCCCGCTCATCCCCCCGCCCCCGTGTCCTTCTCCAACCGACGACGCCGCTCGGTCGCCTTCCTGGGCACCGCTCTGCTGTTGCTCACGGCCTGTTCCGACCAGGCCGAACAAACTCCCACGCCGGAACCTGAACCCACCGGACCGATCTCAGGTGTGGCTCGTAACGCCGCGCTGCACTCTGTGGATCCCGCCAAGGTGGCACAGGCGCGCGATCTGCCGGAGACCTATCCGGGTAGCTCGGCGAGCGCCTCGGGTGCGGACGCAACCGTCACCCTGCGGGGCGGCAAGCCGGGGGAGGACTACCGGCACGGCTCGGTGGGGCTCTCGCTGGAGTCCACGGATCTGGCGGGCGAGCGATTGAACGCGAACAACGCGGACCTGGTGACCATCCTCGATTCACTCCATGAACCCACGCTGCGCTTCGGTGGTAATTCCACGGACCGCCGGTTCTTCTTCACCGCGTCCGACGAGCCGATCCCCAAGGACTGGCCCCTCAACGAGGGGGAAGAGATCACCAAGGTCACCCCCGATGACCTGAAACGGGTAGCCAAGCTGACCGAACGCACCAATTCTTCGGTGATCATCAGCGCCAACCTGGCCCGCTACCACCCCGATCGCGCGGGGGAGTTGGCACGTCACGCCAAAGAAGCTTTCGGGGATCGACTGGTGGGCATCATGGTGGGCAATGAACCCAACGGCTTCTACCAGGGTGAGGACAACCACCTCACGATCAAGAGCGACGACTGGGATCAGGAGACCTACGCCAAACAACTGACGGCGTACTCGAAAGCCATTCACGAGCGAGTGCCCAACCTGCGCATTGTGGCCCCGGGAGCGTATTCCGCGGACTGGTGGAACGCCGCTGCTGAAGCACCGGGAACTGGGTCCATGGCCATGGCGGTCCACCAGTACCCGTTGTCCGAATGCGGTAGTCAGTGGGAGCACCAGATCCCCACCGTGGAGAACGCGGTGGACCCGGCAACGCGGGAGAACATCGACCGGCTGGTCAGCCAGGCCGCGGAGGATGCTGACGAGCACGAGATGCCGCTGTGGATCACGGAGACATCCCTGTCTGCTTGCTCGGGTTCCAACAACATCACGGAAACTCTTGTTGCGGCTGTGCACCAGGCGGAGTATTCAATGCGCGTTCAGGAGCACGGTGTGGAACGCGTAGCCGCACACTCCTCGCTGGCCCCGTGCAAGGGTGGCGCACCGATGTCCGTTCTGTGTTCGGACGGGACTCAGGCCAATCCCGGTGATGCCTTCTCCGTGCGCGCCAATGGGCTGGCCTTGGCGCTGATCGCGAGTATCCCGCAGGGAAACATGGTGGAGACGTCGACTTCTACCGACAACCTCACGAGCTACGCGGTGGAGCACGGCAATGGCACGGTCTCCGTGGTGCTCACCGACTATCGCAATCCCGCCGGGGGCAAGGACCGCACCACCACGCTGGACCTCCCGTTCGCCGTGGACTACGCCACCCAGTCGCAGTTGCGCGGGCCGTCCTGGACGTCCGAGTACCCGGTGGCGAGCCTCTTCGAGGATCACTCGAAGGACAACGACACCGAGAGCAACAGCCCCAGCCCGAGCGGAACGCAAGAACCGAGCGCGAGTGGTGGAGCGGCGTCGTCGGCGCCGGACTACCCGGCCGATCCGGACGTGGCCCTGAGCGTGGAGCGTGCCCTGCAACCGGCCCCGAGCAACGCGGTGAGCGTGGACGGGTACGGCCTACCGATCACGCCGCCGAGCGAGCGCCCGCGCGTGGGCGGGGTGAAGGCCGGCAGCACAACGGTCGACGTGACATTACCGGCCGGGTCCACCACTGTGCTTACCCTGAAGAAGACGCAGCCGTCCCCGAGCCCCAAGGAGAGCCAATGACCAGCACCCGCAGACACGGCGAATACAAGGTGATGGGCGGCAAATTGGTGGTCGCTGACCTGTCGGTCGTGGATGGTCGCCTGGCGGAGGTCTCGATCAACGGCGATTTCTTCCTGGAACCGGACGAGGCGCTGCACGACATCAACGCCGCGCTGAACGGGCTGCCCGAATCGGCCGCGCCGGACGAGATGGTCGCGGCCATTGAAGGGGCCCTTCCCGCCGACGCCGTGCTGTTTGGTTTCGACGCCCGCGCCGTCGCGATTGCGGTGCGGCGCGCGCTGGCCAAGGCCACCGGCTGGGGCGACCACGAGTGGGAGGTCATCGCACCGCAGGTGCGGCCCACACTCGAAAACCTAGCGTTGGACGAAGTGCTCGCTCGCGAAGTGGGCGCGGGTCGACGCAATCCGACCCTTCGACTGTGGGACTGGGAGGACCCGGCCGTGGTGATCGGTTCGTTCCAGTCGGTGCAGAACGAGGTTGACCCGGAGGGCGCCGAACGCCACGGTATCGAGGTGGTGCGTCGTGTCTCCGGCGGTGGGGCCATGTTCATGGAGGCCGGTAACTGCATCACGTACTCGCTCTACGTACCGCAGTCGCTGGTGGACGGACTGAGCTTTGCCGACTCCTACCCGTTCCTGGACGCGTGGGTCATGCAGGCCTTCCAATCCATGGGTCTGGACGCGCACTACGTGCCGCTCAATGACATAGCCACCCAACACGGCAAGATCGGGGGAGCCGCGCAGAAGCGGTTCTCCAACGGCGGCATGGTCCACCACGTGACCATGAGCTATGACATCGACGCGGACAAGATGACCGACGTGTTGCGCATCGGCAAGGAGAAACTGTCCGACAAGGGCAACCGTTCGGCCAAGAAACGCGTGGACCCGCTGCGGCGGCAAACCGGAATGAGCCGGGCGGACGTCATTTCCACCCTGAGCAACTCGTTCACCGAACGCTATGACGCGGTGGCGGGAGACATTTCCGCTGACGAACTGGCGGCGGCACGCGAGTTGGTGCAATCCAAGTTCGCCACGCCGGAATGGATCAACCGCGTACCGTAAGATGTGCGAAAGTAACCGCCCTGATCGGGGCGGCACAGCACAACCGAATGACCCCCACACCTCGGAGCGCCTACATGTCCCTGAATGACTTCGACTACCAAGAAGAAGAGCGCCGGCCCCGTAAGAAGCACACCGGCCGCAATGTTCTTCTGGTATTCCTGGCACTGGTCCTCACGGTCGCTGTCGTGGCGGGACTGTTCGTGTGGAACCTGGGTCGAAACTTCGACCGCGGGTCCAGTCCCATTGAATCGGCGTTCCCGGCCGAATCGGATCGCCCCGAGAAAGATTCCGCGCAGGACGCCGGAACCACCGTGATGCTCCTGGGCTCGGACAAGCGCCCGGACGGCGAGGATCCCACGGTCACGGGTGCCCGCGCTGACTCCATCATGCTGCTGCACATCCCCGAGGACGGTGGCGAGATGTACATCATGTCCATCATGCGTGACACGTGGGTGGACATCCCCGGTGTGGGTGGATCCAAGATCAACGCCGCTCTCGATCATGGCGGCATGCCCCTCATGGTGCAGACGGTCGAAGAGCACTTCGGCACACGCATCGACGAGGTCGCCCAGGTGGACTTCGCCGGTTTCGAAGGTCTCACGGACGCCCTGGGTGGCGTGACGGTCAACGTGCCCGTGGGCTTCACCAACGACCAGGGCCAGACCTTCCAGCAGGGTCCGCAGGAGATGGACGGGGAAACCGCCCTGGCCTTCGTCCGCGAGCGCTACGCGTTCCAGGATGGCGA
>JAFAAV010000051.1 GCA_023426375.1 Actinomycetes bacterium | reverse complement strand
GCACGGGCATCAGTTCCGTGCCGATCCTGGCGGTGTGTTTCGGCCTGATTTTCGCGGCCTCCATGATCTATTCGGTGATCACCACCGAGACCCAGCAGGCCTTCGCGTATTTCGATACGCGCGCCCGTTTGTGGGAGTTCGCACTGGGCTCGTTGATCGCTCTGGCCATTCCGTATCTCCACCCGCCGCGTGTGCTGCGGGTCGTGCTGGGGTGGTCCGGCCTGGTCAGCATGGTGTCCGTGGGCGTCCTCGTGGATGTGCAGGGTGCCTTTCCCGGATGGATCGCCCTGTGGCCGTTGCTCTCCGCGGCGGTGATCATCGTTGCGGGTAACAGCGGTTCCCCAGCGGGCGTGGATCGTTTCCTGTCCTGGGGCCCGGTGGTCAAGTTGGGGGATGCGGCATACGCCCTGTATCTCATTCATTGGCCGCTGCTGATCACGTACCTCGTGATTCGTGATCGCCCGGTGGCAGACTGGCGCGCTGGAATCGTGCTGGTTGTGTTGAGCGTGGTGCTGGCCGTGGTGGTCACCAAATACGTGGAAGAACCGATCAGACGGTGGCGGTGGCCCGATGCGGCCAAGCGTCGGGAGGCTCTCGTGGTCGTGACGTGTTGGGGGGTGGTCTCCTCGCTGGTGTTGTCCTGGCTGGCCTTTGACGGATATCGAGTGACGCAATGGCAGGCAGACGCTGCGCGCAATAATCCGGGTGCCATGTCGCTCATTCCCGGCCCGCGCCCAGATCCTGATCCGGATGCCCCCATCCTTCCGGTGGAGGCGGAACTGAAAGAGGATCTGCCCGCCATGGGCGGTGAATGCCCGGCATCCGTGGCGCTGGAGGACCCGTACCGGTCCTACTGTTACGACACGTACTCGCCGGAGGCGCCGGAGCGGACCGTCTACGTGATCGGTAACAGCCACGTTCGGCACTGGCTACCCGGGATTCTGAGTGTCGCTGAAGAAGAGGACTGGCAGGTCGTCACGTACATCCTGCAGGGCTGCTTCTACACCGAGCGGGGAACACAGCCGAAAGCCCAGAAAGACGAATGCGAACTCTGGTACGAAGGTGCGGACCCCCTGACCACCCAGAACAGCCCGGACATGGTGTTCATGCAAGGCACTTTCAGCAACCCCGGGGGAGAACGGTGGAACCCTGCCGTGGGAGACCGGGTACGTGAGCTGGTCGATCGCGACATCCAGGTCGTGGGAATCCGTGACACACCTCGGTTCTCCTACGATTTCGCCGCGTGCGTGACGGAGAACGAGAAGGACGGGGCTGAATGCGCGGAGCCGCATCCCATGCTCGAGACCGTTGACCCTCAGCTGTCACTGGCTCGCGAGGTCAAAGGCTTTGCTGCCGTGGACATGAACAACGTGGTGTGTCCCGACGGGATGTGCCGCGCGGTCATCGGCAACGTCTACGTGTATATCGACAGCAACCACCTGTCCTTGACGTACGTGTCCACTGCCATCCCGCAGTTCAGGGCCCGTTTGGAGCAAGCGTTGGCCGCTGACGGGTACACCTTGTGACCAATCATGCGCTCGACCGTGGACGAGGTGTTCTCGGTGGACCGTAGAATGAAACGGAAACTACTTGGTGAAAGGGAGCTTTCGTGACCGATGCCGTGCCTACCGCACTCATGGACGACCCGTTCGGCTTGACCGGACTGACCTACGACGACGTTCTGTTGCTGCCCGGCAACACTGATGTAATTCCTTCCGAGGCGTCGACCAAGACCCGGCTGTCCCGCCGGATCACCGTTGAAGCCCCCGTTCTCTCTGCGGCCATGGACACCGTGACCGAGTCCGCCATGGCCATCTCCATGGCACGTCTGGGTGGTATGGGCGTGATCCATCGCAACCTGTCCATCCAGGACCAGGCCGATCACGTGGACCGTGTGAAGCGTAGCGAGTCCGGCATGATCACCAACCCGGTGACCGTTGGACCGGACGCCACCCTGGCCGAGCTGGATCACCTGTGCGGCTACTACAAGGTTTCCGGACTGCCCGTGGTGGACGAGAACCAGAAGCTGCTGGGCATCATCACTAACCGCGACACCCGCTACCTGCCGGAATCGGACTTCGCGACTCGCACCGTGCGCGAGGTCATGACCCCCATGCCGTTGGTGACCGGCAACGTGGGCATGAGCAAGGACGAGGCCCACAAACTGTTGGCCACGCACAAGATCGAGAAGCTGCCCCTGGTGGACGAACAGGATCGGTTGACCGGTCTGATCACCGTCAAGGACTTCACCAAGGCGGAGCAGTACCCGCTGGCCACCAAGGACGACGAAGGTCGTTTGCGCGTGGGTGCGGCCGTTGGCTTCTTCGGTGACGGCTTTGAACGCGCCATGACCCTGATCGACGCCGGCGTGGACGCGCTGTTCATCGATACCGCGAACGGCCACTCGCAGGGCGTGCTGGACATGATCGCGCGTCTCAAGAACGAGTCCGCTGCGTCCCACGTGGACATCATCGGTGGTCAGGCGGCGACCCGCGCGGGTGCGCAGGCCATCGTCGATGCCGGCGCGGACGCCGTGAAGGTGGGCGTCGGACCCGGATCCATCTGCACCACGCGCGTGATCGCCGGTGTGGGCGTTCCCCAGATCACCGCGATCAACGAGGCCGCCAAGGCCACGATCCCGGCCGGGATCCCGATGATCGCCGACGGCGGTCTGCAGTTCTCCGGTGACATCGGCAAGGCCCTGGTCGCCGGTGCCGATTCCGTGATGCTCGGTTCTCTGCTGGCCGGCTGTGACGAGTCCCCGGGAGAGCTCGTGTTCGTGGCGGGCAAGCAGTTCAAGGCCTACCGCGGCATGGGTTCGTTGGGCGCTATGCAGTCCCGCGGTAAGAACACCTCCTACTCCAAGGACCGCTACTTCCAGGCGGACGTCTCCGATGACGAGAAGCTGATCCCCGAGGGCATCGAGGGCCAGGTGCCCTACCGCGGTCCGCTGGCGTCGGTGTTGCACCAGTTGGACGGCGGCCTGCGCCAGACCATGTTCTACGTGGGTGCTCACAACGTGGAGGAGCTCAAGATGAAGGGCCGGTTCGTGCGCATCACCCCGGCGGGGCTCAAGGAATCGCACCCGCACGACATCACCATGACCGTGGAATCGCCCAATTACAAGCGCTGATTCACCCCTCCCGCTACTCGCGCACGGATGCGCGGGGAAAGGACTACTCGTGAGCTACGACATTGAGCTGGGCCGCTCCAAACGGGCCCGCCGCACGTTCAACCTGGACGAGATCGCCCTGGTCCCGTCGCGGCGTACCCGCGATCCGCAGGACGTGAGCACGCACTGGCAGATCGACGCGTACAAGTTCGATATTCCCGTGGTGGGTGCGCCCATGGACTCGGTCATGTCCCCGGAAACGGCGATTGCACTGGGGCAGGCCGGTGGCCTGGGCGTGCTGGACCTCGAAGGTTTGTGGACCCGTTACGAGGATCCGCAGCCGGTGCTGGACGAGATCGCTGACCTGTCCTCGGACAACGTTCCTGAGGCCACCCGTCGGATGCAGGAGCTCTACAGCGCTCCCATTCAGCCCGAGCTGATCAAGGCCCGCCTGGCCGAGATCCGCGAGGCCGGCGTGATCGTGTCCGGCTCGTTGTCGCCGCAGCGTGTGGTGGAGCACTACAAGACCGTGCTCGAGGCGGGCGTGGACCTGTTCGTCATCCGCGGCACCACGGTGTCCGCCGAGCACGTCTCGCAGAACCAGGAGCCTCTTGACCTCAAGAAGTTCATTTACGACCTGGACGTCCCGGTCATCGTGGGCGGCGCGGCCGGTTACACCCCGGCGCTGCACCTGATGCGCACCGGTGCCGCCGGAGTGCTCGTGGGTTTCGGTGGCGGCGCCTCGTTGCGTACCGAGTCCATCCTGGGCATCCACGCCGCGATGGCCACGGCCATTTCCGACGTCGCCGCGGCCCGTCGCGATTACCTGGACGAGTCCGGTGGTCGTTACGTGCACGTGATCGCCGACGGCGGCCTGGGCACCTCGGGTGACATCGTCAAGGCGATTGCCATGGGCGCGGACGCCGTGATGCTCGGAACCGTACTCGCACGTGCGGAGGAAGCCCCCGGGCAGGGTTGGCTGTGGGGCGCGGAGTCCCATCACCAGCACTCACCGCGCGGTGAACGTACACGCGTGGGCACCGTGGGTTCCCTGGAAGAGGTGCTGAACGGTCCGGCGCGTCACGTGGACGGATCATCGAACATCATCGGCGCACTGCACCGTGCCATGGCCACCACGGGTTATTCGGACCTCAAGGAGTTCCAGCGCGCAGAGGTCGTGATCCGCGGCTAGTGCGGAACCGGTGAGACTCGCTGGGCCGTCCTGCGCGTCGACCGATCCCCACGGGGATTTGGGAAACGCACAGGGCGGCCCACTACTCTTGTGTGGTGCTCAAGATCGCTCTCAGCCCCCGGTCGCTCGCCTTTCTGACGGTGAGCTTGATCATTGCGGCGCTGTTCGTGGTGCTGAGCATGTGGCAGCTGAGCAGCTCTGATCAGGCCGCCACCGTGGCCGATCCTGACAAGGACCGCGTGAAGCCCCTGTCCGAGGTGATCAAGCCCGGTGAAGTGGCCACAGCTACCGCCGCGGACCACACCGTTCAGGTCACGGGTAGCTACGATCCGGCATCCACAGTGGTGATCCCGGGCCGCCTGCATGACGGCGCGGAGGGCTACTGGGTGGTATCGGAACTCGTCCTGCACGATTCCGAAGAGCTGTGGGATGCTGCCAACGGTCCCATGTCCATCGCTGTGGCGCGCGGCTGGGTCGAATCCGCCGATCAGGTGCCCGCGGCGCCGTCGGACCCCGTGACCGTGGCGGGCCGTTTTCTGCCTCCCGAGGCGCCCCTGAGCAACGGGGACCTCCCGCAGGGGCAGCTACCCGCATTGTCGCCCGCTCAACTGACCAACGTGTGGGCGGCGCCGCTGTACTCGGGCTACGTGGCCGCCTCCGTGGAGGTACCCGCGACCGAGCAAGTTCCGGTGACCGACCAGGGGGCCCTGGACCCGGGCGCAACCGTGATGAGCGGCGAACTGAGGGACCTGGATATCGACCAGCAGCCCACGGACACGTCGTTGAACATGTTGAACCTGTTCTACGCGCTGGAATGGATCGTGTTCGCCGGGTTCGCCGTTTTCCTGTGGTGGCGTTTCGTTCGGGACGAATACCTGCGGCAGCAGGACCCACAGAAGTACTTCTACCTGGAGGGTGACTACTTCTGGGACGAGGATGCCCGGTCCTTCTATTACTGGGACGAGCACGATCAGTGTTACTACTACTTTGACGACCAACCAGCGGTGAACCCATCATCTGACGGAACACCGACCCGCGAGAACCGCACCCACCCCGAGCACGGAGCCACTCATGAGTGAACGCACCCCTGATTCCCAGCACAACCCCAAGCCGGTGCGGCGTACGGACGGCGTGCGTGTGAACACTCCGGCGGATGCCACGCCGGAACGCGCCACCGTTCCCGAGAACGTCAAGGCCCGTGCCGCCGCGCTGCAACCGCGGCGTCGCTTCGGAGGCACGGAAGCCCAGATCCGGGGAGCGCTGACGTTCTACAAGATCTGCGCGTGGGTCTCCGGTACCTTCCTGCTGTTGCTCGTGGCCGAGATGATCACCCGCTACGGCTTGGGCTACGACCTGATTGCCGGCGGTACCGACAAGGTCACCGGTGAGACCGTGGCCCTGGGTTGGCAGAACCTGGAACTGGAGAATCTGGCCGGGGGAGTGAACATCTCCACGTGGATCCTGATCATTCACGGCTGGTTCTACGTGGTGTACCTCGCAGCGTGTTTCCGGATCTGGTCGCTCATGCGCTGGCCGTTCCCACAGCTGATCGTCATGGCCCTGGGCGGTGTGGTGCCGTTCCTGTCCTTCATTGTGGAGCGCAAGATCCATCGTTCCACCGAGGCGGAGCTGGCCTCGAACCCCAAGGCGGCCAAGCGATACTGAGCGTGGGATAAAGCAGGCTCAGGTGTTCTAGACTTGGGCCCGTGACTGAAACCCCTGACAACCTCACCGAACTCGAGGACCGCCCGGTTCTTGTGGTCGATTACGGTGCGCAGTACGCGCAGCTGATCGCCCGCAGGGTCCGTGAAGCGAACGTCTACTCGGAAATCGTTCCGCACACCTGGTCCACCGAGAAAATTCTGCAGCGCAATCCCGCGGCCATCATCCTGTCGGGTGGCCCGTCCTCCGTGTACGCCCCCGGCGCACCGCAGCGTGATGCCGAGCTGTTCGAGGCCGGCGTGCCCGTGCTGGGCATTTGCTACGGCTTCCAGGTCATGGCCAGCGCACTGGGCGGCTCGGTGGAACGCACCGGAGCCCGTGAATACGGCGCCACCATGGCCACCGCGTCCCAGGACGTGACGGGCACCCTGTTGGAGGGGGCCCCGGAGGTGCAGACCGTATGGATGAGTCACGGCGACTCCGTCACTGCTGCGCCCGAAGGTTTCACCACCTTGGCTTCCAGCGATGGCGCCCCCGTGGCCGCCTTCGAGAACCCCGAACGCAAGCTCTACGGTGTGCAGTGGCACCCGGAGGTCAAGCACTCCGCGTACGGTCAGAAGGTGCTCGAGAACTTCCTGTTCAACGGCGCCCAGATCACTCCCTCGTGGTCCACCGGCAACATCATTGACGAACAGGTCGCCCTGATCCGCGCCCAGGTGGGCGACGGTAAGGCTCTGTGCGGCCTGTCCGGCGGTGTGGACTCGGCAGTGGCCGCGGCACTCGTGCAGCGCGCCATCGGTGACCGCCTGACCTGCGTGCTGGTCGATCACGGTCTCATGCGCCAGGACGAGGTGGAGCAGGTCGAGAAGGACTACGTGGCAGCTACCGGTGTGAAGCTGCACGTGGCCCGGGAATCGGACCGCTTCCTGTCCGCGCTCCAGGGTGTGAGCGACCCGGAGACCAAGCGCAAGACCATTGGCCGCGAGTTCATCCGCGCCTTCGAGGCTGCCGAGGAACAGGTGCTGCGCGCCGAGGCCGCTGACGGCAAGCCCGTTCAGTTCCTGGTCCAGGGCACCCTCTACCCGGACGTCGTGGAATCCGGCGGCGGCGAGGGCGCAGCCAACATCAAGAGCCACCACAACGTGGGTGGCCTGCCGGAGGATCTGCAGTTCGAGCTGGTCGAGCCGCTGCGCGCACTGTTCAAGGACGAGGTCCGTGCAGTGGGGCGCGAGCTGGGTCTGCCCGAGAACATCGTGGGCCGCCAGCCCTTCCCCGGCCCCGGCCTGGGAATCCGCATCATCGGCGAAGTCACCGAGGAGCGTCTGGACATCCTGCGCCGCGCTGACGCGATCGCCCGCGAAGAACTGACCCGCGCCGGTTTGGACGACGACGTGTGGCAGATGCCCGTGGTGCTGCTCGCCGACGTCCGCTCGGTGGGTGTGCAGGGAGACGGCCGCACCTACGGCCACCCCATCGTGCTGCGCCCCGTCAGCAGCGAGGACGCCATGACCGCGGACTGGTCACGACTGCCCTCGGAATTGTTGGCCAAGATTTCCAACCGCATTACCAACGAGGTCGAGGAAATCAACCGCGTGGTTCTGGACGTCACGTCCAAGCCGCCGGGAACCATCGAGTGGGAGTAATCCCGCACTCGTTGTGAACGAACATCAGTGCCGGTGCGTCGGCCGCCCCACCCGGGAGAGGGTGGAGCGGTCGGCGCACTCGTGAGTAGGAGACTCATGTCTGCAGACGCGCCCCAAGAACGCCCCGAGAACATCACCGAGACCGGGACCGATTCCAGGGTGTCCTTGCGTGCCTGGACCCAGCAAATGGATGCATACACCGGTCCGGACACTCTGCTGGAGTTCAATCGCGTGGACAACGTGTGCATCGACCTGGCGGAGGCCAATTCCTCGGGACAGGCACAGTTGTTGATGGGCCGTCCCACCAGGTTGTCCACGATGATTCATCATCAGGACCCCGCCTACGAACGAGCCGCGCGTTCGGCCCGGGCGCTACGTACCAAGATCCATGAGCTGTCGGTCATGCACGGACTGGACGCCGCGTACTTGGCGGCCGGAACGGCGTCGTGGTTGACCAATCCTGCGGTGGACGGACAACGGCGCTTCATCGCGCCCGTGCTGCTGGCCCCCGTGACGGTCAAACTGCGCCCGGACGGCAAGGACTTCGAGCTGCAGATCGTGGCGCCGGCGCGCCTGAACCCGGCCCTGGTGCGCAGGTTGCGCGAGGATTACGACGTGGAACTGGCCACGGGGGAGATGTCCCGCTTGGCGTACGGCACCCGCCGCCTTGATCCGGCACCCGTGCTGGAGACCCTGCGCCAGCTGGCCGTGGACGTACCGGGCATGCACGTGGATCATCAACTGCTCGTCTCCACCTTCGCGGACCTACACGAGCGTCCCGCGGATGAGAACGTCGAGGCGCGCACCGAGTTCGTGCGAGACCTTGCGCGGCTGAAGAACAGCGAGGTGGGCAAGCTACCGGTGGTCACTCCACTGGAGAACCGTGCCGAACCCCTCGACCTTCGCGATCCCGCCCACGAGTTGGCGCTGACGGATCTGGACCGGAGCCAGCAGGAGGTCGTGGACCTCGCCGAACAGGGCGAAAGCTTTGTGGTCAGCACCCCCGTGGGCACCCCTGTCATCGACACCGTGGTCGCCACCGTGGGTTCGCTCGTGTACAAGAACAAGAGTGTCCTGGTGCTGGGGGAATCCCGCACCACCCTCTCTGCGTTCACCCGCGCCTGGAACCGCTTGGGCTTGGACTCGCTGGTCCTGCCATTAGGTTCCCACCTCAACGATGACGACATCGCCGAGCGACTCGTGCAAGCCATCGCCCGTAACGAACGTGCCGAGGAACCGGACCTCGAAAAGCTTCAGGATGCCCTGCGGATCTCGCGCGGTCAGCTGCGCGTCCACGAGGAATCGCTGCACGCCGTGCGCCCCCGTTGGCAGGCCTCGCCCTATCAGGCGATGCAGGCACTGGCGGAGCTGACGGCCCGCGAACCCGGCCCGCAGACAGCCGTGCGGTTCCGTCGGTC
The DNA here is from genome assembly GCA_023426375.1 of Actinomycetes bacterium. Taxonomy (GTDB): domain Bacteria; phylum Actinomycetota; class Actinomycetes; order Actinomycetales; family Micrococcaceae; genus Kocuria. Next base: position 83,643 of record JAFAAV010000051.1, on the reverse strand, counting down.
CGTGCTCGACGCAGTGTCCCACCGATCCCAGGTCGAGAAGCAGCTGGAACGCGCCGCACGCTTGGGTGCGTTCGACGCCGAGACCCTCTCCGGTCCCTGGAACGGTGCCCGCCTGGTCAATGACGACGAGGCTCGTGAAGCACACCAGCTGGCCAAGTCTCTGCTGCTCGAACTGACCACCCTCAAGACCGGGATTCGTAGCGTCCTGTCGGTGTCCGGCCTGCGCCCGGGCACCACCATTCAGGAGTGGGCCCAGCAGCTGTCGCTGGTCATCGAGGTCGGTGACTCCCTCAAGCACTTCACCCCGGACATCTACGACCGCCCGGTCACCGATCTGATTGCCGCCACGGCGTCGTCGGGGTGGCGCCGTGACCACGGGATCGAGATGACCGGCCTGCAGCGGTCCCGTCTGCGTAAGGCGGCCAAGGAGTACATGCGCCCCGGTGTTCACATCTCCGACCTGCACGCGGCCCTGGTCAAGGTGCAGTCCGAGCGCGACCGCTGGCGTGCGTGGGCCACGTCTCTCGAGCAACCTGCCGTGTCCGATCGCGCGCGCGAAGTCCGGGACATCCAGCGCCGTTTCAGCGAAGACCTCGAGGGTCTCGCCATCGCTCTGGAGGGGTCGCCCACCGCGGCCACGCTGGAATCCGCGGATGTCGAGCAGCTGGAAAAAACCCTCGACGAATTGATCAATGACGAGGTCCACCTGGCCACGTTGCCCGAGCGCACCATGCTCCTGGACGACCTGCGCTCGCGCGGGCTCGGGGATTTTCTGCAGGACATGCAGGACCGTCGCGTGCCCGCCCACGAAGTGCGCGGTGAGTTGGAGCTGGCCTGGTGGCAGTCCGTGCTCGAGGCCATGATCAGCGGAGACGACTTCGTGGCCATGCCCCACGGCAACGAGCTGCGCCGCACCGAATCCACTTTCCGACGCGCGGATACCGCCCACGTGGCTTCGGCTCCCAGTCGCCTGATGCACGAGCTCGCCACGCGCTGGAAGCACAGTATCCGGCGCAGTCCCGTGGCAGCCCGGAACCTGCGGGACATGCTGCGTTCGGGACGGGTGCGCCCTGACCAGTTGAGCGCGGAAGAAGATCTGATCAAACAACTGGTTCCGGTGTGGACCGCCAGCCCCCTGGTCCTCTCGGCAACGCTGGCCGAGGGCCAGCACATCGACACCGTGGTCATCCTGGACGCGGAGTCCACACCTCTCGCCGCAACTCTGCCGGCACTTATTCGTGCGGATCAGGTCATTGCGTTCGGCGATGCTCACGCGGGCAACCCGCATCCCTTCACAGTGGCGCCGCAGCAGAACTCGGGGGACGATCCCCAGCCGGTCGCCGAACTCGAATCGGCCTTCGGCGCGCTCAGCCGGGTGGTTGATCAGCGCGGGCTCACCTCGGTCCGTCGCGCCATGGACCCGCGCCTGTTCAACTACCTCAACTCTGCGTTCTACGACGGCGCCCTGTCGCGCCTCCCGCACGCATCCGAGCTGGTCAGCCCCACCTCGGGGATGTCCGCGGAATACGTGGAGGATGGCGTGGGTGTGCTGACCGCCGGCACGGAAGGTGTGCAGGCGCCGTCGGCGGAGGTGCAGCGCACGGTAGATCTTGTGTTTGCGCACGCCACCCGCCACCCCGAGCGCTCGCTCGCCGTGGTGACCGCGTCCGCGATGCACGCGACCCGTGTGGCGCAGGCCGTGCAGCGCAGGTTGCGTGAGAACGGGGAGGCCGCGGACTTCTTCGCACCGGGCCGTGAGTCCTTCCGCGTGGTCGAACTCCACCGCGCCGCCGGGATCGAACGCGACACCGTGATCTTCTCCCTGGGCTTCGGACGCACCACGTCCGGTCGCTCCACGCCCAACCTGGGCGCCCTGTCCGAGAAGGACGGGCGGCAAGCGTTCGTGCGCGGCATGACGCGCGCGCGTCGGCACACGCACATCGTCACGTCCATCCACCCCAAGGACACCGAGGAACGTCGCCTGCAGTACGGCGCGCGGGACATGTACCGCATGCTCGAGCTGCTCTTCGGCGAATCGACCACCTCCGAGAAGGCGCAGGCACCGACCTCGGTCGCCGACGACGCTGCGGATGCCCTGGTCGCGGATCTCGCCGACCGCTTGGGTCGCGCGGGTGCCACCGTACACACGGACTACGCGGACATCATCGACGTGGTGGCGTACGCGGACACGGAATCTCTCTCGGCCGGAGCCGTGGTGCAGCCGACCGAGGACGGCCAAGCCCCGCGGATCCCCGTGGCCATGGAGTCCGACGGATCGGATCGCAGCCGCGCACTGAGTGTGCGCGAGCGTTCCCGATTGATTCCGCAGCAGCTCGAACGCGCGGGCTGGAACTACGTAAGCCTGTGGTCCGTGGAGGTGTTCACCGATCCGCAGACCGTGGCCTCGCTGGTGCAGCGATACCTGGGGTTGAACGCCAAGGCGAAGACCTCGGTGACCGAGTCCCGTGAGCAGGGTGGCGCGGAGCGGTCCGAGCGACCCGAGGACTCGTCGGCTGACACGGAGAACGGCTGAGCAGGCCCATGAACGAGGAAAACTCGGCCCCGAAGGCCGGACCCGACGAGCCCGTGGATCCCGTTCAGGGTTCTGACTCCGGTCAAGAAACCGGGTCACGTCAGGTGACGGATTCGGAGAGGGACGCTGCTTCCGGAAGTGCCACCGAGCTTCCCAAACGCCGACGTCGGGGGCACCGACGGGTTAGTGGCGGGCGTGCGCCAGATCCGAATTTGGCCGTAACCGATCCGGCGCTGTCCGCCAGGCCGAACGACCCGGATCGCGCGGTGTCCGGGGCATCGGAGGCAATGTCCGAGCGGGAGCACGAGCAGTGGCTGAAGGAACAGCGTCCCCCGCACTGGGGCTGAAAACGTCGATTCCGCACCCCCCATCCGCGTTGCTGACCTAATCGGCCACCAGGACGAGCGAAGTCCGACCGGAACCGTCCAGTGCCGCCAGTCCGGACGCGGTTTCCCGGGGCGCGGCCAGCACTACGAGACCCAGGTCGGTATCGGTTCCCGAGGCCGACAACAGAGACGAGTCCTGACCAGCATCCACGGGTGCGCTCCACAGCACGGTCACCGATTCCGCCACGGTCTTCTGCCTGTCATTAGCTGCGCTGTCCGGCTGATGTATGACGTCCACGCTGTCCCCGGGCCGGATGTGGCGTAGCACTGCGGGATCACTTACTCGGATGCTCGCGGCGGTCGTACCTTCCGGCTGACCTTCCAGAAGACCTGGTCCGAGCACGGAGGATTCCGTCAGGAATTGCCCCGGCACGAGGGCCACGGTGGCCGGTTGTCCCGTGACGACAGAAGGATCCGTGACGGCGCCATCCGGAACCCAATCGACGGGGACCTCCTGGACATGGACATCGGCCCCGCTCAGTGCCGTCCCCGCCGGGACTGGATTGACCACGGTCACCACGGGAGAGGACTGCGCGCTCGGGGGAGCGAACCGCAGGATCAGAAGTGTCAGCGCAACCGCACAGAGGGCAGCGGCCACCAACCGATGGCGGCGGTTCACCGCCGTGCGGAGGCGCAGACTCAGTGGATATCTGGGGCGGGCTCGTGGGCTCATGCCCGAACGCTATGAGCACTCACAGATCGGCGGCGGACTCGTCAACGGGGTTGGGGATTCGCGCACGACTCCATAGGACGCAGCCACCATGTGGAGTGCTTTCGCCGCGGGAACGTCAGTGTCGACCCCGAGGAGCAGCAATCAGGACGAGGAGGAACCCGAGGTGCCGGCGCTCGAAGGTGCCGAGCTGGAGGCAGCTTTCTCGGATGAGCTCGATGAAGAGGAACTCGAATCCGAAGCGGACGAGCTGGATGCCGACGAATCCGAGCCATTCGAACCGGAGGTCTTCGCATCCGAACGAGAATCGTTGCGGTAGAAACCGGAGCCCTTGAACACCACACCCACGGTGTTGAACTTCTTACGCAGTTGACCGCCGCACTCGGGGCACACGGTCAGGGCGTCATCCGTGAAGGACTGACGGATATCGAATTCGTGGCCGCAGTCTTTGCAGCCGTAGGCGTAAACCGGCACGGGATTCCTCGCAATTGGTTGGCACTGATGTGGACCGAGTGCTAATCCTACTCCGGTCGAGACTGCGCTGTGGTGTGATCCTCGCTGCTCCCCAGAGCCACCACGCCGCGTTCGGTGAGTGCCCTGGTCATCACCGCGTCATGCGGTTCTCGAGGGATACTTCCGGCAGCCAGAATCTCGTCGTGGAACACGCACGCGAGCATCTCGGGCAGCGGCTGCGCGGCCGCGAGCCGTTCCAGGAAGCGGTCGTAGTAGCCGCCCCCGAAACCCAGCCGAACGCCGTCGGCGCTCACCGCAACGGCCGGGACCACCATGAGGCCAATGGCCCGGAAGATCTCGATGTCGTGTCTCGGCCCCACCGGCTCGAGCAATCCCGGTAGCGAACCGGGCGCGAGCTGGATGGTAGGCCGCCACTGGCACCAGCGCATCGCACGGTCGGCCTCGACCACGGGCACCCAGACACGATGCCCCGCGCGATGTGCGGTTTCGAGTGCCGCCAGCAGCGGAGGCTCGGTATCGAGCGGGAGGAAAGCAGCCAGGTCTCTGGTCGACGTCACGGCCATCTCGCGCCGCAGGTGGTCGATCAATGCGTGCGAGGCGGCCTGCCGCACCTCGGGTGACCGACGACGCCGCTCGGTCAGGATGCGCCGTCGCAGATCGGCCTTACTGCCGGTCGGGAGATTCGATTCCGACGTCATGAGAGATCCATTCGGGTTCGTTTCGAGGCTTGGTCATTCTCGGCAATGAACTGATCAGAGGGTGTCCCCTCATGAAGGGACGATGACAAAGTCTGCATATTTCGCCTCAATCAGCCGCAAAGAAGAATCGTCCATTAACCTGAGTTTATGAGCCCGAATCAAACCAAGCGCGCACACAAGGCGGTCATCCCCGCGGCAGGACTGGGTACCCGGTTCCTCCCGGCGACCAAGGCCATGCCCAAAGAAATGTTGCCGGTTGTTGACCGGCCCGCCATTCAATACGTCGTCCAGGAAGCCGTGGATGCCGGTCTGGATGACGTCCTGATGATCACGGGGCGTTCCAAGCGCGCCCTGGAAGATCACTTCGACCGCGTGCCCGCACTCGAGGCATCACTCAAGGAATCCGGCAAGGACAAGCTGCTCACGGAAGTTGAGCACGCCTCCGACCTGGGCGAGATCCACTACTTGCGGCAGCAGGATCCCAAGGGCCTGGGCCACGCAGTGTTGCGTGCCAAGACCCACGTGGGCAACGACCCGTTCGCGGTACTGCTCGGCGACGACTTGATTGACGCGAACGAGGATCTGCTCGAACGCATGATCGAGGTCCAGCAGGCCACCGGTGGTTCTGTCGTGGCCCTCATGGAGGTTCCGCAGGAGCAGATCAGCGCCTACGGTTGCGCGGACATCACTGCGGTTGACGGCGAAGAGTACGTTCAGGTCAACGGACTGGTGGAGAAGCCGGCTCCGGAGGACGCACCGTCCAACCTGGCCATCATCGGCCGTTACGTGCTGCACCCCGAGATCTTCGAGATCCTCGAGAACACCCCTCCGGGTCGCGGTGGCGAGATTCAGCTGACCGACGCCATGCAGACCATCGCCGACAAGGGCGATCAGGCGCACGGTATGTACGGCGTGGTGTTCAAGGGTCGCCGCTTCGACACCGGCGACAAGCTGTCCTACCTCAAGGCCAACATCGTGCTCGCGTGCGAACGCGGCGATCTGGGTCCGGATCTGCGTGAGTGGGTCAAGGATTTCGCAAAGGACCTGCAGGACTGATAGTCAGTGTTCCGTGAACACTGATGTCGTGTGGCCGGTAAGTGTGCAATGGGCGCAGCTCACGCTGCGCCCATTGTCCATGCGTGACCGGGCTGAATGGGACAGCGTCCGGTACCGGAACCGCGAGTGGTTGGAACCGTGGGAGGCCAGCAATCCGCTACCCGGGGGAGAGCCACCCACCTACCGCCAGTTCGTGAAGCTGATGCGCGATCAGGCCAAGCAGGGCACCTCCTTGCCGTGGCTGATCACGGAAGTGAACCCTGACACCGGCCGCAATGAATTAGTGGGCCAGCTCAGTGTTTCCAGCATCACCGGAGGGTCCTTCAGATCGGCGACCCTGGGCTACTGGGTGGATGCCGCGCAGGCAGGCCGGGGGATTGCCCCCATGGCTGTTGCGATGGCTACCGACTACTGCTTTCAGCATCTGAATCTGCACCGAATGGAAATCAACATTCGCCCGGAGAACGTCAAATCTTTGCGCGTGGTACAGAAACTCGGTTTTCGAGACGAAGGATTACGGAAAGACTTTCTCCACATTTCCGGGCATTGGCGGGATCACCGCAGTTTTGCCCTCACGTCACCCGAGGTTCCCCGTGGGTTGGTGCACCGCTTCACCGGATCCGATGAACTCATGACCGTGCGCAAGGGTCGATTCTGACCGCTCCCGCAAAGGTATTCTGGAGTGAGCGCCGTGTAGCAGACAGTGAATTACACCGTTGTAAGCAACACGGTGCTGCGTGTCGCAGTTTTTGTCCTGCGCTCCCTTATGGTGGGGGTCGTGGGATTGACGTGGGTAAGCAGCTCGGCCGTTCTGGCCATCGTGTGCGTGTTGTGCGCGGTGTGGCTTGCACCTCGGATTCTGCGTCGTGAAGACACCCCCGTGCTGGCCCAAGTTGATGCGCGCGACCTCCGGTTCGATGCGCCCCGTCGGGGCCCGCAGCACACTACAGTGAGTCTTGGGCCCAAGACATCAACCTACGAACGGGAGAGCACCATGGAGACGCCGGTAACGGAACCGTCCACCGCGACACCTGCTCGCCGCCCCATGGCCGGTATGCGTATCCGATGGGATCGGACCCTGATCTTCCTGGCCGGTGCCATGCTGTTGTTCACCGCGTTGATCACCGGTTTGATGGCACCCTTCACCGCCGTGACCTGGGCCGTGCCCACCGTTCTCACTCTCTTGGGAATCGGTTGCGTGGCAGGTCTGCGTTATCTGGCTGTCGAGGAACAGAACGTGCGTAGAGCCCGCGGCTCCGTGAGCGCCCCCGTTGAGCAGCCCGAACAGAAGCTGTTCGACAACGAGGACGAGAACCGCCAGGAAGAGCAGGTCCGCGAACGTCGCGCCAAGGCCGCTCTGGATCTGCCGGAGCACGTTGAGCAGTCGGAGCAGCAGCTTGCTGCCAAGACCCACGAGCCGGCTTACACCGTGGATGAGCTCCGTGCGGAAGCGCTCAAGGTCGCTCGTTCCACCGCCCCCAAGTTCGAGGGCAAGACCACTTGGAAGCCCGTTCCGGTTCCCAAGCCGCTGTACACCCAGGCACCGGTTGTACCCCCGCGCGAACCCGAGCCCTTGCAGGTTCCGCAGCGCCCCGCAGCCAAGTCCAGCACGTTGAAGGACGCGGCAGAGGCCGGTTCGCGGGAGTCCGCGGCCCTCAACCTGGATGACGTTTTGAAGCGCCGTCGGGCGTAGCGCGTAGCACCACACAGTTTTTACCAAGTATTTCGATTCCGCGCCGCGGCCGCACCCGAAAGGGAAGGTCGCGGCGCGATTCATATCTAGGGAGAGTCATGGCCCAGCATCAGTGGGAGATTGAACGCAAGTACGATGTGTCGCCCAAACAAGCGGCCAAGATCAAGCTGCACAAGGTCGAAGGCTTCACGGTGGGGGAGCCCGCCATCTACGACATGACGGCTGCGTATTACGACACCGCGGACTACGCACTGAGCGGCGCCAACGTGGCCGTGCGACGTCGTGCGGGTGGCGGGGACGACGGCTGGCACGTGAAGTACAAGGCCGGCAAAGTGCGTGGGGAACTGCATTACGAACCGCTCAAGACCTCCACTCGCATGCCCGCCGCATTGCGTAAGACGCTGGTCGGGATCACTTTGGACCAGCCCCTCACCCCGGTGGCGACCATCAACACCAAGCGCGCCGAGTATCCGATCACCGCACAAGACGGCCAGCAGCATGCCGTGCTGTGCGTGGACTTCGTGTGCGCGCGTGATGAGCGTGCCGGGATCGACCGCGAATGGAGCGAGTGCGAGATCGAGCTCAGCTCCAGCGACCTGAGTAAGAAGCAGTCCAAGGCGGTCTTCTCGGCCGTGGAAGACGTGCTCTTCGAGGCGGGGGCCGTGGCGTCCAAGTCGCCGGCCAAGATCGCGCGTGCCCTGGGACAGGACAAGGCCCCGGTCAAGGAAGTTCCCGCCCAGGACAAGAACAGTTCCGAAGAATCTTCGAAGAATGCCAAGGGCTCTTCGAAGAAGGACAAGACCTCGAAGAAGTCCAAGAAAGAATCCGAGAAGAAGAAAGCCTCAGAGTCCGTTCAGGGCGAGCCTGCCAATGGTCAGGACGTGCTGCTGGCCATGTGCGAAACCCTGACCCGCCAGCTGCAGCACTGGGATTTCGCCGTGCGCATCGGTGCGGACGATTCCGTGCACCAGATGCGTGTGCGAAGCCGTGCTCTGCGCAGCGTCTTGCACGCCGCTCGGGACTTCATTCCGGAACAGACCGGGGCGGACCTCGAAGAACGTCTCAAGACTTTGGCCCGTGCTCTCAGCGATGCACGCGATGAGGAAGTCGCGGCGGAGCTGCTGCACGGCCGCCTGGACAACGAGTTCCAGGGCCAGATTTCGGCCACCGCTCGTCAGGACTTGTTCGCCGCCTCCCAAACGGGCGCCGACGACGCCGCTCGTGCGGTCCGTCGCATGCTGGACAGTACCGCACACCTCCAGTTGCTGACCGACCTGCGGGCGTTGTTCCAGGATGCTTCCTTCGGGGAGAAGGCCGCGGAGCTGTCGACCAAGAAGTTCGCGAAGGCAGTCATGAGTACCGCGTTGCGGGACGTGATCCAGGAGGCTACAGCTCAGCCTGCAGTGGACTCCGAGACTGGGCGAACCGAGGTCAGCGAATTGGGTGCAGAACTGAGTGAACGTCTGGCCTTGGCAGACGAAGACCCCGTGGAACTGGCGGTGTACTTCGACCACCTGCACGATGCCCGAAAGGCCATCAAATCCGTCCGTTACGTCAGCGATGCCCTGGACCACGCTGATGCCTATCCCGGTAAGAAGCGCTCCAAAGCGGCGTCGTACGCCAAGGATTACCAGGACGAACTCGGATCCTTGACGGACTGCGCGGTCATGGAGCACTGGCTGGCTCGCGTGGCCCGCAGTTTCCAGCGGACCGGCAAGGACCGTTACGCCGTGGGACTGTTGCACGGCATCGAGATGGCGTCCCTGCGGGCGCGTCTGGACGAGGCTCCCGAGCTGATTGGTGACCTGGTGGAGGACATCCAGCGGGAACTCCCGGACGAGGACTGACCGACTGGTGCACTCTGATAGACGTTAGAACCCTGCGACCGCGGGGCTCCGTAAAACGATCGACGGTACGACCCAAGAAATGCGAATTTCTGGCCGTACCGTCGATCGTTTTACAGCGGTTCAGCGTGCGGAGCGGCTCCCGGTGACGGTCGGTTCTATCTCCTGACGTTTGGTCTCAGGGGCTGCGTCATCAACCGGTTCGCTGTCTTCGGGGACGTGGACGTCGCGGTCGATATGCGTGGCCAAGGGCTTCTCCACCACGAAACAGAGCAGAGCCAGGGCGATGATCGTCAACGGCACCATGAACAAGAAGATGGGCAGGAGCGCATCGTTGTATGAGTCGATCACGGGAAGACGCAGGGCATCAGGCAGGCCCTGTACCGTGCCCGGTGTCAGCGAGTTGGCACTGATCGGGGCGTCCGCGGCGGCCGGAGGCATGCGCTCGGCCAGCAGGTCGTGCAAGCGCGTCACGAACACCGAACCCACCACGGCGGACCCGACCGTGGCGCCCACCTGACGGAAGAAATTGCTCGAGGCCGTGGCGGTTCCAACCACCCGGTTGGGGAACGAGTTCTGCACGATGAGCACCAGGATCTGCATGCTCAAACCGATGCCCGCGCCGAAGACTGCAATGAACAGGCACAGCTTCCAGATGGGATCCGCCGCGGTCATGGTGGACATGAGCCACAGTCCCAGACCGGTGACCACCATGCCCGTGAGCGGGAAGAACTTGTACCTGCCGGTCTTGGAGACGATTTGCCCCGAGACGATGGACGTGACCAGCAGGCTACCCATCATGGGCGTCATGAGCAGGCCTGCAGTGGTGGCATCCACACCCTTGGCCATCTGGATGTAGGTGGGCATGTAACCCAGCGCACCGAACATCACGATGCCCACCATCAATCCGGCCACGGTGGTCAGCGTGAAGTTCCGATCCGCGAAGAGTTTCAACGGGATGACGGGGTGCTTCACCTTGGATTCGGTCACCACGAAACCAATCGCTGCAGCCACGGTGACCAACGCGAGCCCCAGGATCTGCGGTGACAGCCAGTCGTACTGTTGGCCGCCCCACGTGCACACCAGAATGAGAGTGGTGGTGGCCAGCGCCAAAAGCACCATGCCCAGGTAGTCGATGTGCAGGGACTTGGCGCGTTCGGGGCGCGGGATCCGCAGGAAGACACTCACGGCCGCGAAAGCCATGATTCCCAAGGGAACGTTGATGATGAAGGCCCAGCGCCATCCGGGGCCCTCGGTCAACCAGCCGCCCAGCAGCGGGCCGGCCACGGATGCCACCGCGAAGACGGCGCCCATCACGCCCATGTACTTACCGCGCTCGCGCGCGGGGACCACGTCCGCGATGGCGGCCTGGGACAGGATCATCAAGCCTCCGCCGCCCAGGCCTTGGACCACTCGTGCCGCGATGAGCAGGGTCATGGAATCAGCCGCCGCACCGATCACTGAACCGACGATGAACAGAACGACTGCCGCGAGCAGGATGGGTTTACGCCCCAAAAGGTCGGAGACCCGCCCGTACACCGGCATCATGATGGTCGAGGCCAGGATGTAGGCGGTGATGACCCAGCTCATGTGGTCCACCCCGCCGAGCTCGCCCACCATGGTGGGTAGGGCGGTGGAGAGAATCGTCTGGGAAAGTGCCGCCAGCAGCATGACCATCATGAGCGCCGCGAACAGCAGCACCAATCGGGGTGCAGGTGTAGTTTCCTGGGAGGTCGTCTTCCGGCCCGACTCGGGCGCCGTGGTCTGGCTCATGAGATCTCCTTGAAAGCGGATCGGAAGACGGACAGGGCCTGCTCCACGGCGCGGTCGACCACGCTCGCGTCAGAATTGCTGGTCAGGTCTTCGTTGTTCCGGTACACGTATTTGAGGACCGAGCCGGCCATCAGAACGTACGCTTGCGACCTGTCGGAGTCGCGAGTGCTGCTCGATCCGCCGGAATGCTCCGCAACGGTCGAAGCCACCAAGGACTCGGCCGCCGTAATGTGCAGCCCGATCTTGCGCGAGAGGTCGGGGTTGGCTGCGAGCAGGTCCTTGCGCTCCTTGCCGGTAGCGCCGAACTCCGCGGAATGCCGGAGGACGGCCTGGAAGAGACGCACGGTCCGGGAGAACTCGTCGCCGTTGCTGGAGTCCTGGTACCGCTCCAGATCGGCCTGAGGCATGTGGACAGGTTTCAACCCCAGAACGGCGTCTTCCTTGCACGCGAAGTAGTTGAAGAACGTCCGACGAGAGACCCCGGCGCGTTCGGCAATGGCCTCCACCGTGGTGGCAGCGTATCCGTTGCCTTGGGTCAGCTCCCAGGCTGCCTCGTGGATCTCACGGGACGTCTGCGTTCGATGGCGCTCACGTAATGACACATTTTCTTCTGGCACCAGTACAGATTATGCACTCGTGCAAGCTTGCACAAGTGCAACAATGTGGCGAGTGGGTGGGCGGGAAGGTGCTCGTTACCGGTGCAACGTCGCCGCCAACCATCGGGCAGTCCCGGGTGTCGTCCAGGTAACAATCAGCAGGCTCGGTGTGGGCACGCATGCCTGGTTGTTAAGGTAAGAACGTTCCGGCCACGCACGATCCCGAGTGGCTGAACAACCATCGAGACCGAGGACCCGCGCAGATCGTCAACAGGTTCCGGCTTCGGAGGTCGGTGAAACTGCCGATTCCGTTCGCACAGAGAGCAACCTGATATTCAGATTCACAAGATTGGCGATAGACCAGAAGTGGGGGCCCAGAGTGAAGCGAAATAGCGCTCGAAAAGTCCTGAAATTCGCCGTCTCTCAGTTCACGTATCCGCGTGATCCGAAAGACTTCCTGCAGGTTTTCCACAACCTGACCAGCGCACGATACACCAGGGGAGTCATTTCCCGTGTGACGCGTGAAACCGCTGATACCTCCACCATCTTCTTCAAGGCCGGCGACGGCTGGATTCCCCACGTGGCGGGCCAATGGGCACGTATCGGCGTCTCCCTGAACGGCAAGCGCGTGTGGCGTCCGTTCTCCATCAGCGCGGCGGAGGGTCACGATCCATCCATCACGGTGAAGGCCAATGGTGCGGTGTCCACGTTCCTGGTGAACGACGCCGAGCCCGGAACTCTCCTCTACTTGGAAGAGCCCTCGGGGCAGTTCGTGCTGGAGGAAACTCCCGCGAGCATTCTGTTCATCGTGGCAGGCTCCGGTATCACCCCGGTGATGTCCATGCTCCGCACGCTCATGCCGCGCCGCCCCGACCACGACGTGGTCCTGCTGTATTCCTCAAGAACACCGGAAGATTGCATCTTCCACGATGAAATCCTCGAACTGGCTGACCAGTTCCCCGGCTTGAAACCCATCTTCTGGTTCAGTCACGAAGACGGCCGGATCGATTTCTCCGAGACGGGTGACATTCCGCGCCTGTGCCCGGATTATCAGGACCGCGAGATCTACTCGTCCGGCCCCGATTCCTTCGTGAGCCAAGTGCAGGAATTGGCCACCCTGTTCGGCGGTGAGTCCCGGGTGGAACGTTTTGACGTCACCCGGCGCACGAGCGCCAGCGGCAACGGGGAGGTGTACTTCTCACAGTCCGAAGAGACCCTTGAGGTCACCGGCGCAGATTCCATCCTGGAAGCCGCCGAGAAATCCGGTAGACAACTGCGGCACGGTTGTCGCATCGGAATCTGCCGCAGCTGCCTGGTGCCCATGACAGACGGACAGGTTTCCGATATTCGAACCGGAGAGGTCACCCACGATCCAGGCCTGGTGCAAACGTGTATCAACCGACCAGCCCCCTGGGTGGCATTGGACGTGTAGCGGAGCTTTCCCCGTCCGAGAGTCACCCCGCAGATCTTGCCGACAGGCACCCCGAACACTTTGAAGGAGCAACGCATGACAGCAACATTGGAAGAGCAGACACCGACCTTTGAGATTGAGCGGACGCGCCCGACGCCCAACCCCTTGAACCTCACCGAAGAACAGCTCATTGAGCTCGAGGTCAAGTTCGACGCGATCCGCGATGACATCACTGCTAAGCGGGGAGATTCGGACGCGCGCTACATCAATCGTGTGATCAAGCTTCAGCGCAGCTTGGAAATGGTGGGGCGCGCCTCCATGTTGTTCTCCAAGCACAAGCCCCTGTGGTTCTTGGGTGTGGGCTGCCTGGCGGGTGGCAAGATCCTGGAAAACATGGAGATCGGCCACAACGTTCTGCACGGTCAGTGGGACTGGATGAACGACATGGAAATCCACTCGACCACCTGGGAGTGGGATTTCGTGGCGCCGGCTTCCGGATGGCAGCGCACTCACAACGAAACCCACCACACCTGGACCAACGTGGTCGGTAAGGACCGGGACGTGGGGTACAACGTGTTGCGCATGGATCCGTCGCAACCGTGGCGCCCGGCCAACCTGCTCAACCCGGTGATCAACGCCGGTCTGGCGCCCATGTTCGAGTGGGGCATCGCCATTTATGACATCGAGTTCGACCAGTACTTGGAGGGCAACAAGCCCAAGGAGGCAATGCTCAAGGACCTTAAGCGGGTCTTGAAGAAGTTCGGGCGTCAGAGTGCCAAGGATTTCGTGCTGTCACCGCTGTTGGCCTCGCTGACGGGCTCGGCCAAGTCCTCGATCAAGGGCTACGTCGCTGCCAACGTGATTCGCAACCTGTGGGCCCACGCCGTGATCTTCTGCGGTCACTTCCCGGATGGCGCAGAGACCTTCACCGAAGAGGACATCGAGAACGAGTCCCGCGGTCACTGGTACCTGCGTCAGGCCATGGGCTCGGCCAACATCGACGGTTCCAAGTTCATGCACTTCATGACCGGCAACCTGTCGTTCCAGATCGAACACCACTTGTTCCCGGATCTGCCGTCCAACCGCATGGCTGAGATCGCGCCGAGGGTCAAGGCGATCTGCGAGGAGTACGGCATTCCCTACACCTCCGGTCCGCTGCCCAAGCAGGTCTTCGAGGCGTGGTGTAAGGTCTTCCGGCTCGCCCTCCCGTGAGCCGGGCTGCGGCGCCGTCGACCACGGGGGAGGAACGGTCCGGTAAAGTTTCGGACGTGAAAGTAACCACCCTTGCTATCGTCGGACCGCTGCAGCACGGGGTCAGGATGCACGCGAACGCCCTGGCCGATCACACTCCGCAGGCCGCGCGTATCGAGGGTGAGATCTCGGAGGTGCTCCCGCGGTTGCTCACCGATCAGGGCCCGGTGCACGTCCACTTCACGGATCGCATTTTCGGTCGCGACGCGGCCGAGGCAGCTGAAGCGATCGAACAGATCGCCGCCGTCCGCCCCGTGTCCGTCACGCTTCACGACATCCCGCAGCCGTCCGACGGTCACGCGTTCGCCGCCCGCTGCGCCGGTTACGCCCGCGTGATCGCGGCTGCGCACACGGTGATCGTGAGCAGCGAGTACGAACGCGGCCTCTTGCAACGGCACGCGGGTATCTCGCCGCGGACACGCGTGGACGTGGACCCGTTGCCCATTGATCGTGCCCCCGCGGCCGAGTCAGTCTCTGAGCACGTGGGCTTTCCCACGAATTGCCCCACTGTGGGGTTGCTCGGGTTCGTATATCCGGGGAAAGGTCATGAGCAGGTCTTGTCCGCGCTGGCCACCAGTCCTCACCCCGCCGACGTCGCCGCGCTGGGTCGACCTTCGGACGGCCACCAGGATCTCGTGGTCGAGTTCGAACGCCTCGCCCGCGCCCAGGGCCGCGCGTTCCACCTCACTGGATTCCTGTCGGAGGAACAGCTCACCGCAGCCGCCCGCGCTGTCACGGTCCCGGTGGTCGCACCCGAGCACGTGTCCGCTTCGGGGTCGGTGGGTCGATGGATTGCGAGCGGCCGCCGGCCCATCGTCACCCGGCACCCCTTCTTCGAAGAACTCCGCGATCGTGCACCGTGGGCCTTGACCATCACCGACGACCTGCCGTCGGCGTTGAACGCAGCCCTCGAGAACCCCGCCTCCACGTGGATCGATGACGGGGACTGGGATGACACCGATCTTCCGTCCATCGCTCGCGCGGCCCAGATCCAGTGGTCCAGGCTGACGGCCGCGGACCACGAGGCTGGCGAATCCCCAGAGGTGCGGGCGTCGTCGTCGACCAGGATGATCCCGTGAGCGCACCAAGGGTCAGCGTGATCGTGCCCTACTACGAGAATCAGCGCGGTCTCGACCGGCTGCTCAGCGCGCTGGAACGGCAAGATCTTCCGCCGAGGGAGTTCGAAGTGATCGTCAGCGACGACGGCTCTGCCGCGGCACCCGCGCTCCCCGCGACGTCGTACGTCATCAGCGTGACCCGGCAGGAGAACCTGGGCTTCCGGGCGGCGGCCGCGCGGAACAAGGGCGCGGCGCTCGCGAAGGCACCCCACCTGGTGTTCCTCGACGGGGACATGATGCCCGAGCCCGGGTTCCTCACCGCGATGCTCGCGGGTCTCGAACAACACGACGACGGTCACGGCGTTCTGGCCGTGGGCGCCCGCAAGCACGTGGACGTCTCCGCATGCACGGGCCCACAGATCGAGCAGTGGTTGGCATTCGGGCGCGCCGACGGCGCTCGCAGACTCGACGACCCAGCCTGGCTTTCCGACGGTTACGCTCGCACCAACGACCTGGCGGAGGCGGGCGTCGAGGATTTCCGACTCATCATCAGCGCGCTCATGGGTGTGGACCGCGAGCTCTTCGACCGCGTGGGTGGCTTCGATGAATCGCTCACCGGCTACGGGGGAGAGGACTGGGATCTCGCGTACCGGTGCTGGCAAGCCGGGGCGAGGTTCGCGCACGTCCCGGGCGCTGTGGCGTGGCACGACGGTCCGGACCTGGGCGGCCGGCCGGACACCCGCGACATCAAGGACGCAGAAACCATGGCGCTGGCCCAGCGCATCCCGTTGCCGAGTACACGCGGACGCGGTCTGGTCTTCCAGCAACCGACCGTGGTCGTCCGGGTGCGCAGTCATGACAATGACGGCGAAGCGTTCCTGACCTCAAGTCAGCTGCTACGGGATACGGACGCCGGTGTGTGGTTCGTGGACCGACGCTCCGTGCCGGCGGCGCTGGCTCAGGATCCTCGTGTTCGCGCGGGCGAACCTGAGCCCCATTTCCTGGACAGATCTCGCTACGTGGTGGACGTCCTGGGCCCGCTCACCCTGGACGAACCGCTGAGCGTGCTGTGCGAGCGTGGTGAACAGAGTGCGCCCGGGCTGTTGGTTCTGCGGGAGACACGTAGTGTGAATCGTGGGGAATCGAATGTGTCGGCCGTGTGTGACGCGGCTCGGCCCGCGGCCACGGAGAAACGTATCGAAGGACGGTTGGCATGACTGAGGCACTGGGTTTCGATCCGCACGACCCCGGACGGCGAGCGCACTACGGAGAGTTCTACGGACTGACCGACCTGCCTGACGTGCCGCTCTTCATGGTGCACGGTAACTGCCAGGCTGAGTCCCTGCGTGTGCTGTTGCACGGGGCCGGGGAGGGCCGCTGGCACGGTGTGCGGGTGCCACCGGTGCACGAATTGTTGGCGGAGGACCTGCCGCATCTCACTCGGCTCCTGAACCGGTGCAACTTTGTGGCCACTCAGCCGGTGGCCTCCGGGTATCGAGGGCTGCCGTTGGGCACGGAGGAGATCCTTGCGCTCACCCCCTCCGGTTCCCGCGCGGTGAAGTTCCCCGTGATGCGTTGGACGGCGCTCATGCCCACCCTCGCGATCGTGCGTGCGGCCGGTGTCACCGACCCGCCCGTGGCGCCGTACCACGACCTTCGAGTGCTCGTGGCCGCGGCTCAGGGGAAGAGTGCCGTCCGGTTGGACCCGGTGTCGGCCGAGGCCGTGCGGGCTTCCAAGGACGAATCCCTCCACCAGCTGCGGACCCGGCAGGATGCCCACGGGACGGTGGATGCGGCGTCGTTGTTCGAAAGTGCTGGACCCAACGCCGCGCACGTGATCAACCACCCGAGCAACGAGGTGCTGATGGGCGTGGCCCGAGAGATTCTCGCTGAGCTCGGCGAATCGGGCGAGGTCAAGGACCCGGGACGTGTGCTGCTCGGCGGCATCCGGGCGCCCATCTACTCATCCACTTTGGATGCGCTGGGGTACCGCGCCGAGGATCTCGACGGCGGCCCGCGCGACCATTGGACCATCGGTGGGGAAAAAGTTCCGGAAGCCGACGTCGCCGCGGAACACTTGCGCTGGTATTCGCACTTCCCGCAGGTGGTCGCTGCGGGCATGAAGCGCCATGAGCGTCTCCTCGCCGCGATGAAACTGATCGACTAGCGCGGCGGAGACTCTGACATGACGAACGAGAACGACGCCGAAGCCGACGCAACTGTGCAGGAGCGCCATGAGCTCCGGGAACGGGCGGCGGAGTCCATTCGCGAGCTGCTGCGGCAACGCAACGGCAAGACGATCTGTCCGTCGGAAACTGCGCGCGCCATCGGCGGAGAGGACTGGCGAGACCTGATGCCCCTGGTCCGCGAGGTCGCCGCAAACCTCGTGGACGAAGGCCAGGTGATCGTGCAGCAGAAGGGTCAAGAAGTGGACCTCGCGACCGTTCGTGGGCCCATTCGTCTCGCGCCGGGCCCGTCTCTGGGGATGACTCACGCGACAGAGTGACCACAATGTGACACAAAAGCGACAGGTGGTGCTTTGAATCACGGGCTGGGCATACGGTAAGTGAAGGATTACTGAATTCTGATCATCCGATGCCCAGGTCGAAAAGTGGTGAGGTCATGTCTTTCGTTGCGGCTGCCCAGGAAATGTTGCCCGAGCTCGTGGAGCTGCGCAGGAGACTTCACGCGCACCCGGAACTCGGCAATGACCTGCCGTGGACACAGCAGCAGGTTCTCGACGCGCTGGCAGGATGCGATCTCGAGATCACCCTCGGTGAGTCGTTGACCTCCGTGGTCGCGGTTCTACGCGGAGGACAACCCGGCCCCACGGTGCTGCTGCGTGGGGACATGGACGGCTTGCCCGTGGTCGAACAGACCGGGCTGGATTACGCCTCCCAGAACGACAATATGCACGCGTGCGGCCACGACCTGCACACCGCGGGCCTCGTGGGCGCGGCCAAGCTGCTCAGCGCTCGCCGGGATGAGCTGCGGGGCAACGTGATTTTCATGTTCCAGCCCGGTGAGGAGGGTCCGGGCGGGGCCAAGCCGATGCTCGACGAAGGGCTGCTGGAGGTCACCGGGGACAAGCCCGTGGCCGCGTATGCCATCCACGTGGCCCCTGGTGTGCCCGGAGTCTTCAACTACTGGCCCACTACCGCAATGGCCGGGGCTAATAAACTGTCGGTGACGTTCCACGGCAAGGGCGGACACGGATCCCAGCCCCACACCGCCAAGGACCCCGTCCCCGCGCTGTTGGAATTCGGTACCGCGTTGCAGGTCATGGTGACCCGTCGTTTCAACGTGTTCGACCCCGTGGTGCTGTCGATCTCGCAGTTGTCCGCCGGATCCGCCATCAACGTGATTCCGGACAGCGCCAGCCTGGGCGCAAGCGTTCGCACGTTGTCCGCAGAGACCACCGAAACCTTTCCCGGAGCGGTCAAGGAACTCGCTGACGGTATCGCCGTAGCCCACGGCGTGCGGGCCGAGGTGAATTGGGAGGTCCTGTACCCGGTCACGGTCAATGACGAAACCGAGTCCGACTTCACCGCAGCCACGCTCAGTAAGACCTTCGGGGAGGACCGGGTGGTCGAATACCCGAACCCCCTCATGGGATCCGAGGACTTCTCCTACGTCCTCCAGGACGTTCCCGGTTGCTTCATCTTCTTGCAGTGCAGCCCGCCGGATGTTGACCCGGAAACTGCGGATTGGAACCACTCACCCAACGTGCTCTTCGACGACGCCGTCCTGGGCGACCAAGCTGCCGCGCTGGCACAGCTGGCTTTCGACCGGCTCGCCTCCGCCTAGACCCGCAGCACTCAGCCACCCCTCATCGGTTCACCACGGAAGGAACCACCATGTCTCCACTGTTGGCGGCGGCCATCATCCTGGCGTTCATCGCCGTGGGAGAGATCCTGTCCATTTGGTCCAAGGCGCGAGTGCCCTCGCTGCTGGTAGCCATGTTGGGCGCGTTTATATTTGCCAAGATCGGCCTGATTCCCGAGGATCTCGTCACGACATCCACCATGGTGATCGTGGGTACGCTCATTCAGCCGCCCATCATGGTGCACATGGGGTCGCTGATTCCGCTGTCCACCATGAAGGCGCAGTGGAAAGCTGTGTTGATCGCGTTGGGCGGCATGCTCGTGGGAGTGGGCATGGTGCTCGCCATCGTCACACCGCTGTTCGGATTCGAATACTCGGTCGCCGGTGCGGGCCCGCTGGCCGGCGGCATCATCTCCACCTCACTCACCACGCAAGGTCTCACCGAAGCGGGGATCGCCACTGCCGTGATCGTGGTTCCGTCCTTGGTGCTGATGTTGCAGTCGCTGCCGTCCATGCCGCTCACCAATTACCTGTTGCGCAGCTACTCGCTCAAGCTCCGCGACACCGGTGATCTCAAACGGCTCAGTGCTACCGGGCCGTCCAGTTCGGCTTCCTCGGCACACAACGACGGCGCTGCGGGCACCACCGTGGCCACTCGCCCGAAACTCGTGCGCCTGCCGGAGAAGCTCGCCGAGAACCAGCTGTTCCTGCTGTTCCTGGTGTTCACCGCCGGCGCGGCGGCCTTCCACCTGGGCGAGTTGACGGGGATCAGCTATTCCATCTGGGGCTTACTGCTCGGCATCATCCTCACGGCATTGGGCGTCATTCCGGACCGCGTACTGGAGCGCAGTAACAGCTTCGGTATCGCCATGGCGGCCATCATCTGCATTGTCGTCGCACCGCTCATGACAGCCTCGCTCGATGATGTGATTGCGTCCCTGCTGCCCGTTCTCGCGATCCTGGGATTCGGGATGATCAGGCATCCTGATCGGCGGGTTCATCGTGACCAAACTGCTGGGCTGGCACCCCAAACTGGGGATGTCCGTGGCCCTGACGGCCATGTACGGATTCCCCGCCGACTATCTGATCGTCCAAGAAGTCGTCCGCTCCACCGCGCGTGACGAGGAAGAATCCACGGCGCTGCGCGACCACCTGCTGCCGCCCATGCTCATCGGTGGCTTCACGTCCGTGAGTGCCGGATCGATCATCGTGGCCAGTGTCCTGGTGGGGATGCTGTAACCGGTTCAGCGTGCGGAAAGGCCCGAGCGAATCATTCGCTCGGGCCTTTGCCTGTGGTGGTGTAATCCGGTTCTGTCAGTCGGACCGTGGACTACCTCGAGAACCGGGAGCTACCGGCTCAGTGCCGCGGACCGACCTGCCCGTTGGACACTAACCTGCGGCCCGCGGAACGGGAGATCCTGGTGACCAACCGCTCGAGGGGACCGGAGCCCACCGCGTGTTGCCACGCCGTCGCCACCAGAGCAGCGACCGCGATCTGGACGATCAACCAGAACATGGGCGTTTCGCTGATGGGTACGAACGCCAGGAACACCAGGTGCGCGCTGTAGAGGGTCAGGGTCATGGAACCCATGGCACCCAGGGGAGCCAGCAGACGCCCGATCCAGCGGCAGATCAACAGGAAAGCACCCAACGCCACCATGGCCAAACCCGCGCTGACGGCGATCGCGAACGGAGTGTTGGTGTGCGGGCCGGAGATCAACAACCAGCTCATGGTGGTGGTGGGAAGCTCGGGGTCCGGACCGTAGTTCTGGATGGTCATGACCTCTTTGTTGGTCAACCACGGGGTGGACGCCACCAGTGCTTCACGCACGTCGAAGCGCAGCAGCATCATCATGGACAAGCCCTTGGCCACGGCCGCAATCACGGCGCCGAAGATCACCAGGAGAATCTGAATACGATCACGGGACAACGGCAACCGGCCCAACGCCATACCCAGGCAGATGAACGCCATCCAGGGAAGCGCAGGGTAGGTCCCGGTCAGGAACAACTCCGCCAGAACCGTTCCGGGGGCCGTGAACAAGTTCACGAGGTTGGCGTTGTCGTGCACGTGTGACGGCAGAACGTCCAGTGTCGACTGCATGAGCATCGGGGCGAAGATCATGAAGAACACGGCGCTTCCGAAGAGCCAGCGCACCGACATCATGGTGAAGGGGATGGCCAGCAGGAACATCACTCCGTAGTACGTGAGGATATTGAACGCTGGGAAGTCCATGGTGTTGAGCAGCAAACCGATCGCGAACAACAACAGCGCGCGTACCGCGATGCCCACTCGGGCCCGTCGTGCGTCAAGGCCCTGTCGCGGGTTCCTGCCGCCCGTGAGGAAGGCCAAGCTGACACCGGCTAAGACGGCGAACAGAGCAGCGGAGTGGCCGCCGAAAAGCACCCACGTCAGTGAGGGCTCGTCGGTGGTGCCCACGGACGCGGGCAGGGTGTGAACCGCGATCATACCGATCAACGCGAAGCCGCGAGCGGCGTCGACCCCCATGATGCGCCGCTTGGTGCGCCGCCCGTCCGAACTGGCCACGTTGCGTATCGCTGCGCCCTGCCGCGGCGAAGGTGCCGTGGCGCGAGGTGGTGCCGTGACGATCGGGGCGTTCTCGCTCCAGTGCTCGTTCTCGGTGCTGGCCCCGCGGCCATTGTCCGAACCGCCAGTCCACACTTCGCGCGGAGGACGTTGACCGGGGCGAGGTCGCTCACCCGGCATCAGGTCGCCCTCGGCTATTTCATCCACTTTGTGTTCGTTCATCGGGTGGCCTCCTCGGGCGTTGCAGTCGAGACCGTCTGCGATGTGTTGATGGGTGCAACGGGCACGATCGGATGATCGTGTTCCGCCACCTGCGGTCCGGGAACGACCTGGGCACTGATGGCCTGGTCACCGGGTTCGAGATGTCGGATGGGATTACCGCCCCAGTTACCGTTGGCCGGCACCGTTTCTTGACGCATGACCAGTGAGCCGGGGCCCACCGTGGAACGTTCTTCGATCGTGGCGCCGGGCAGCACAAAACTGTTGGGTCCCAGCGTGGAACCGCGACGCATGGTGACCGGCTCCAAGCGCATGATGCGATCGTGGAACAGGTGGGTCTGCAGCACGGTGCCGCGGTTGACGGACACGCCCTCTTCCAAGGTGACCAGGTCGAACTCGGGCAGCCACCAGGTTTCGCACCACACACCGCGTTCCACGTGAGCACCCATGAGACGCGACCAGGCGTTGAACAGCGGGGATCCCACGCTGAGTCGAACCAAGGACGGCACGGCCAGGGACTCGGAGAAAACGTCCGCCAACTCGTTGCGCCACACGAACGAGCTGAACAGCGGGCGCTCGCCGGTGCGGAAGCGGCCCATGAGAGCCCACTTGACGATCACGGGGACCAAACACGCCAGCGTACTGGCGGCCAGCAGGACCACACCTGACCACAGTGCGGTGTAGAGCAGCCCCTGCAGCCCCATTCCGTAGTTCATGTAGATGCTGGTCAACGCGTACACGATCATCAGGTCGATCCATGCGGAGACCATGGCCGGAACCATGCGGAACGCTTCCACGAAACCGCGCGCTGCCTGGAGGCGACGGGGCGGGCGGAAAGTCGCCGATTCGTCGGCCTCCGTGTGGGCGCGAGCAATGGGTTGTGCACGGCGGCCCAGCCACGACGAACCGACCGGGGCCTTGTGAGGTGCGGAGCTGAGGACCGCCACCAGAGCGTCCTCGGGGAGATCACGGTCGGGACCCACGATCGCGGAGTTACCCACGAACGTGCGCTCGCCGATCACGGACGTTCCCAAATGAACCCAGCCGAATCCGGATCGGTGGGAGGCCACCAGGGAGTGATCCGCCAAGAACGCGCCGTCCTTCAGCGAGGTCAGGTGCGGAATGGTTTCCGCAGTAGAGATCTCCACCGAGCGGCCCACTCGGGCACCCAACAAGCGGAGGAACAGTGGGGTGACGCAGGACGCGTAGATCGGGTAGGTCGAGATCAACGTGCGCTGCATCAGAGTCTCGGTGAACCACGTGGCCCAACCGACCGGACCGTTCTGCGGGAAGTACCCGGGGTTGATCATGCCTGCCACCAGGCGCACGCAACCCACCACGAGCAACAACCACACGACGGCGGTGAGGATGACGAACAACGGTACCCACAGGGCGAGGATCGGGAAGACCAGTTCATAGAACTGGATGCCGATGACCTGCGGGAGGATCAGGAGCGCACCGGGAATGATGGCCAGGATCGGCAGCAAGCCAATGACGGCGGTACCACCGGTGTAAGCCAGATGAGACTTGACCTTGCCCCAGGTGGGCAGGTTGGCCACGGTCTCCGGAGCGACGTCGGGCCAGGTCTGGGCCGCGGCACCGCGATGGTACATGGGGGACCCGCCCCACAACTCGCCGTCGGGAACCGTGCCCGTCACATGGGAACCGGGCAGAACCTCTGCCCGGGCGCCCACGCGAGCACCGGGGTCGACCAGCGTGCGCGTACCGACGCGCGAGTGGGCGCCGATTTCAATAGCGCCCACGTGGAACGTGTCACCGTCGAGCCAGTAACCCGCGAGATCCGCCTCGAATTCCACGGTGGCACCTTCACCGATCGAGACCAGACCGGTTACGGGCGGCATGTGATGCAGGTGCGCGTCGCTGCCCACCTTGTTACCGAAGAGACGGTGGAGGGTGCGGGCCATGGGAGTGCCCAGCAGAACCTCGTACTTGTTGAAAACCACCAGGCGTTCAGCGGCCCACACTCGTAGGTGATTCCACTTACCCCGAGGATAGTGACCGGGTTTGAGCCCGGCGGTCAGCAGTCTCACGAACGCGGAGCCGACGAGTACGCGACCGGGCAGTGAGAACATCACGAGCCAGCCGATGATCAACGGCAGTAGCGGGGGAGTGGGTACCCATCCGGCACCTACAACCACAGCGAGGACCCACACGACGATGAGGGAACCCACCACGTAGCGCAGGCCGTTGGCGACGCACAGCGCAGCCAAGAACGCTCCCTGGACCCAACCGGTCCAGGCGGGCAAGGGCGCGGGTTCCCGCTTGGAATCCTGGGAGGCTTCGAGCGTTTCCAAGTAGTTGGCCATGCCGCGCAGGGTGGGGTCCGCGTAGATGCGTGCAATTTCCGTGTCCGGGTGGGACTGGCGTAGCGCCGAGACCAGGCGGGCGACGCCTACGGAGCTGCCTCCCATGGCGAAGAAGTCGCTGTCCGCGGTGAAGGGTAGGGGACCGAGCTGATCGGCCCACAGCTCCGCGAGCCATTCGAGGTCGTGATCCAGTGATGGCTTCTGATCGAGCCCGTCGGTCGGCATGGGCCACGGTAGGGCTTTGCGGTCCACCTTGCCCGAGGTCTTCAACGGCAACTCGTCCATGAGACACAGGGCGGGGACCATCTGGCCCGGCAGCCTTTCGGACAGCCAGGCTCGCACGGCCACCAGGTCAACGGCACCTTCGAAGTCAGGTACCAGGTACCCGGCAATGATGTTGTCGCCACCGGGTGTGGGGTGCACGGCGCACGCACCCACGCGAACGCCCGGTACGGAGCTCATGTAGTCGTCGATCTCACCGAGTTCCATGCGACGGCCGGAGATCTTCACCTGGTCATCCACACGACCCGCGAAAACGAGTCCTTCCTTGTCTGCCTTGACCATGTCACCGGTGCGGTAGGCGCGTTCCCAGCCCAGTGAGGGCAGCGACGCGTACTTCTCGGCGTCCTTTTCGGGATCCAGGTAACGGCCCAGGCCGACGCCGCCGATGATCAGTTCGCCGGTTTCGCCCCAGGCCACGGGCTGACCGTCGGTATCCACCACGGCCAGTTGCCACCCGGGAACGGGCAGGCCGATTCGAATGGGAGCGTCACCGGTCAGGATGGCACCCGATCCGATCACGGTGGCCTCGGTGGGGCCGTAGGTGTTCCAGACCTCGCGACCGGGACGGACCAACCGTTGGGTGAGTTCCAGCGGGCAGGCTTCGCCGCCGAAAATCAACAGACGCACGGTGTCCAGCGCCTCGCTGGGCCACAGCGATGCCAACGTGGGCACGGTGGAGACGGCGGTGATGCGGTGGTTGATAATCCAGCGGCCGAGATCGGGACCGGACCGCACGACGTCGCGCGGGGCCGGTATCAGCGTGGCGCCGTAACGCCAGGCCAGCCACATCTCTTCGCAGGACGCATCGAAGGCCACGGACAGGCCCGCCATGACGCGGTCACCGGGGCCCATGGGGCGCTTCTGCAGGTACATCTTGGCTTCTGCGTCCACGAGAGCGGCGGCGGAACGATGGGTGATCGCTACGCCCTTGGGCTTTCCGGTGGAGCCGGAGGTGAAAATGATCCAGGCATCGTCCTGGGTGCGCGGTGGTTCGGTATCACCCGTGGTTTCGATGCTCTCCACGCGCGTCAGTTCGAGGTCCCGGCCGAAGATTGCGGCCACGCCTGCTTCTTCCCACACGGTATTGGCCCGCTCGTCGGGATCGTCCCAGTCGACCGGCACGTAGGCGACACCGGCGAACAGCGTGGCGAGGATGGCGACGTAGAGGTCTGCACCGCCGGACGGGACCCGGATACCCACGCGGTCTCCACGACCCACGCCGATATCCCACAGACGCTGCACGTGTGATTCGATGCGGGCTTCCAGCTCGCCGTAGGGCACGCGCTCCTGCTCGTCTTCCAGGGCAATGGCATCCGGGAACTGGGCCACGGTGTCCAGCACGATGTCTACGAGCGTTCGTGGTTCCGGCGGTGTCTCAACCGGGTATACGGCCCGGTCAGACGCCATTTCTTCTATTCTTTCAAGTTTTTGAGACGTACCTTTATTAAGACGACGTTCCATCGAGAAAGCTCCCCCAAGTAAGAACCATGTAACGCAGGGAGAAGCAAAACTGCCCGCTTGAAAACGTGGCAGCCTAGTGTCATGAAGTTTCCCGATCTGGTCCCCCGACCGTACGGGATGCGCGTCATGCTGTCGCGCGAGGTGGATCTCCAGCATCCCCCTGCTGGTTCATTTGTGCCTTAAACGTAACTGCCTTAATCAAGCATTTGCAATCGGAATACCTAACGATTTGATTAAGGTCAGGGTGACATCTGGGGAGTATTTCCGTTCTTACAGGTCATCAGAGAAATTACTGGCCAGTAGACACGACGTGGGGCATTTATGAGCCTGCTCACAGGTTGACGAGGCCTCCCCCAACAGGGTGTGGTGCGGCTGCCGTATGTCACCCGGGTGTCGCTCGTGGGTGCCGAGTTGTTCCCTGGGACGTCCCGAGTTCACCTGGGCGATGCCCTTGCTTCCTAGACTGCAGCAGATTAGCGACACGTGGATGAGTGAGGGTTTGCTGCATGGGCTCGATGAGTCATCGACCATCCGAAGAAACCGCAACCTCGCCGGAGGGTGACCGAGAAGAAGGTGAGCCCGGGGAAGTAGGCGAGCCTGCTGGCGGCGTCGAAAACTCCTGCCCGGAGGATGGTGTCGAGGCACAGGGCCTGTCGACCCAGGAAGTGCTCCGAGCGGAACAAGAGGACCCATCGCAGCTGCAGCCACCTGGCGAGCAACCTGCGCCCGTCAACGCCCCCGTGAATTCAGTACACGTGCCTCGGTTCCTCGCGATCACCGTTGGTGTTGCGGGTCTGCTGATTCTGTTGGCAGGTCTGCAGGGTGCTCAGGACATCGTGGCGCCGATCTTTCTCGGCTTGAACCTGTTGATCGTGGTGTACCCGCTGCAGCGATGGATGTCGAAACGGATGCCACGCTATGCGGCGGCCGCATTGGCGCTGACCGTGGTGCTCGGCGTGCTCGCCCTGTTTGTCGCAATGGGCGTGTGGTCCGTAGCTGAGTTGGTGAGCGAACTACCTCATTACCAGGACGAGTTCGCGCGATTAGTCGATGAGTCGATCACCGGTTTGGCGGCCCTTGGAATCTCCACGGAAATGGTCGAGTCCAGCCTCCAAGGCGTGACCGCCGGCAACATCATGAGCTTGGTGACGCCCATCCTGAGCAACGTTTCCGCGATTATGGGATTGTTGGCCACGCTGGTCATGGGGGTGTTCTTCCTGAGTATGGACTCGGCCACCACAGGACGCAGGTTGACCCGCCTGGCCGAGGACCGACCGCACATTGCCGGAGCCATGGTTGATTTCGCCCAGGGGGGTGCGCCGCTATTGGGTGGTGACCACGGTCTTCGGTCTGATCGCCGCGTTCTTGGACGTGCTGGCGCTCCAGGTCATTGGTGTGCAGTTGATCTGGGTGTGGGGAATTCTGGCGTTCATCACCAACTACATCCCGAATATCGGTCTGGTGCTCGGCATGATTCCACCGGCCATCCTGGCCCTGCTCGACGACGGTTGGGTTGCGATGCTCGCGGTGGTCGCCGCCTACAGCGTGCTGAACTTCACCGTGCAGTCCGTGATCCAGCCCAAGTTCACCGGCGAGTCCGTGGGGGTTACACCCACCATGTCCTTCTTGTCACTGATGTTCTGGTACATGATTCTGGGCTGGCTCGGCGCGCTCGTGGCGCTGCCGGCCACGCTGTTCCTCAAGGCCCTCCTGGTCGATGCGGATCCGAACGCTCGGTGGATCAACGCCCTGATCTCATCCCGGAAGAAGGACTACGTGCCGCAGGGCTCGAAAGGCCCGCCCGTCTGAGGTGTTTCTGAACCTCTGTCTGTAGTGCCGTCGTTTTCTACTTCACACTGGGGCGGCCCTTTGGGGCCCTCAAAGATTGCTTCTGGGTAGGCCGGTTCACCTCAGCTATTCAGTGTTACTATGTAGTGGTAATCAGTGACACTAGGTAGTGAGGTGGCATGGGCAAGCAAACGACCGAGATGCTGAAAGGCACGCTCGAAGGCATCGTCCTGGCGATTCTGTCCGAACGTCCCGCCTACGGCTACGAGATCACCGCGTGGCTCCGGGAGCAAGGATTCGCTGAGATCGCTGAGGGCACCGTGTACGCATTGCTGGTCAGGATCGAGCAGCGAGGCTTCGTGGATGTGGAGAAAGTTCCCTCCGAGAAGGGTCCGCCGCGAAAAGTTTTCTCGCTCAACGCCCAAGGGCGAGAACAACTGAACGAGTTCTGGAGGACGTGGAGCTTCCTCTCTGAACGTTTGGACAAGCTCCGCGAAAGAGACAGGCAGTCATGAGGACTCAGCAGTGGCTCGAAAAAGTAACAGGAGCGCTCGAAGACAAGAAGCGCTACCGCAACTACAAGAACCGGAAGCAGAAGCTCCCGGCCAATTACCGAACAGCTATCAACGCGTTGGAGAGGTACCTGATGTACTTCGGCGCGATCTCGGACGGGAACATCATGCTGCGCATGCTGGATGACCTGCTCGTTCTGTTCGAGCAGAGCGCAACGGACGGTACGCCCGTGCGTGAAGTGGTCGGAGAGGACCCCGTGGAATTCGCGGAGACATTCCTCCAGAACTACTCGGAGGGCCAATGGATCCAGAAGGAACGCAGTCGTCTGGTCGCCGCCATTGAGCAAGCAACCGGGGACAGTCACGAACCAGAGGGCAGGGCCGACTGATGCCCGCCCAGACGGTCCCGGCCATCCGCATTCGAGGACTGGAGAAGTCCTACAAGAAACTTGAGGTGCTGCGCGGGGTGGACCTGGACGTGGCGCAAGGCAGCATCCTTGCCCTGTTAGGTTCCAATGGGTCTGGCAAGACCACAATCGTCAAGATCCTCGCGACTCTGCTCAAAAAGGACGCAGGAACCGTGAGCGTGAACGGGTTCGACGTCGCTACGGAGGCGGCGGAGGTTCGCGAGTCGTTCAGTCTCACCGGTCAATTCGCCGCGGTGGACGAGATCCTTACGGGACGCGAGAACCTGGTTCTAGTGGCCACGTTGCGTCATCTCGCCAACCCGGGTGCCATAGCTGATGAGCTGCTCAATCGTTTCTCACTGGATGAGGCCGCCTCACGAAGGGCGGGGACCTACTCGGGCGGTATGCGGCGTCGGCTGGATATTGCCATGAGTCTCATCGGCAATCCGCCGGTGATCTTCCTGGACGAACCAACCACCGGGCTTGATCCCGAGGCCCGCATCGAGGTGTGGGACGCGGTAAAAGCGCTCGCCCACCAGGGCACTACGGTGCTACTCACCACGCAGTACCTGGACGAAGCCGAGCAGCTCGCCGATCAGATCGCGATTCTCCACGAGGGCCGGATACTTGTGAACGGAACGCTCGCGGAACTCAAATCTCTGCTGCCCGCGCCCACAGTCGAATACGTGGAAAAACAACCGTCACTCGAGGACATCTTTCTCGCTCTCGTCGGTGGCACTCACCATGAGAAGAAGGCTTCGCTATGACCACGCATTTCTTCAGTGACACTGCGGTGCTCACCGTGCGGACCATGCGTCACGTGACCCGAAGCATCGACACGATCATCACCACCGCGATCATGCCCATCGCCATCATGATGTTGTTCGTCTTCATTCTGGGCGGCGCCATCGACACCGGGTCGCAGAGCGACGTGAACTACATGCTTCCCGGCATCCTTCTGATCACGGTGGCCTCCGGCATCTCGTACACCGCGTATCGATTGTTCATGGACTCCCAGAACGGAATCTTCGAACGGTTCCAGTCGATGCCGATTGCGCGGTCAGGAATCCTCTGGGCGCATGTGCTGACATCGTTGGCCGCCAACATGATCTCCGTGGCGATCGTTGTGGGCGTGGCCCTGCTCATGGGCTTCCGTTCGGGAGCCGGGGTATTGGCCTGGCTCGGGATTGCCGGGATACTCGCGCTGTTCACTCTCGCTTTGACGTGGGTGGCCGTCATCGCAGGCCTCACGGCGAAGACCGTGGACGGTGCCAGCGCGTTCTCCTACCCGCTGATCTTCCTGCCGTTCGTCAGCTCTGCTTTCGTTCCCACAGGCAGCATGCCCGGGCCGGTGCGAGTCTTCGCCGAGAACCAGCCGGTCACCTCCATCGTCAATACGATCCGCGACCTTTTCGCTCAACAGCCCGTGGGAAACGATATCTGGGTTTCCGTGGCCTGGTGCCTCGGCATCCTGGTTGCCGCGATTATCGGTGCGGTGGTGATTTACAAGAGGAAGATCAGTCAGTGACGCGCGATCTGCCGAACGCACGCGGCAACCGCGTCGACCAGTTGTTCAATCGATAGTTGCGATAAGGACACCGCCACGCTCGGGTCAGTTTCTCGGCCCACCGTGGCGGTTCCTTGTGTTCGGACCGCGGGGACATGAACGAAGGTTCCGGGCAGATCGGTCTCACTTAACAGAGCACGGTAGACGGCATTGCAGAGGAACGCACCCGCGTCATCAGAGGTCTCCACCGGGACGTTCACCGATCGGATCGCCTCGACCAGCAAGTCGGGGTCAATGCGGGAGTTGAGCCATTCGGGACCCTCGTCGAGGGGCGCAGGCGACCGGGCGGCGTCGTCGTTGTCGGGAATCCTGCCGTGACCGAGGTTCCTGGCGCGTCGCTCGGGTGTGACGACGGCGCGGCTGCCGGCCTCGCCCAGGGCGACGACGGCGTGCGGCCGGTGGGTTTCGATGGCCTCCAGGAGTGTGGGCACCGAGCCAGCCCAGGTGACGGGGAGGATCGCAGTGACGACATCGATTCCTGGACCCCAATCGAGCTTGCGCAATCGCTCGACCGCCATGCCGCTGGCGTTTTTCGTGTCTTGGCCGAAGGGTTCGAACCCGGTCACGAGGATTTTCATGCGTCCACCGTAACTGTCTGATCGGCCCAGAAAACGGTGTGGATGCCATGCTCGACGTATGCCTGTGTGGAATCCGCTTCAAGCGCCCAGCTTCGGGGCGCAGGTGACCTGGTGATTCCCTCGATTAGTTGCTCGGCGAGGAGCTATTGGTCGGGGCGAACCGCAGGATCCGATCATCCTCCGGTGATGGGTCACCGCGGCCATCGGTGTTGTTGGTCATCACCCACAGGGAACCGTCCGGGGCTACGGTGACATCTCGCAGCCGCCCGTAGTCGTCGGTGAAATGCTCCACCGATTCGGCGTGATTGCTCAGCGGAATCTCGTGCAGCCGAGCGCCGCGCAAGTTGGCCATGAACAACGTGTCATCACGGACGGCGATACCACTGGGGCTAGCCTCGCTCGGTTCCCATTGCTGTACGGGGTTGATGAACTCATCGCGGTCTCCCATGCCTTCGACCTCGGGCCAGCCGTAATTGCCGCCGGGCTCGATGACGTTCAGCTCGTCCCACGTGTTCTGCCCGAATTCACTCGCGTACAACGTGCCATCCTCCGCCCACGCCAGCCCTTGCGGATTGCGGTGCCCATAGCTGTAGACCAGGGAATCGGGGAAGGGGTTGCTCTCCGGAACGTCACCTTCCGGGGTCATCCGCAGGATCTTTCCCGATAGCGATTCTCTGTCCTGGGCGTCCTCGCGGTTACCGGAATCTCCGGCGGTGGCATACAACAAACCATCCGGCCCGAATGCAATCCGCCCGCCGTTGTGGGTGCTGCCCGCGGGGATTCCGTCCAGTACGACCTCAGGCTCGTCGAGCGACAGGTTGCCAGAGTTACCCGTGATGGGGAATCGTTCGATCCGGTTGGCGTCCTCGGCTGTGAAATAGGCATACAGATAGTCGTCCTTGACCGCCAGACCCAGCAGGCCGCCCTCACCTCGCGGCGCCACGCCGTCGACGGTGGCGACCTCGCGAGCCTGACCGGCGTCGTCGAGTTCGACGATCCTGGCGGAGTCACGCTCGCTGATCAGGGGAGTGTCGTCATGGAACGAGATGGACCACGGGGCCTCCAGCCCCTCGCTGATCACCTCGGGTTCGCCCAACGACGACGACGCCGCGGTCGTTTCGTTGCTGGCCGGCTCACCGGGCTGATCGTTGCCGGTGGTGCAGGACGTCAGGAGGAACAGCGCGAAGGTCAGGGTGGTGACTGCGGTGAGGCGAGATGTGGAAACCATGCTGCGGTCCTTTCTTGGGCTGACCATGCTGAGCCGGCCACTTGCCAGTCGCAACTGGTCTCGGCCCCTAGCCGTACGTGTTGTTTCACTCTTCGCTGTAGAGACCTGAGCGGTGGGCAATGATGGCAAGTTCTGTTCGGTCGCGGGCCTGGAGTTTGGTGAGAATTCTGCTGACGTAGGTGCGAGCCGTGGCCGGACTGATGAAAAGCACCTCCGCGATTTCCGTATTATTCTCACCATGGGCTATGCGTTGCAGCACCGCGAGTTCTCGGTCGGTTAATTTATCAAGCCGCTGATTGTGGATCATTGGTCGGGGCGTCTTGGCAATGTGATCCATCACGCGACGAGCAATGCTTGGCGAGAGGCTGTTGTCCCCGTCTGCAACAGCATGAACCGCGGCGCGGAGTTCGCCCGATGGGGTGTCTTTGAGGAGGTAGCCAGCTGCGCCGAAACGGATAGCTTCCAGAATCTCGTCCTCATCATCGAAAGTAGTCAGGATGAGGATCCGTGTGCTTATCAGATCAGGGTCAGCTCGAATCTGTCGTGTAGCTTCGACGCCATTCATAACGGGCATGCGAATATCCATGAGCACAACATCCGGATTGTGCTGACGCGTCATGGCCACTGCCTCGTCCCCGGATGTGGCCTCTCCGATGATGCTCAGGTCGGGATCGTTGCTGAGTAGGGCGCGTAGTCCTGCGCGAACGAGATCTTGATCGTCAACCAGCAGAACTCGAGTCATGATCGCCCGTCGAGGGGGAGCTTGGCATGGATAGCGAACCCGTCCCTTACTGACCCGGCCTCTACGGTGCCACCCACTGCCGTAGCTCGTTCAAGCATGCCCTCGAGGCCGTGCCCGGTAGTTGCCGCGGTGCTCACACCGGATTTTTTGCGGCCGCCGTTGTCAGTGATGGATACCCAGAACCAGTCGCCCCGATGGGAAGTCCTGATGTGGGCTTTCGTGGCAGAGGAATGTTTCACGATATTGGTCAGTGATTCTTGGATGATCCGAAATGCGGCGATATCCACATCTCCGGGCAGGTCCACAGGAATGTGGATGTCCGTTGAAATTTCCACTCCGGAGACCAGACCAATCAGGCCTCGTACGTCGGAAAGGCTCGCCGGGTCTCGCGCTGGCAGATCAGGCGTGCGCAGCACGGCAACGGTACGGCGCAACTCGAGCATGGTTGAAGCCGTGGTGTCCTTGATCAGTTGTAGGGCCTCTGTAGCGGAAACGCTGTCGTCACGCGCGATGGCCTCTCGAGCGACGTCCGCGTGTAGAGAGACCACGGACGTCGAATGTCCAATGGAATCGTGGAGGTCGCGTGCGATGGCGAGGTGCTGCGCTTGTGTTTTCGCATCCGATTCGCGCCGGGCGCGCTCCGAAGTTAGTGCGACGACCTCACGTGCCCGTGCCACCAGCGCACGGCGAGAACGATTACTGTCCCCCAATGCCACCGCACCCGCCATCAGGAACGCATGACCGGCAAACTCGTAACCGATGACGAGTGACACTTCCTGGCCTTCGGCAAGCCGAAAGAAAACGCTGGTCGCCAGGGCGAGTATGCCGGCACCGATTGCCCAGGCCACCCGTCCGAGTTCAGCGGCCGAGTAGAGAGCCGCGGCAATCGGTACTGCGACCCCAACTGCGGGGTAGCCTGCCGCGTAGTACGCGAAGAGCCCCAACACCGTAATGGCTAGCACCAGAACGGGATACCGGCGCCGGACCAGCATCAATGCACCCAGCCCTGTAGCCCATAAATAGGACAACGCATCCGGGTTGGTGCGACCACCATGATTGGCGCTGATCACCGCTGCCATTGTGAGAGCAACCGCTAACCCCAGGAGACCATCAATCATCCAGCTCGGCGGTACTCGCCGGTCCGGTCTGATGGTGCTCTCCACTTTCATACACCCCAGCCTAGGCCGGGGGAGCAAAGCCTGATAGTCGTCACGACGCGACGGTCGACGTCGCCTGCTGACGTAGTCAAGTCGGGCTCAGGGACGGACGCGCCAGTCGGGAGGCTTTCCCTACGGTCGAATGCATGACACACACTCATTCTTCACAACAACGTCCGTCTCATTCCCGCCGAAGTGTCCTCGGTCTGCCATACATGGCAATTATTGGCCTCGCTCTACTCGCGGCTCCGCGGGTCGTGCTCCATGACTTGGGTTTGATCTCCGAGGGAACATTTCTCAATGCACTTTTCGTATTCCTCCCACCGCTGATTTGGATCGTTGTCGCACTGTGGAAGCGCGTGCCCAACCCATTCCTCACTTTGTTGGTGGTTGGTGCCATTTATGGAGTGTTTCTTGCGATAGGCCACCAGTTGCTCTGGAATGTCAGCTTCGGTGAGAATCCTCCTCAACTCGGTGGCAATCTGACGGACCTCGATCTCGGTGTGCAGTCAATCATCGTGCGTCTCTTTGCTGCTTTATCCAGCCTCTTGACCGGAGTGATCGTGGGCGCGATGTCCGGACTCATAGCGTGGGGACTCGGGACGGTCACCCACCGAACACGATGATCATCACGCTGAATGCCGCGACCGCGAGGTTGGCAAACAGGGCGTGGTTCGAGAGACACTCGACCTGGCCGAAGGTTTCTCTCTCTTGAGAACATTGAGGGTCCAGCCCTGGTTGGGCTGACACCATGGGTTATCAACGGAGCCGCTGATTCCCATTAATATGACAATGTTCCAAGTGTTCCAAGGGTAGTATTCGTGATCCCAATTTATGGGTCAGACTATTTGCTCCGGATCGTTCTTCGGGCTTGATTATTTCAACTTCCAACGCTTGTTGTCGGCTCGAAATACCGAGGTATCGGTGGCATGAACTTTGGTATCGGAAGGATCAAGTGAGACATCCAAACGCCGAAGCGCCGAGTAGCGTTATGAATCATGGTCTCAACACCGCGCTCTCCTCGACGCGTACACCACAGGTAACGCCGGTGATGAGGGCACGATTGGTGTTCATGGACAGGGCGTCAGCGAGGAAGGTCTGGAAATCGACGTCGTGCGCGAGCTGGGCCAGTAGCTGCTTCGGAAGTAGCCGGTGAGCTAATAGATGAGGTGGTCGACTTTGGCCTGGGCCCGGTTCTGAACTTCGAGGACATTAAACCGAGCAACTTCAGTAACTGTCACTGAGCCGCATCCACGAATAGGTCGGTTCCTGCGGGGTGCCGGCCGGTGAGTTTTCCCAGTCTTCCTGGCGTCCGTAAGGGGTGAGGTCCAGCAGATCGAACACTTGCATGAACGTCTCTTCTCCGCGTCCCTGGGTGGACCAGGTGTGGAAGACGCGGTCACCCTTACGGAGGAAGACGCTGACCGTTTGTCGTTCTTCGCCGTCCACTGTGGCTCCGAAATCAGTGTTGAACTCGTCTCCGACGGTTGAGTACCAGGGGAGGTCCCATCCCATCCGCTGGCGGAAGTCCAGCAGTCGACCCAACGGTGCTCGTGAAGCGAGGACGAACGAGGTTCGACGCGCGTGAAGGTGAGACAAGGGGCCGATGTGCTCGGCCATCATCGAGCACCCGTCACATCCTTCTTTCCAGTCCGGGCCGAACATGAAGTGTTGGACAATCAGCTGTGGTCGTTCGT
This sequence comes from Actinomycetes bacterium, assembly GCA_023426375.1. GTDB lineage: Bacteria > Actinomycetota > Actinomycetes > Actinomycetales > Micrococcaceae > Kocuria. Next base: position 47,865 of record JAFAAV010000051.1, on the reverse strand, counting down.
CGAAAAGGTCGAGCAGGGTGACGGTGCCTTCTGGTCCTCCGAACGCATAATCTGCTCTCACCTCGACCATGGGCATTCGCCGACGAGCCGCGCTGATCGAGTCCTTCATGCGGGTCAGGGCTTTTTCTTGCTGCAGCAGGACGGCTCGGGCATCGTTCCAGGTAGTGCGATCGACGATCGGAGGCCAGTTCTCGTTGGTAGTCATTGGTCGGACCCTTCCCTCTGAATGAGCTAACTGCGCAGGATCTTCTCCACTGCTTTGCCCTTGGCGAGCTCATCAATGAGCTTGTCCAAGTAACGGATTTCCTGCATGAGGGGTTCTTCGATGTCTTCGACGCGTACACCGCAGACTACTCCCTTGATGAGAGCGCGGTTAGTGTTCATGGCTGGGGCATCGGCGAAGAAGGTCTGGAAATCGACGTCGTTGTCGAGCTGGGTTTGGAGTTGCTCGGGGGAATAACCGGTGAGCCAGCAGATGATCTGGTCGACCTCTGCCTTAGTACGGTCCTTTCGTTCCGCCTTGGTGACGTAGTGCGGGTACACGCTGGCGAAGCTGGTGGTGTAGATGCGGTGCTGGGCCATGAGGTCCTCTGCGATTGGAGCGGTGGTAGCGCTCCGAGTTTAGATGGACATCAGCACAGGGAACGCTGACGGATCACTACGGTGGAATAGGGCTTCGTAGGCTTCGAGCACTTCATCGGACATGAGTCCGAGCATTCCGAGTGTCGCGCGAGCAAACTGCACCGGAGATTGGGGTCCAGCGGTAACGAGTCCGCCGTCGGCGACGGCTCGCTGGTCGAGATAATGATCGCCGCCCTTGTAGCCGGTTGCTTCGAGGGCTTCCTTCGCGGCTGCGGTATGGGGCCGATTGTCGAGCAGACCGGCGCGTGCCAATGCCTCCGTTGCCCCGCAGATCGCGGCAACGGGGACGCCAGCATCGAGGAATTGCTGAGCTGTGGCGACGAACGGCTCCTCTTTCCCCGGTTGCCACCCCACTCCGCCGGGCATGATCAATAGGTCACTTTGGGTTGGGTCTAGGTCATGGATCGTAATGTCGGGCAGCCATTTCAGTCCACCCATCGTGGAGATTGGCTGATCAGTGGCCGCAATGCTGACCACCTTCCACGGTTCTGAGATGAATCGTCCCGTGTTGAGTTCGGCCAGCAGATGACCGGCTTCCCAGTCGGCAACCTGGTCGATGAGCAGTACGTGCGCGGTACGTGTCATGGAAGAACGGTGACCTCATGGCTGGGCATTGTCAATGGTGATTTCCTCAATGGCCTGGTCAAGATCGTGATGATGCACAGGGGTGGATTTAGTCCTACTCAAGTTGTAGGTCAGCCATGCGTCCTCTGCGGTAACTGAGCATCGCATTGCCTAATGAGAGAGCGGTGTAGTTGAGAGCTGTCTGATTGCAGGAGCGCACGCAGCAGTGAACCCCCACCCCCAGACACGACAAAAGGGCCCCGGAACCAAAAAGTTCCAAGACCCTTCTGTCATCCATCTACCGACTCATCTGTCAACGATGACCCGACTCAGGACAAAGTGGAGGTAGCGCGACAGTGCTCTAACCTTGCCCCGGCCCTCCAGTTGTCGGTCTCGTCGCACCGTGCAATCCGTCACCGCCGTAGGTCGGGAGCGGCGGGCCCGGCCTCCTCTCGGCCGTTGCCGCGCCCGGTCTTGCGGTTGACGGCGGAGATGCTGGACGAGGCAGAGCGGCGGTACAAGACCGGCGAGATTCTGCGGGTGATCGCTGTCGATCTGGGCGTGAGCCGGCAGCGGCTCGCTGGGCGGTTGCGGGAGCGAGGCGTGCGGTTGCGCCGAGAGAAGCCGTCATCGGAACAAGTGCTCGAAATGTGCCGCCGCTACGAGCAGGGCGAGTCGCTGGCCAGCGTCGGCGAGCGGATGGGCTTCAACGCCAGCACCGTCCGGGTGCAGCTGTGCCGTGCGGGTGTCGCGCTTCGCGACCCGCACGGCCGCGACCGGTAGTCAGCAAGACACTCCCCGCTCAACTGACCGAGAGCGGAGCTATTTTCAGCGCCCGGGCGGACCACTCGTTGGCGCTTCGTAGAGCGCAGCACGACCACTTCGGGCTCTCGGCGTCGTACTCAGCGATCTCGCTGGCCTGCTGTTCGACCACAATGGATCGACCTACCGGCTTCCGCTGTCGATGCTGCTCAGCACAGGGGTTCCGCGCCTTTCCGGGCGCCGCTGACGGGGCGCTGCTCGAAGTGGCTGAGCAGCCTCAGCTCCCCGTGCTGGCGTTGAGGCGGAGTTCGTAGCCGAGGATGACGGCGTGAACGCGGTCGCGGAGGCCGAGCTTCGCGAAGATCGAGTTGACATGGGACTTGATGGTCGACGGTGCGAGCACCAGCTCTTCGCTGATCTCGGCGTTGGTGAGCCCTCGCACGATCGAGCAGAAGATCTCCCGCTCCCTCGGGCTGAGTACGTCCAGTACTTCCTTCTTCTCACCCGCCCGACCGTCTCGTTGCGGCTCGGTCGGTTGAAGGTAGTGCTCGATGAGCTTCGAGGTCAGGCGCGGGGCCGCGACAGCGGCACCGGATGCGACGGTCTTGACCGCCTCGATGAGCGCGGCCGGCCTGGTGCTCTTCAGCAGGAACGCGCTCGCACCTGCCTTGAGGCTGCCGAATGCGTACTCGTCCAGGTCGAACGTCGTGAGCACGATGACCCTTACGCCGGGATGCTGCTCGGCGATGATGCGGGTCGCGGCGAGCCCGTCCATGACTGGCATTCGGACGTCCATGAGCACAATGTCTGGCCGTGTGCGAGCGACAGCCGCGATCGCCTCCACACCATTGCCTGCTTCTTCGATGACTTCGATCTCATCGTCCGAGTCCAGGATGAGGGCGTTCCCCGCACGTTCGAGCGGCTGGTCATCGACGACGACGACGCGAATCTTCTCGGGGACCGGGTCAGTCATGCTGCTCGCTTTCGCACCGGGATCGACACGCGGGTGCGCCACCCGGGGCCGGGAGCATCTTCGCGGCTGGGGATCGGGCCAGCGGAGAACTCTCCGCCGAACGCGCTCGCCCGCTCACGCATGGCTCGGAGACCAACTCCTGCTCCGACACTCGGTCCTGGTTTCGCGCCGTGCCCGTTGTCGGTCACAGACACCACGACCCGCCCACTATCGGGGGTGATGCGCACCTCCACGTACGTGGCGTCGGTCGCATGGCGAAGAGCATTAGTGAGCGCCTCCTGGACGATCCGATACACGGTCGTTTGCAGCGCCGGGTCGGCGAGGGCATCGTCGTGAGGGGGGCCTTCGCCTTCGATGATCAGAGCGACCGGTAGGCCGGCTGTCTTGAAAACGCCGATGAGTTCTTCGAGGGATGGCAGGTTGTGGCCGGAGGATTCAAGGTTCCGGTCCAGGTCGGCGTCGTTCTCTCGGAGGACTCGGAGGATGCGTTGCATTTCTTCGAGGGTGTGTGCGCCGACGTCGCCGAGTTGGTCCAGCGCGTTGCGTGCGCGTTCGGGATGCTTCTCCCACCCGGCGGCGGCGCCTCCGGCGAGGGCGACCATCACGGTGACCGAGTGCGCGACGACATCATGCATCTCCGCGGTGATACGGGCGCGCTCGGCGGCGGCCGCGCGGTCCTCGCGGAGCGTGACGAGTTCTTCGATCGCGCGGCGACGGGACGTGCTCGCCCGTGCTGCGAAACCCAGCGCGAGTGCGACGAGGGAAGCCGGTTGGAGGAGGACGATAGGCCAGTCCTCCCGGAACCCCATCAGCATCGTGAGCCCGGCAGTCGCGAAGATCGTGCCTTCGCCTAGCAGGTAGCCGATGATCGTCTTCGGGAGGCGCGAGTACCTGGCGAGTGCATACAGGGCGAAGAAGCTCTCGAAGAAGGCCGTCGTCATGCCGTTCGCGGATATCGGATTCAGCGTCGCGAGCGCGACCACGACGAGCAGCACCACGAGTGGGTGACTGCGACGCCACCAGAACGCGACCGCGATCCCCGCTGCGCACACGTAACCGAGCCAGGTGTGGTGCGGTGGGGCGATGGTCAGGGCCACCACGGTGGGGATGGTGCACGCGAGGATCACGAGAAGGTCAGCGATTCGCGGACGATCGATGAACCACTGCACGATGCGGGCGCGTCGGAGAACCGGCTCATCTGATACCGCGGCGTCGGCTGTCATCATCCCTCCTCGTTTCTCCATCGTCTCGTAGTTCCCCGAGCATCTACCAGACGCGGCTCTCGGTGATGCCTGCACTTTGACGGTATCGGGGCGTCGCGGCCGCGACCACCAACCACGGGTGGAACGTTGGTCGGCGCCGTGGCACCAGAGTTCGACCCCTGGTTGGTATCGACCCATGGGTGCTGATTTCTAGCGTGAATAGCGCCGCTGAAACCACCACGAACGCTGGAGAGACACCACGATGAACACCGACATCCGTCGCGACCCCCAAGGCGCGCACATCGCTTCACGCTGGCTGCTCCAGGCTGAGGGAGCAAGCAAATCATTCGGGCAGACCCAGGCACTGCTCGATGCGGATGTCACGGTCATTGCCGGCGAGTCTGTCGCGATTATGGGGCCAAGCGGATCAGGGAAGTCCACACTCCTGCACGTGCTCGCCGGGATTCTCCCCGCCGATGCCGGCACGGTGATTCTGAACCGTCCTGATGGCAGCGGATACGACGACCTCGCGGCACTTTCGGAGGATGCGCGGTCGTCGTTCCGGTTGAGGCGCTTCGGGTTCGTGTTCCAGCAAGGCATGCTTTTGCCCGAGCTCACCGCGGCGGAGAACGTCGCACTTCCGCTGCTGCTCACGGGCACGCCGCGTTCCGAAGCGGCGAAACGAGCGGATGCGGAGCTGACGCGCCTGGGGCTCGCCGGCCTCGACGATCGCCGCATCGGGCAGCTCTCCGGCGGGCAGGCGCAACGCGTCGCGATCGCCCGCGCGCTCATCACCGGCCCGAGCCTGATCTTCGCCGATGAACCAACCGGTGCCCTCGATTCACACACTGCAGACGAGGTGCTCGATGCGCTGCTCCATGCGGGCCGCGGAGTGGACCGTGCCGTGCTGATCGTCACGCACGATGCACACGTCGCGTCCCGCTGCGACCGGATCATCCGTCTGCGCGACGGACGCATCGAGGCGGACGCATGAACCCGCACGCCGTCCTCCTGCTCATCCGTCCGACCCGAGGTTCGGCGACGATCACCGGGCTCCAGGTCATCGCCTCCGGCGTCACCGCCGTGCTGGCCTTCGCCGTCGCCATGCTCGCGTTCGCGTTCTGGAACGCGCCCACCGAGGAGATCGGCTACCAGGTCCTCGCGTTCGGCCTTGTGGCGTTGCTCCTGGTGCCGCTCATCACCCTCGGCACCGCGACCGCGAGGCTCGCCGCCCGCAGCCGCGATGACCGGCTCGCGACCCTCCGCCTGCTAGGCGTCACAGCCCGCCGGGTGCGCCGGATCGCGGTCGCCGAGGTCACCGTCGTCGCCGCGATCGGTGTGCTGGCCGGCACCGCGTGCTCCGCCGGGCTTCCCTACGCGCTCTCCCTGCTGTCCATCCACGGCGAACCGCTCCAGGCATCAGAACTGTGGCTGCCCTGGTGGCTGATGGTGGCGATCCCGCCCGCCCTGGTGATCATCGCCGCCCTGAGCGCGCTGCTCGGGCTGCGCCGCGTCGTGCTCTCCCCGCTCGGGGTGCGCACCCGGCAGGACGCCCCGAAGATGAGCTGGTTCCGTGTCGTGATCGCACTCGTCGTGGTCGGGCTGGCGGTGCTCGTGACACAGATGATGTCCCCGAGTTGGGGCGTGATCGTGATGCTCGGCGCGCTCACTGCGGTCGTACTCGCGGTGATGGCCGTGCTCGGCGTGGTCGGCCCGTTCGCCGTCGCCCTGATCTCACGACGGGTCGCAGCACGCACGTCTGATCCGGCACGGTTGGTTGCCGCGCGCGGCATCCAGGACGACCCGCGTGCCGCGTGGCGCAGCGTCTCCACGCTGGCACTGGCGACCTTCATCCTTATCCCCGCCGCCTCCCTCCTGGGGTATCTCGACACGATCAGCCGCAGCGCGAGCCGTGAGGTGATGACGCGCGACCAGCTGCTCATGTTTTCCGACGCCCGCACGATGCTGCTCGCACTCGTCGCCGTCTCCTTCATCGTCGTCGCCTGCCAGGTGGCCATCACTCAGACCGCAGGCATCCTGGAGAATCGCGAGCTGTACGTCGCACTCGACAGGATCGGGATGCCACGGGCAGACGTCAACCGGATGCGCCGGCTTCGTGTGACCACCCCGGCGAACACCGCCGTAATCGGCGCCGCCATCGCGTCGGTCGCGGTCACCTCCTTCATCGTCGCCATCGCGATCATGGTCGCACCGCTGTTCACCGCGGCGATCGTCGTCGTTCTGCTGCTCGGCCTGCTGCTGATCCGCGCAGGGGTCGCCGTCACCAGGCCTGTGCTGGGGCGCGTGCTCGAAGCCCCGGAACGGGGCGAGTGACGTGACCCCGACGTTCTTCCTCGGGCTCGCCGTCGCATTCGGCGGCGCAGTGCTGCTCGCGAGCGGGTCCGAGCTGCAGTCGCGGGCTGTCTATCAGGCAGGCGGCCGGTGGCGCACGTTCCTCATCTCACCGCGGTGGCTGCTCGGACTCCTCCTGCTGGGGGTCGCTGTGTCGACGAACTTTATCGCGCTCGCGCTGGCTCCGGTCAGCGCCGTGCAGTCGATGAGCGTCGTCGCCCTCGCCGCCTCGGCGGCATTCGGCGGCGTCGCGGGCAGGGTCGCGATGACCCGCGCGGGCGTTGCCTCCGTGGTGCTGTGCATCATCGGCATCCTCGGATTCATCGCGATCCTGGGAACCCACCCTGCCACCGGAACCCCGTCTCTCGACCCGCACACGCAATTCCTCGTGGCGGCGGTGATCCTCCTGGCGCTCACCGTCTTCGGGGTCATCGCCGCGATCCTCGGGCGGACGGCCTCGCATCCGGGAGCGCGCCTGTCCGGGCTCGTGATCGGAGCGATGGTGTTCGGCAGCATCACGACCGTCTTGAAGACGATCGTGACCCTCGTCCTCAGAGACGGATTCATCCCCGTCCTGACAGCCCCCGACATCCTGCTCGGACTCGGCGTGGTAGCGGTGGGAGGAATTGTCGCGAACGTGCTGCTGCAGCGCTCGCACCGCTTCTTCCCGGTGCCGGTCGTCGTCGCAGCGCTCACCATCGTCGACCCGCTCACCGCAGCCGTCGTCGGCATCACCGTGCTCGGCGAAGCGGCACTCACCCTACTGCCCGCCCTCGGGCTGATCCTCTGCGGCGCGCTCGCCTGCATTGGAGTCGCCGGGGTCAGCCGCCTGCACCGCACCTCCGAGCACGCGCAGGCGTCCCCGATCCCTGCCGGTCATCTTTCGCACAGTTAGGAACCGTCATGCATATCGCCTTCTTCAGCGACCAACACCCAGCAACCCTCGGCGGTCTGCAGGTCTCGCTCGGGCTGCAGCGCCAGCACCTCGAACGACTCGGACACAGGGTCACCGTGTGCGCGCCAAAGTCCAAGCGCACTCCGTCGCCGAAGTACTCGCACCCCGACGACGTCTCGATCGGGGCCATCCAGGTCGGCGAGCACTCGTTCAGCCTCGCGGGCAACAGGTTCGACGACGCGATTGATCTCGCCTTCGCGCAGAAGCCGCCCGTCGATTGCGTGCACGTGCAGGGCGACGTGTGGGGAGCGTGGAACGGCTACCGGTTCGCAGCGCGACATCGCCTGCCGCTCGTGCATACCATGCACACGAACATCGAAGTCGGGCTCCCCGCGATCCTCCCCTTCCCGCGCACAGTGTTCCGACTGCTGTACCTCGCGCAACGGCGATTCCTCGACGTTGCGGACGTGCGCAGCATCGCCGACTACACGCGCGCCTTCGCCGATCGCGCCGACGTGATCGTCGCGCCCAGCACCCACTTCGCTCAGCGCCTGCACGGGTATGGCATCGATGCGGAGATCCATGTCCTCCCGACCGGTGTCGACGACGCGCTGCTCGGCATCGTGCGCCAGACACCGCGCGCGCCTCGAAGCCGTCCCGTGCTGCTGTGGCCCGGACGAGTCAGCCAGGAGAAGCGCATCGGCGACTTCTTCGAGGCCTTCGCCCGCTCCGGCGTCGATGCCGACATTCACGTGTACGGCGCCGGGAGTGATCTCGCCCGCGCCCGCCGGAAGACGGTGGAACTCGAGATCTCCCACTGTGTCACGTTCTTCGGAGCCGTGGCCCACCAGAGCGTGCTGTGGGCGATGCGGAATGCGGATGCCGTCGTGCAGAGCTCCGTCGGATACGAGACCCAGGGCCTGACCGTCTACGAGGCCGTCTCCGTCGGCACCCCGGTGATCCTGCGCGACCGGAGCATCGCCCACGATCTTCCCGCCGAGTTCCGCCACACCGCCGCGGATGATTCGATCGACGCGTTCGCTGAGACCATCCGCCACTTCGTCCAGCACGAGTATCCGCACGGAACCCACCACAGGCCCTCAGAGAAGTTCACGCAGAGTCGCCTCACCGCTCAGGCCGAAGAGCTGTACCGCGAAGCGCAAGCGGTTCACGCGCAGCGGAATCACGCCGAGCGAATCGGAGGCGTGCAGTATGCAGCTTGAGCAGAGTGACGCATTGCCCATTGAGGCAGGCGGCTCACGGACCACGGTCTACACCTACGGGCCAGAGGACGGACCGGCCGTGCTTGCGGTGCACGGCTTCCGCGGCACCCACTACGGGCTGGAACCCCTCGCGATCGCCCTAGCCTCGCACGGCTATCGCGTGCTTGTCCCTGACCTTCCCGGTGCAGGAGCCTCCAGCCCACTTCAAGGAACCCACGATGCTGTCGGCTACGGCGCGTGGCTGGGCGAGCTCGCAGAGCGGCTCCCGCAAACGAAGCTGCTGCTCGGGCACTCCTTCGGCAGCGTCATCGTCAGTGCGGCTGTCGCGCAGGGCACCACGCCCGATGGGACAGTGCTCATCAACCCGATCCTCGAACCGCCGCTCACCGGACCGAGACGGATCGCGACTGCGGCCGCGAGGAGCTACTACGCGCTTGCCCGACACCTCCCGCCAGAACTCGGACGCCGTCTCCTTGCGAGCAAGCTCATCGCCGGAATCGGCGGCAGCCTGATGACCAGCACGCAGGACCGCACGCTCCGCAGATGGATACGCGACGAGCACTTGCGGCAGGCAGGAGCATTCGCATCCCGCGACGTCGTGCTCGAAGGCTTCATCGCGTCAACATCGACCACCGTGGCGGATTTCGCAGCGCACTTCACCTCGCCCACGCTGCTCCTCGGCGCGGAACGCGACCCGCTGAGTCCACCGTCCGCATGCACGGCCGTGGCGACCGGCATCCGGGCCGGAACTTTCCACATCTTCCCAGATCGAGGGCATCTGCTCCCATACGAAGAGGCGCAGGAACTCTCGCACCTCGTAGTCGAATGGGATCAATCCGTTCTGAATCGGGAATTCGCTGTCTGATGCCGAACCGGGCGACCGTCGAGACGGCGGTCATCGATGATGAGGACAATGACGATGACGAGGCCACCCTCCAGCCAGCCGAAGCGATCCAGACCATCCTGACCACCAGCCCCAGCCCCAGCCACAACGAAAGAACCTTGCCCCGGCGCTGACGCGGGCCGTGTCGTCGCATCACGCGATTCGACGTCGGGACTCGTTGGTTCGCCAGGAGGAGCAGCTGCCGCGCCCGGTGACGCGCTTGACGGAAACGATGCTGCTTGAGGCCGAGCGGAGGTATCGGGGTGGGGAGATCCTGCGGACCATCGCGACGGATCTGGGGGTGAGTCGTGAACGCCTCTCAAGCCATTTGCGCGAGCGAGGGGTCCGGCTCCGTCGAGAGAAGCCCTCTCCTGCGCTGGTGCTTGAGATGTGCCGCCGTTACGAACAGGGTGAGTCGTTGGCGAGCGTGGGCGCGCGCCTTGGATTCAACCCCAGTTCCGTGCGTGTCGCGCTCCTCGCTGCGGGTGTGAAGCTTCGGGACACGCATGGGCGAGTGCGGTGAGTATCGGCGCCCCTGTCGGGGGTGTTACTCGATAGCCCCGAGGATTGCTGCGACTCGGGGTGGCAGCAGAGGCTTCGTCCCAGTGGTGTTCACAAGCGTGGCGAGGTTGCGCCAGGCGTGGGCTCGGATCTGAGCGGTGGTGACTCCGCGCTGCTTGGCGAGAGCTGCTTCGACGTCGCTGACGTTGCCAGGTTGATGCGGGCGGGCTCCGCTGCGGTTCCCATCGGGATGGTCTGTTTCTAGGAGGAGACGGTCCGTGGGGATGAGGTCGATGGCGTCGCTTCGGCGCAGGGTGGCGGTGTTGATCGAGAAGTAGGCTCCGAGTTCAACCGCGCGCCTTGTGGTGGATCGATCGCCGAGCCACCAGTGCAGGATCGCGCCCGTGATCGGGGTGCGTTCGAGATGCTCCACGACTTCGTTGGTTGCCCGGTAGCTGTGGATCGACGTGAGTCGGGGCTTCGCTTGGAGTTGCGTGAGCAGCGAGGCCAACACCTCGTGCTGTTTGGCGAGGCGGGATGGGACTTTTGCGTCGAGTCCGATTTCGCCGACGTAGGGGGTGCGGGCGATCAGACGCTCGAACTCCTCGGGGTCGTAGCCGTCGAGTGCGGTCTTCACTCCTGGGTGAACGCCGACACCCCAGATCGCGAGCAGGTCGTGGTGCTGGCGATCGAGGGCGAGACGCGACTCGGCGAGGCTTCGGCTTGCCGCGAAGATCACGGCTCGGAGGTTCAGCAGGTCCCGAGGGGTGATCGTCGGGTCGATGTGGGCGTGGAGGTCAACGGCCGGGAAGTTGGTCATGTCAGCGTTTCCAGCTCGCGTGCGCCGCGGACGCAGAGGTCACGGGCGTCGGATGCGGAGTACCCGTCAGGCAGGCGCATCGCTGCGATGTCGCTGACCCGGATTCCGCGGGCCACGAATCCGCGGATGCTGGGAAGGATCGACGCCTTTTCGAGCTGAGATCTCGCGGCCTCGCTGGGAGGGGCGTCGATCACATAGGTGCTTCGGTCGGTGAGTTCCGCGGCCGCAAACGATGCCCGGCGCACCAGGCACCCGAAGCACGTTCCGCAATGATCGGTCGCTGTCACGCCGAGCCATCGTCGGTTGGTGAACGCGCACGAGTTGGTGGCGCTGAGCAGGTCCGAGGCCGGGCCATCGCCGACCTGGTCCGCCAGCCACCGGAACATCTCGCCCTTCGTCTGCGCCGCGAATGGATTGGACAGGGTCCCCCATGCGCCAGCGGCGGAGACGAGTCTGGACAGTTCGGTGAGGAACCACGGGTGGGTGGTGCGGGTGGAGAGACTGCCGAGCTGGTCAGGGCCCAGGGGTGGGTTCAGTGACGCGAACCCGTTCTCGGGGATCCAGAGCTCCACCTCGTTGACCGAGGCGAGGGCGAGGCCGAGCGCGAGGAACAGGAACGATCGGGTTCGCGTGGTGTTCTCATTCTTGAACCGGTGTCCTCCGGGTTGTGTCTGGCGTCGGGTGAAGCGGATCTGCGCGTGCTGCTGCGTGCTGCCCTCGGGGCAGAGGTCTCGGATGCGTTCGGCGACGTCCTGCTGAATGGGTGAGATCGATGTCGCCCCGACGTGAGAGACAAGCAGATGCGGTTCGGGCCGGGTGCGCGCGAGGAATGCACCGGTGGCGGAGTCGGCGCCGCCGCTCATGAGCACCACCCGCTGCACGTCGGGATACCCGTTGGGCGCGATGTCCTCACGAGGGATGCGTGCTGCACGGAAGGTGAGCCTCCATCGGTCACCCGACAAGAAGTCGAGGAGCTGCTGCAGCTGGTCCGTGATGGCGTTCCAGGGTGCCGTGTCGTGGACGGGGACGCTCAGGGCAATGTGGCGTTGGGTCCAGTTGACGCGGCCGGCCCGTCGCGGGACGGAGCGGTCTGCGGCGTAGACCATCGCGGCGAGGCGGAACAGTTCGATGTTCTCGCGTCGCACCGGGCCGAGCTTGCCCAGCCGGGGCCCCAGGGAGGTGTTGAAGGTGCCGGCCCCAGCGGTGGGCCAGTAGAACGTGCGATCGGCGGACTCGGGAGTGAGCGCCGATGGGACTTGGAAACGAAGGTCGAACTGCGCCATCTCAATCCGCCTCATGGATGGTTCTGAGATATTCCAGTCCGTCTTCGATCGCGCGCGTGAACTCCTCGGCGCTGGGCCCGCTGGGCGAGAGGTCCGCGTGCGCGGCAAGCTCTTCCGCGGCCTGACGAATCCCGTCCTCGAACGCCGCGCGTTCGGCCCCTGACATGTCCTTAGTGTTCAGACTGGATGCGGTCTCCACGAGGTATGCCTCGGCCAGGATCAGGGCGACCGCTTCCTCGGCGATCTGCCCGAGCGACACGTCCGTTCCCGTGCTGTCGCTCTCGACGAGCCATTCGGCGAGCCTGCCGACGACCTCCATCTGCTCCGCAGTTTCGATCGTTCCCGCGGGGAGATCCTCACAGACTTTCTGTGCGATCTGGTGGGCGACGTCAAAGATGTTCGGGTTGGCTCGCAGTGCGTCGTAGTCCAGGCCGAGATCGCGGAGAGTCTGCGCGTCGCCACTGCGGTACGCGTATGCCGCTGCGGCCCCACGGCCGGCGGAACGCGCGGAGGCTGCCGTCGATCGCGTGAGGCTCTCGCCGCTCCGGCGGCCACCACCCCCGCCCCTTCCCCCTCCGCCGCGGGAGGAACGGAAGAGCGCGGCCGTGGGCAGCACCCTGCCGGCTGGTGAGTTCGGGGACTGCTTCAGCGGGGAGAGAAGCGAGGGCTGGCTGCCTGAGGGCGGCGGGACCTGGCCGTCAGCCCCGGGGAGGTTGGCCAGCCAGTCGTCGAGTCCGTCGCGCAGGTCACCACCGGCGGCGCTGCCGGAGTAGGAGCCTTTTGTTCCCATCAGCGCTTACCGCCCTTCGGTGGCGGCGTGGTGAGCGCCTTCTTGATGTTGCCGTCTGGGAGCTGCGCGGCCAACGCGTTGATGACGTCCTTCATCCCGGGGATCTCGACCCCGGCGAGGATGACGGCGGTGCCGGGCTGCAGATCGGAGGCCGGGAGCCGGCGGAACGCGTCAAGCGCGGCCGGTTGCACTGCGACATGTGCGGTGGCGAGTCTGACGATTCCGGAGACCGCGCCGCGCTGCTCCTGGACACGGTCTCGTGCGCGCAGCCCCAGGTGCCGCAGCAGCTGATCGACATCGTCGGTCGTGAGCGCTCGCAGGCTCTCGTCGGTGAGCTGCCGCCTGTCCACCGTGCGGGTCGAGGCCAGCTGCGCGGCCAGATCGCGGAGATGTTGGGGAAGCTCGGCGCTGACCAGGAGGTCGCCGCGGAAGGATGCCGCCAGGTGCAGGTACGGGCTCAGGTCGAGGTCATGAAGATCCGGTGGGAGCTTGGCCCACCGAATCATGTCCTCGGCGAAGTGCGGGGCGACCGCGGCTGCTGACGCTGCTTGGGTCGGCGCGTCTTCCGCTTCGGATGGTCGCGCATCCTCCGCGGTGTCGTCCGGTTCCGCTCCGGTCACGTCCGCAGCCATCTCGGCGGGTTCATCCGGTGCGTGGTCGGCGAGGTCAGTTGGCGGAGCGGGGACGGGAGGTTCTTTCGGCCGGTTGGCTTGCGCTTCCAGCGACTCCAGTCGATCTCGAAGCTCACCGGTTCGCAACCATGACAGCACGGACTGGAACTGATCCGGCAGGAGGACTTCGAGAACCATGAGCTTGGCGACGACGTCGAAGTCGAGCTCGATGCCCCGCCGCGCAGCGATGGATCGACGGATGTTCAGGTCGTTGAGGAATCGCTTGATGCGCCGCGGGTTGCCCCGGAGTTTCTCGTAGAGGATCGTGGTGAGCCGACGCGCGAAAGACAGCTCTCGCTGGACGTCGAGGTCGTCAGGCGCCTGGAGGTCGTCGAGAGCGCCGGCCATGCGGAGCCGGTGGCATTCGGTGATGACCTTTTCCAGTTGCTCATCGGTGAGACGCTGGTCAACGCGATTCTGCAGCTGCAGCAAGAGCACATACGACTCGGTGTCGAAGGCACCCAGAGCTGGCAGTGGGACGGTGGTCTGGACGATCTTGTGCAGATAGAGCTTGGACGGGGGTTCCGCCGGGAGAGCGTCTTCGTCCTCTGGACGTTCCGTGGGCATGCTCGAATCTGGCAGGCGGGTGCGGATCGCATCGGCGACCCGGTCCTCGTCTGCCGCGATGACGAACGCCATGCCCTCAACGCTCAGGAAGAGACGGATCGCTTCCAGGGTCTCCACGACGGTATCCACCAGGCACCGGTCGAGGTCGTCGACCAGCACCGCCACCCGGCGTACGTGAGCCATCTCCTCGGCCCCCAACAGCTCAGCGAACTCGGCCTTGAAACCGGCCAGGCCCCGCGGCTGGTCGCCGGCGTCAGTCCCCTCGGACGCCGGTTCGCGGATGAGATTCAGCACGTCGCTGACACCGGGGATCTGCAGGGTGAGCGACGACTTGGCGGCGAGCTTGACCGCCTTGGCCCAGTCGACCCGATCAGAGAGCCTCTTCAGGAGCTTCTTGATCTTCTCGCCCTTGGACTCCTCGACGTCCTTGAGGCGTTCGGTGAGTTCGGCCGCGATGGCGTCGAGGACCTCACCGATCAGGCTTTCCTTCGCGCCCACGGCAGGGTCGTAACGCCAGGGGTCGGTGCGGACGGTGATGATCTTGGCGTTCTCGGGGTCGCTGCGGGAGTCAAGATCGGCCTTGATGAGTTCAAGGACGGTGGTCTTGCCGCTGCCCCACGGGCCGGACAGTCCGATCGCCAGCGGATCGAGCGCGTCATCGAGCACGGCGTCGGAGACTGTTTCCGCGATGGCCCGCGCCGCGAGGAAGTCCACTTTCGACGGCTCATCGGACCAGAGGCGACCGCGAAGGTCCTCGATCGTGGACATCACGCCTCCTCACGTTCAGCTGCGAAGGCGGTTCTGTGAGACCTGCCGCGAGCTCGTCCGCCGTCGGGGCGGTGCGCGCAGCGCGCACAAGCATCCGACGGCCCAAGTTTTCCGTTCAGGATCTCATGTTTGCCCTCGCATTCGGGGCCGACACGCAGGGAGCCCTCGGCGGCCGTAGCGGGTCAGTCCGTGGAGCCGTTGCCACCGGAGGGGAACGGCCGCCGGGCCTGAGCATCGAGGTGTGCCTGCCTGACGGCGATCAGGTCCTCCTCGACGGAGCTTGTCGTGCGGTCTTTGGTGACGTGGATGTCGACTCCGGCGTCGTGGAGCTGCTGGACGACGGCGACGTGATCGGCGTACTTGGAGCCGAGCCGAGCGAGGTCGGTGACGATGAGCCCGGTCACGTCCTCCCGCTCGACGGCATCGAGGACGCCTTGCAGACCGTAACGACTGCGCCCGACGTCGGTGAAGACCTCGGTGACGGTCATGCCGAGTTCGTCGGCGTAGCGGCGGCAGTCGGCTTCTTGCTGGTCCAGCCAGGTCGGGTTCTCTGCCGCGCTGTACCGGTAGATGACAGCCTTCATGACCCACCTCCGGCCGTGACCAGAACCTCATCCGGCGTACCTCGCGACTCGGCTTCGCGGCGGGCGGTGCGACGCTGGACGTGCTCGCGGTGGCGGACGCGGGCGAGGGCGATGAGGCTCATCGGGCCGAGCCAGAGCATCTTGAGCGCGTTCCATGCGCACAGCAAGACGACCAGGTGGAGCCAGCCGGGGCCGCCCTGCTCGATGTGGTCGGTCAGGAGTTTGGCGGCGGCGATGTAGGGGGCGGCGAGCAGCATCGCGGGAACGCCCCATTTGAGTCCACGGCGGGTGTAGACGGCATCGCGGACGCGGTTCGTCGGGAAGAGCCGGAGGGCCGGTTCCAGGTTCCGGGCGGTGCTCTCGCTCCGGCGCCAGCGGCGTCGGACGCGGTCGCTGAGGAACATCGTGGGCCTCCATTCAACACGGTTCGAATGATCGAGAAGCGGCGTGTTGGTGGTGGCCCCGGAAGGGGCGATCCCGAAGGACCCTACAAATGGAATGCCTGCGCTTCACCTCCTAGTTTACGCCGGGGCCGGGCGAAGGGGAAGGTCTCGTCGCGGTGCCGGGTGCACCTGCGCTGGTAGTGCCTGGTGAGTGGAAGGACCCGGTCATGGTTGCTCTGGCTGACTATGCCTCCGATGAGCGGATGGCCCGCGTGATGCTCTCGATGATGATCGAGCCCGCCGACCGCACCGTCGGTCGCCTGCTGCGCCGCGAAGGCGCCGTCGAGACCCTCCGGCTCCTCGACACGGGCGGGCCGATGCCCGGCGTCCGGGTTGAGGAAGCGTCGATCCTGCACCACACCGCGGAGCAGTTCGCTTCCCGGGGCGGCCTCGGCGATGATCTGGCGGGGCTGCTGCACGGGTCGTATGCGCCGCTGATCCCTGGCGATGCGCATTGGCCGGTCTCGGTGGACGCGCTGGGCGATCGTGCCCCGTATGTGCTGTGGGCGAAGGGGGCGACCTCGTTCCTCGCAAGCGGGCAGGAGACGCGGGTGACGATCACCGGTTCACGAGCCTCGACTGGTTACGGCGATCACGTCGCCGGCGAGTTCGCCCACGATGCGTCGAACGCGGAGCAGATCGTGGTCTCCGGCGGTGCCTACGGCATCGACGGTGCCGCGCACCGCGCTGCGCTGAGTAGCGGTGGGCAGACGATCGCGGTGATGGCCGGCGGGCCGGACCGGCTCTACCCGGCGGGGCATCGCGACATGCTCGAACGGGTGGGTGACGTGGGGTTGCTGATGAGTGAGATGCCGCCCGGGTCGGCGCCGACCCGGCACCGGTTCATGGCCCGCGGCCGGCTCCTGGCGGCACTGTCCTCGGCGACGGTGATCGTGGAAGCCGGGGCACGCTCCGGCTCCCTGCACGTCGCCCGCGAAGCGCATACCCTCGGTCGTGGGGTTGGGGCGGTGCCCGGGCCGGTCACGTCCGCGGCGAGCACCGGCACGCATCTGCTGCTGAGCGAGGGCACCGCCACCCTCGTGACCGGCCACCACGACCTCGCCACCCTCACCAGCGACCGACGACGCCAGGCCCCGGCACGAACCACGGGGCTGAGCGCCGGTCGCGATCTCGATGCCGTCGATCAGTACCGGCCCGGCCGCTCCCTCTGATCCGCGGGTCAGAGCGTGCGGCCCTGCCGGGCCTCCATGGTGAGGTCCGGCTGCTCGGTGTTCGGGGTGTGGCGGCTGAGCTGCTGGGCCCGGGTGAGCGCGGCGGTGGCGCGGGCGGCGTCGAGTTTCTGCGCATCCGACCCGGGCCCTGGGCCGAGCGGGGTGTCGTCGGTGATCTGGTACCGGTCGCGATAGGCGGCGACGACCCGGCCTGCTTGCCGCCATCGCTGCGCCGTGCGTGCGTCTGCTGGCTTGGTTCCGAGCGCGGCCGTCCATGGTTCTCCCTCGTTCAGGTCGCGGTCGAGGACCGCGGATGCGCGGTGCTCGATGAGCTCTTCGCGTTCGGTGAGGGCGTGGTGCATCTCGGGGTCGGTGACGCCGGAGGCATACGGGATGAGCCCGGCGATCAGCCGCGGTGACCGGCGGGTGCGTCCGGACCCGGCGGGGCGGGCGGTAGCGCGGGCAAGGCGGTGGTGCAGGACCGAGGCGATGTCGTCGGCATCGGCGAAGTCCCGCGCCGCCACGAGCCGCGGGAACAACTCATCGAGGTCGTGATGGTTGGCCTCGGCGCGGCGCAGCTCCGCGGACAGGGCACCGTAGGCGTCGGAGCCGAGCACGAGATCGACCTGCCCCTCGGTGAGGCCGGAGGTTTCGAGGAGGGTGGCCCAGCGGTCGTGCTGGCCGGCTTGGGCGATGGTCTCGTACTCCGCCACCAACTGAGCGATGGACCCCCAGCGCTCCTGCTCGGCGGTGACGGTCTCCTGCGCGGACAGCTCGGCGCCGACGTGCTGGAGCACCCCGTACAGGACGGACCGGGCGGTGGCGTCGGGGTTGTCGGAGGGGTGCGGGGCGACATGCGCGTCGTCTGTGGTGTCGGTGGCGACGTAGGCATAGTTCCCGTGCCGGCCGCGGGTCATCGCGACGTAGAAGTTCTCCCGCGTCGTCGTCGCCGTCACGACCGTGTGCGCGGTGTCGACCGTGACGCCCTGGGCGCGGTGCCCGGTGATCGCATACCCGAGCTCGACCTGTTCGGCGACGTAGGCGGCGGGGAGCACCAGTGAGCCGCCGAAGCGTCGTCCGGCGGGGCGGACGGTGATCGACCCATCGCTGGAAACGGCGGTGATGGTCCAGCGGTCGCCGTTGCGCACCCAGTTCTTGCCGTTCTTCGACCGCAGCCGCCGGTCGTTCTCCCTTGTGATGACCCGGTCACCCTTGCACGCCTGGGTGCCGTCGTGCAGGGTGACTTCTCGGCTGGGGGTGATCGTGCGGTCGAGGATGAGGTCGGCGCGGGCCCGCTCGTTGAGCTGGGTGACGGTCTCGCGGGTTTCGGCGACGAGGATCGACGCCCACCCCGCTTGCACGTCGGCCCGCCAGGCGGTGTAGGCGGCATCGACCATCGCGTACTGTTCCCCGCCGCGCACCCTGTCGTGCTCGATGAGCGTGTCGATCGCCGGGGTGCGCCCGTGCCGCAGGGCCAGCGAGTTGGCCTTCTCCCACGCCTGCGTGAACCGGTGCACATCGATCAGTTCGGGGGCGTCGTCGCGGTCGTGGACGAGCATCCCGAACGCCCCGCCCGCATCCACGGCTTGGAGTTGCGACCAGTCGCCCACGAGCAGCACTTTCGCGCCGGCTTGCTCGGCGAGGCCGGTGATGCGATCGAGCGAGCCGGTGCCGGCCAGCGAGGCCTCATCGAGGATCACGAGCTGATCCTTCTCGAACGTGCTCCCGTGCAGGAGGTGCATCTGCCACCAGCGGGCCGTGTTCTCCGTCTCGATCCCCAGCTCCTCGCCGAGCACCTGCGCCGCATTCTCCGACGGCGCCAATCCCACCACGCTGCCTACGCCGTGCTGCTTCTCCCAGGCCCGCTTCAACGCCCTCATCGCCGTCGTCTTCCCCGCACCTGCCGGCCCGACGAGCACGTCCACGACCCGGCCCGACACGGCGATCCGCTGAAGGGCATCGGCCTGATCGGGGCCGAGCCGGCGGCCCTCCGCATCCGGTTTGCTGGTGATCCGCTCGACGGTGGCCAGCTCCACGGTCGGCCCGGTCGTCGCGTGGGAACGGTCGATGAGCCGGTCTTCCGCCGCCAGCAGCTCTTCGGTCGAATACAGCACCGCGCCGGGGTGGCGGAAGCGGCTCGATCCATCGGGGCGGCGGAACAGCAGCGGGCTCGACGCCAGCTCCGGCGGCGTCAACCGCAGCGACGCCTGCTCGGCAGCGTCGGTGACCATCCCGGTGACCGCCTCCCGATCCTCCGCCGACGCGAACCGCACCTCCATGAGCTGCCGGCTCGCCTCGGCGTGCAGGTTCCAGCGCCGCCACGTCGACCGCTTCTCACCCACCGCCGCCACGACGGACCGGCCGAGGTCGGTGATGGTATCCAAGGGCACATCATCGGCCCGCAGCAAGGCCGTCTGCTCCCCGGCCGCGGTGGTGAGGGTGCGCGCCCAGCCGGTCGCGTCCTCGCCCAGAACCTCACCGGCGCGGTGGCGCCAGTTGGCAGTGAGGGCAGCGAGCGACTGCACCCGCTTCTCCGGACGGGTCGCCAGGGTCGCCTGGGCGCGGAGCTTGAGCACGGTCGTCGCCGACGGCTCACGGCCATGCTTCTCACGGTAGGCGTCGATCAGGCGGGTCTTCTCCTCCTCGATCTGCCGCGACCGCGACGAGAACTCCGAGATCAGCTCGTCGGGCACCGGGGCGAGTTCCCACGCCGGGTTCCGATCCCGGCCCCGCTCCCTGGCCTCCCATTCGATCCCGAACACCCCGGTGATGCGGTCCGCGAGAGTCGCGTTGTACAGCTCTGACAGCGCAACGATCGAGGCGTGCACGGGCCGTCCCGCCAGGGTCCGCCACTTCTGGTCCTGCACCGTCAGCACCTTGTTGCTGACCACGACGTGGGTGTGCAACTGCGGATCGCCACTGCGCGAGTCGTAGTGGTCGAACGCGGTCGCCAGGACGCCGGCGACATCGACATGCGCGACCGCGCCTTCGGGGCTGGCGGCGCCGACGCGGGTGGTCGCAACCTCGCGTTCGAGGAACGCAACCACCTCCGCGACCGCCTGATGCTGCGCATCCGCAATCAGCGATTGCGTGCCCGCATCCGCGACACCCCACCACGCCGACAGAGACTTCGGCACCGAGAACGTCAGATCGTAGCCCGCGACCGCGCGACGGGTGCCACGCTCGGATTCCTCCGACTCGATCGCCGCGACCTGCTCCGCACGCGACACCGGCCCCAGCACCGGGTCGAGGTCGGCGACCCGACGGTCGACGCGCTCCTGCACGCTCGCGTACTGCCGGTACGCCTCACCCAGCGGCTCACCCGTGATCGGGTCACGGCCCATCCCGACCAGCAGCTGGAGCTGCGCCTCGGAGACCTGCCCGCCCTCGGTGAGCTCACCTGTGCCGAGGTATGGCAGGCCCGACCCCATCCAAAAGCCGGGAGGTGTTCCCTCCTCCTTGTAATACCTCGTCAACGGAGTGGATAGGTCCCGGTCGCCATCGCCGGCGGCGACGGTGCGCAGCAGGTACTCGTAGCCGTCGCCGGCGCTCATTACCCGCATCGAGACCGTCATACCTAGCAGGTGAGCGCCCGAGATGCTGCACTACGCGGCTACGCCGAGGACGGGGTTCTTCACTCGGCGTAGAATCGTACGTTTGTTGCTCTCAGTCCGCCACGCATGGCTCCTCTCCGCGGAGCGGGGGTGACCTCAGATCACAGGCCCGCGGCAATTTCTCGCGCGACGGTGTCGTGCGCCCAGTTGCGCCATTGGTCGAGCGCCCATCCTCGTTCGGTGACGAACAGCGTGTAGGACTCGACTGTCATGGTCGCGTAGATGACATCCGCGACGCGACCGGTGACCTTGGGTGAAGCGCCCGGCAAGTCGAGCAGGATGCGGGCGAGGCCGAGGCTGAACGCGTGGCGCTGCCGTCGCAGATCGGCCAGGAGATCGGCGACTCCGGGATCGGCGGCGGCTTGGTGGATCACTGTCAGGACGGGCGCGACTCGTGCAGTGGACTCGGCCAGTCTGCTCGCCGCCTCAGTCCAGGCCACCAGTGCTGATTCGGTCTCGACAAGTGCCCGAACCCAAGGGTGTTCGAGCAACGGTATCGGCTCACTGCCTCCCAGGACGGCCCGGTCGTGGGCGGCGGAGAGGACGCCGAGCTTGTTGCCATAGGCGGCGTAAATCGTTTTGACCGCCACCTGTGCCTGCTCTGCGATCGCGCCGATCGTGGTCGCCACGTACCCGTCGCGCACGAACAGTGCCGTGGCCGCAGCAACGATGCGCTCCCGCGCCGCCTCGTCTCTGGGTCTGCCCTTGGCTGCCACCGGCCATCACCTCCTCCAGCCACACTTTACAGCATGATATAGTGCAATCCCGTTCTACTAATGCAGGAGGTCAGGCATGGCACGCATCGCCGTCATCTACTACTCGTCCACCGGGGCGAACCACACCATCGCCGAGGCATTCGCCACCGGAGCATCTGAGGCGGGTGCTGAGGTGCGGCTGCGCCGGGTTGCGGAACTCGCGCCGGCGGCAGTGATCGAGCGGAATCCTGAGTGGTCGGCGCACCTGCGTGCGACCGAGCACATCGAGGTCGCCACCCCCGACGATCTCGTATGGGCCGACGGGCTCGTCATCGGAGCGCCGACGCGGTTCGGTCAGCCCGCCGCGCAGATGAAGCAGTTCATGGACACCACCAGCGGCGCATGGAGCGCCGGGCACCTCGCGGGCAAGCCCGCGACCGGGTTCACCAGCAGCGACGAACGCCACGGCGGGCAGGAGGCCACCCTGCTAGCGATGTACCACACGCTGTTCCACTGGGGATCGATCATCGTGCCCACTGGATACGTGGACTACGACCTCTCCCACGCCGCCGGAGGCAACCCCTACGGAGTCAGCGCGATCGTCGGAGACGGCCCGCCCAACGGCGACGTCCTGAGCCTCGCCCGCTACCAGGCGGGCAGGATCGTCACTCTTGCCGACGCCCTCCGGCCGACGCGCACCGCATCGAGCTGAACAGGGCGATCACATGAATCCTTGCCCATGACCTCAGCGGGGCGACCTACGGCGCGTTCTCCTACTTCACACCGCTGCTGGAGCAGAACGCTGGTTTTTCTGCCGGGGCTGTCACGTTGATCCTGCTGGCCTACGGGGTGTGCACGGTCATCGGCAACCTCATCGTCGGCCGCTTCGCCGACCGGCACGCCGTCGCCGTCCTGCGGCTGGGCCACGCTCTCGTGTTCATCGCCCTGGTGATCCTCGGCCTGTTCAACGACCTGCCCGCGGTCACGCTGCCGTTCGTGTTGGTCATCGGCTTGGTTGGGGTGACGATGAATCCGGCTCTGATCACCCGCGTGGTGGAGGTCGGTGGCTCGGGCAACCTCGTCTCGACCGTGCACACCGCGGTCATCACCTCCGGCGTCATGGTCGGCACCGCCATCAGTGCGCTGGTGATCGGACTCGCCGGTGACGATCCGGCCACGGCGATGTGGACCGGGGCCGGGCTCGCCGTCCTCGCGGCCGTCGTGCTCGCGATGCAGTCGAAACAACCGCAGGCATCAACGCACACATCCACGGCAGTCGAGCCGGCACCCGAGGCGCCCGGCAGTGGTCGGCAATCGCGACATCTCGATGGCGGCCACGGATCTGGCGAATAGACCGCATACCGAAAGGAGCACCCATGAGACGCACGAGTACCCGCTTCGCCGCCGCGATACGACGGCGGCAGGTCATTCTCGGAGCATTGACCTGATGGTCGTATCGGCGCCACCGTTGGCGCGGAAACAGGTGCTGGCCGCTGCGGGGTTGATCTTTCTCGGCTCCGCCGGCATCCAGACCTCGTCGGCGATCTCGTCGACCCTGTTCGCCTCCTACGGCACGGTTGGCACCAGCGCCCTACGGATGGTGATCGCCGCCCTCGTGTTGCTGGTGGTGCTGCGCCCGAGTCTGCGCCGCCGTTCCGGCACCGAGTGGGCGGGCATCATCGTCTACGGGGCGGCGATGGCGGCCATGAACATCAGCCTCTACGTCGCGATCGAACGCCTCCCACTGGGCATCGCGGTCACCCTCGAATTTCTCGGCCCCTGCGCGGTCGCACTGATGGCCTCCCGAAGAATCAAAGAGGGCGCCTGCGCGCTGCTGTCCTTGGGTGGGGTCGCCCTGATCTCCGCCGGCCCTGCCGGGTACTTCGATCTCGTCGGCTACCTCGCCGGCCTCTCAGCGGCCCTGTTCTTCGGCCTTTACACGCTGTTCGCGGCACGGGTGGGCAAGGCCGGCAACGGACTCGACGGACTCGCCCTCTCCGTCAGCGTCGCTGCGATCCTGACCCTCCCGTTCGCGATCACCCGCATCCCCGATGTCACGGCCGCGCACTGGGGGCTCCTCGTGCTCGCGGCGGTGGTCGGTGTCGTGATCCCGTACTCGGTGGACACGATCGCCGGCCGGATCACCTCGGCGCGGATCATCGGCACCTTGTTCGCCATCGACCCCGCGATGGGAGCTCTCATCGGGTTCGTCATCCTCGGCGAGACCATTACCGTGAACGCGCTCGCGGGCATCCTCATCGTCATGCTCGCTGGAGCACTCCTGGTCTGGTTCTCAGGAAGCCCAACGAAGCTTCTATCCGCCACGGAAACAAGAGACGAGACATCAGTTGACCTCACGTAGAAATCGGGGTTCTGATCTCGGTCTACCGCTCTCGGTCTACCGCCGAGCTTCAGGAGCGTCAGACCGCAGCGGCCTCTCCCGCGTCGACGACGCTGCGAATCGCGTCTCGGGATGCGGTGAGCGCTTCGATGGAAGCTTCGATGCGGGCCTGCTCGTGTTTGAGGTCGTCGATGGTGTCGGCGCAGATCGGGGCGAGCCGGCCGGCGCGTTCGGTGAGGCAGGGCAACACGTTGCGGATGGTCGCGGTGTTGAGCCCGGCGTCGAGGAGTTGCCGGATGCGCCGGGCGACCTCGACGTCCTGGTCGCTGTAGTCGCGATACCCGGAGGCGTTGCGTGCGGGTACAAGGAGGTCTTGTTCTTCGTAGTAGCGCAGGAGGCGGGCTGGGATGCCGGTGCGGTCGGTGACGTCCGAGATGCGCATGTGAGCTGTGCCTCCTGCCGAATGATTTGCCTTCACATTGGTGTGAGGGTTGAGCCTAACGCCCTCACTGCCCTGGCCACCGTCGTCGTTCCAGCGTTCGTCACCGACGGCGCCTCCCTCGGGCAGCGCAGCGTCTACCTCGCACCGGTTCCGCACACCACGACCCGCTGGCGACTGCTTGCCCGCGCGCTCATCATCCAAGGCACCTCCGCCGCCCTCTTGTTCAACGGCTTCCCGTGGGTGCTCTTCATCCCCGTCTTGGCGTGCGTCGCGCTCCTCAGCGTCGTTGCCAGTGCCCGCGGTCTGAGCTACGTCGTGATGGGCTGCGGAATCCGCGACGCCCGCACTCTGTTTCCCGATGCTCACGAAATTCAAGCAGCCACGTGAGCGAAACCATGCTGCGCGACTATCAGATGCTGCTCGCTCGCACTCAGACCGTCCACCGACCGGTCGGGCCACAAGCGTATGACTGCGTGAAGGTCATCATCGTCCGCGACGGCAGCGCGGTCTTGTTCAGCGAGTTCGGGCAGAAGCCCGTGCGCCCAGGAGACGTGATCCTGCTCGGCCCGAACGTGCTGTGCGGGTCCGAGCCCGAAGAACACATCACCATCACCACGATCTACGCCGACACTGACTACGTGATCGATCAGGCGTTCTGGCAGCACGCCGGCATCCTGCACGACCGGCTCGATGCAATGGGCTTCGCTGAAAAGGTGTACTCCGACCCGGCGCAGATCCTGCGCCTCGGTGAGGACCGGACAGGCATGATGATGGCGTGGCTGGACGAGATGGTCGCCCTCAGCCTCGACGGGCAGTTCCAGCGACGATTCCATCGGCTGCAGGCACTGTGGTTCGCGATCATGGACGTGGTCACTCCCTATGTCCGCGTCTCCCCGGTGCGGTTGACGCCTTTGCAGCGGGCACGCTCGCGCCCTGTCTTGCCTCGTACCCGGCAGTTCGCACCTTTGCGCCGCGAAGCGCTGCTCGCGCGCGAGGCCCTCCACGAACGCGTCGCGCATCCGTGGACGTTGCGTGAGCTGGCCGAGACCGTGCGACTCTCCCCGCAACAACTGAGCCGAGTGTTCGCCGACGCATACGGCAAGACACCGATCGCCTACCTCACCATGCTGCGGGTGCAGGAGATGGCGCGGCTGCTGCGCGAGACTGATCTGCCCGTCGCCGCCACGGGCCGGCAGGTCGGGTGGTCCAGCCGCTCCCGGGCGACCGAAGCGTTCGTCGAGCACACCGGGCTCAGCCCGAGCCGCTACCGGGCCATGCGCCCCATAGGCACCGATCACCGGATGTGACCAACACTCGTACATCGCAGCGGCTACAGACCCATCCTGTTGGTCGATGCACGCGGCGTCTCGATACTCGTCAGGTCGATCAGCGCAAACTGATCGACTTGCACTCTCGTCGCAGATGTTCCCCGACGTACAGGACCACGGTCGAGCAGGTCTAGGTTCTCAATGAAGCGTCGGTGCTAGCACGTGACTGTGCAGTCTTCGCTCGTCCTTGCTGAAGTCGTCGACCTGCGCAGCTTGGCGAAGGCGATCCAGGAGGTCAGTGCCAATGCGAGTACGGCCGGGAGGAGTGCCCAGGCTGCGAGATCGGCCGCGTCAGTCCCGGCGGCAAGCAGGCTGCTGCCAATCGCAGCACCAGCGGCCGAGCCAAGGTACATGGCCGCCATCTGGAGCGCAATGATCGGCATGGCCTGTCGGGGCCGGTCGGCCGTGAGCGCTTGTTGCAATGTGGGTACGCTCGCCCACCCGGCCGCGCCCCAGACAGCGGCGGCGAGAAGCCATGCGATCGGTGAGGAGAGGAGCCACGCGGCCGTGAAGCTCAGCCCGAGAAGGGCAGGCAGGGTGATGAGGAACGGTTTCGCGCCGAAGCGATCCAGGGGCTTCCCGATGAGCGCACTGCCGGTGACGCCGCCGATGCCCCAGGCCCAGACGAGAGCGAAGCCCCAGCCTGCGAGCCCTCGTGCTTCGGCCATAGGCAGCAGGTAGGTGTACAGCCCGAGGCTCGCGACACCGAGCAGGAACGCAGCGAGGATCCCGACGCTGACCTTGCCCGATCGCAGCACGCGGAACGCGGGCTCGCCCGCAGCGGAGTCGAGCTGCGGAAGAGTACGGGCACGCACGGCGAGGGCGGCCATGCTGAGCACGCCGATGAGCACCACCAGGCCCATCGTCCACCGCCACCCGGCGCTCTGCCCGATGAGCATCCCGACCGGCACACCCGCGACGGTGCCGGTGGAAAGTCCGAACGTCACCAACGCCATCGCTCGGCCCCGCTCCTCATCCTTGACCATGGCCGCGGCGGTCGCGGTGGCCACTGCGGTGAGGATGCCGGCACCTGCGCCGGCGACGACGCGGGAGGCGAGAAAGACCTCGACGCCCGGTGCAATCGCGGTGATGAGGTTACCGAGGTTGAACACGCCGAGCGCAACCAGGATGGCGCGAGCGGTGTTGCGACGGGTCAGCCGACCCGAGAGCAGAGGACCGGCCACGGCGTAGGCGGCGGTGAACGCTGTGACGCCGAGACCGATCATCGCCACCGTGGTGGCGAGGGAGGTTGCGATCTGCGGGAGCACGCCCGCAAGGACATAGGCGTCGATGCCCAGCGCAATCGCTGCAACGACGAGGGGCCAGATCTTGCGGATCATGCCTCCTCCTCATCGTTCTCGGCGTGCTCATAGCCGGAGAGCACGGTGCTCAGCAGGCCAGGGAACCGCTGCTCGAGATCGTCATCGCGCAGCCGGATCATGCACTTGCGACCCTCGGCGCGCACGAACACCACCCCAGACTCGCGCAGCAGGCTCGTGTGATGCGTGAGCGTGGAGCGCGGCAGGTCGGGGCCGAGGTCGATGCTGTCCACCTCGCCGCGCTCGGCGAGCATCCGCACCATGTTCAAGCGCAGCGGCTCACTCAGCGCGAACAGGACACGCGGGATCGCGATGTCGCAGGTGTCGGGGTGTTCGTAGGTGCGGGGAGGCATCAACCGTCTCCAATCGTTCGAGAATAGTCGCACATTCGATCGTGCGAAGATTCTCGCACAATCCGTAGCCGGACTCAACCGCGGCCGAGTCGTCGTCCGCCCGCTCGCGGGCCTCGCAGGCTGTGACCTCGGGGGCGATAGGGCCTGCTCTCACCTCGGTTGAAAGACGTGTGGCGGCTCATGGAGCGGCAGGAAGAGGCGCGGGCGAGGAGGCAGCTGAGGCGTTGACAAGAGGTCTATGACGGGGGCGGAGAGGACAGGTCGGGAACCGTTCTGAGGCTGGGTGCTCGGAATAGGTCGGGCGGCTGACAGTGCACCTGGCAGGTGATCAGCCCGGCAGGTCGATACCCATGCGCAGCGGTCGCGGCGTCCGGGGTTCACGAAGACATGCGGAGCCACCTCATGCACCACTGACGCTCCGATGCTTGCCCGGTCAGGATCGGGTCGCTGTTCTCCGGGTACGGCGGCCTCGACCTCGCCGTCGAACACGCCACCGGCGGGGAGACGATCTGGTTCTCCGAGATCAACACCCCCGCCACCCGCGTCTTCGCCCACCACTGGCCGGACATCCCGAACCTCGGAGACATCTCCACCGTCGATTGGACGACGGTGGAGCCGGTCGACGTACTGATCGGCGGGCACCCATGCCAAGACGTCTCGACCGTCGGCAAAGGCGCCGGCCTCGCACCCGGCACCCGCTCCGGGCTCTGGTCGCGCACGGCAGCCGCGATCGACGCTCTGCAACCCGAGCTCGTCGTCATCGAGAACGTCCGCGGCCTGCTCTCCGCACCCGCCACTCGCCACACCCAGGAAGGAGCAACCCCCGATGCACGCAACCCAGACGATGCAACCGGCGAGCATGCAATCGCGGTTCGCAACCTAGAACCCAACCCGTGGCTGCTGGGAGACGAGCCAACGCGACCTCTTCGGGCGCACGGAGCCGTACTCGGGGATCTGGCCGACCTCCGCCGAACTGCGCGATGGATCGGCCTACCGGCGTCACTGGCCGGCGCACCACATCACCGGTTCCGGATCTTCATCACCGCCGATCACCCAGACGCTGTTCCGGACGCCTCTGGCCTCGGATTCCTCGCGCGGCGGCGAGCCCTAGACCAGGTACGGGCACGCCGGGGCACGATCGCCCTGAGTCACCAAGTGATCGACCTGGCTCTGCACGGGCCACATGACTCACCCGCCAGCTGGAACGAGTCGGAGACCCTGTTCGCCCTGGTCGAGAACATCTTTGGATCGCCCCGGGTTGGGTGGAGGGCTTGATCTCCCCAGGAGGATGGAGTCATGCCTGCACCGAGGAAGTATCCCGATGAGATTCGTCAGCGAGCTGTGAGGCTGGTGCGTGACCGTCTTGCGGGTGAGCCGGGGTTGCCGGTCTCCAGAGCCTGTCGGCTCGTGGGTGAGCAGCTGGGTATCAACGGCGACACGTTGCGCAACTGGGTCCAGCGCGAGCGGGTCGATGCCGGCGAGCTGCCGGGTACCAGCAGCGGTGACGCCACCCGGATGGCGGAGCTGGAGAAGGAGAACCGCGAGCTGCGCCGAGCAAACACGATCCTTCGGCAGGCGAGTGCGTATTTCGCTCAGGCGGAGCTCGACCGCCGCTGAGGGACGTCGATGCCTTCATCGACGAGCACCGCGACGAGCACGGGGTCGAGCCGATCTGCACCGTCCTGGCCGAGGCCGGGGTCCAGATCGCCCCAAGTTCGTACTACGCCCGTAAGTCCCGACCGCCCTCGTCGCGGGCTTGTCGTGACGCAGTGCTGGACGAGCGTCTGGTCGCGCTGCACGAGGAGAACATGGGCGTGTACGGCACGCGGAAGATGTGGAAGGCGATCAACCGGGCCCACCCGCACGATCCAGTCGCTCGGTGCACCGTTGAGCGCCGGATGCGCGCGCTGGGCCTGTCCGGGGTGCCCAACGCTCGCTCGACTCGCACGACACGCCCCGCACCATCTGGCGTCCACGAGCCGCGCGACCGCCTCGAGCGTGACTTCACTGCGGCAGCACCGGATCAGCGGTGGGTCGCTGACATTACCTATGTCGCGACGTGGGCCGGGTTCGTGTACGTCGCCTTCGTGATGGACCTGTTCGCCCGTCGCGTCGTCGGGTGGCGAGTGTCCCGTTCGCTGCGCACCGATCTGGCGCTGGATGCCCTCGAGCACGCGATCTGGACCCGCTCGCGCGATCAACGAGACCTGTCGAAATTAGTCCATCACAGCGACAAGGGAGCTCAATACCTCGCCATTCGCTACACCGAGCGCCTCGCCGAGTCCGGGATCGAAGCCTCGGTCGGTTCGACCGGGGACTCCTACGACAACGCCGCCGCAGAGGCCCTGAACAAGCTGTACAAGAAGGAACTCATCTGGCGACAAGGACCGTGGCGCGGCCTCGACGACGTCGAGCTGGCAACCCTCGAATGGGTCGACTGGTACAACAATTCACGCCTTCATGGTCGCTGCGGCGACATCCCGCCGGCCGAGTTCGAAGCCGCCTACTACGCTGATGGCACCACCGCACCGGCAACCGCCGAGACGGCACAACCAGCTCTCCACTGAACCCGGGGCGATCCACTTCAACGCTGGGGACGATACGCCCAGGCCATCGCACGATGGGAGCACATCACCGGACGCGCAGCCCCGCCCCGGCGATCCTGAACGAGGAAAAAGGACCACGCCCGGCGCCCGAGTTCGTCGAATGGCTCATGGGCCTCCCTGCCGGTTGGGTCCCCAACCCCGACCACGGCCTGACCGCGAACCAGCAGAACACCGCCCTGGGCAACGGCGTCCTACCCCTCCAAGCCGTCGTCGCACTTGGTGCACTGCGGGCAAGCACTGAGCCACGATGAGGATGGCGTTTGGTGCCGCGTGGGGCGCAGGACTACGGCGTGGTGGCCTTCCGCTTAGTTGGACTCAGGCGGTCGTCAACGGCTGGAGCGTGTCGAGGAACGCCTGCGCTGCTGGCGCGGGATTGAAGTTGCTCCATGCTAGATATTCGATACGCGTCGGGCCTGCGGCGACCGGGATCATACGCAGGTCGTCAGCACCTTTTGGAATCACCGCGGGTGAGAGCAGTGCGATCACGAGGCCCTGCCTGACCAGGCCGAGGATGAGCTCGGTGCTCATTGCCTCGAAGGTGACTTCGCGGCGCACTCCGGCGGCTTGGAACGCGAGGTCGGAGGGCACGCGGCCCGGTGTGCCTTCAGGGAAGTCCACGAATGCTTCATCGGCGAGATCGTCCAACCGCAGCCTTCGCCGTTCAGCGAGCGGGTGCTCGGCGGAGACGACGGCGACCAGGCGTTCTTTGGCAAGCATTCGCGTGTTCACGCCTGTCGGCGGTGTGCTGTCGGGGAGGCCGAGGATGGCGACGTCCATGCTGCCCGCGCTGATCGCGGAGATGAACTCGTCACTGCCGCCGCCCCTGAGTCTGATCCGCACCGCCGGGTGGGTGCGGTGGAACTGCCCGAGGGCGGCGGGAATGTCGATCGTGGTCACGGTGGGGATCATGCCGACGGTCAGGGTGCCACGAATCTGTCCGTTCGCTGCGGCAGCCTCCGAGATGGCCCGCTCGGCGGCGTCCAGGCTCGCCCGCGCCTGCACGAGGAACGCTTCACCGGCGGCGGTGAGTTCGACGCGGCGGCTGCTGCGGGCGAACAGCGTGACGCCGAGCTCGCGTTCGAGTGCCTTGATCTGGTGGCTGAGCGAGGACTGCACCACGAAGCACCGTTCGGCCGCGCGGGTGAAGTTCTTCTCCTCCGCGATGGCGACGACGTACCGCATCTGCTGCAACTCCATCTAGCTATGGTTTCAGTGCATTACTGCGATGGCAACAACCTGTTGGACTCATAGCCGGGATCGGTCGACGATGGATGCATGACCACCACGACTCCTGCCTCGGCGCCGCAGAGTGCTCCGGCAGAAACTCCGAATCGCGTGGGGTGGACAGCGCTGACCTCGATCGTTCCGATGGTGTGGGGCACGACCTACATCGTCACCACGCACATGCTGCCCGAGGACCATCCGCTGTTCGCGGCGATGATGCGTTCGCTCCCGGCAGGACTGATCGCGCTCCTGATTGCCCGGCAACTGCCGCGCGGTTCCTGGTGGTGGAAGAGCCTCGTGCTCGGCACCCTGAACATGGGCGCGTTCTTCCCGCTGCTGTTCCTCGCCGCCCAGGAGCTCCCCGGCGGCGTCGCCGCCACCCTCGGCGCGGCGCAGCCGATCGTGATCGCGTTCCTGGCCGTGGCGATCCTGCACGAGAAGCTGTCGGTCTGGCGCGTGTCTTGGGGCGTACTCGGGATGACCGGCGTCGCCCTCGTCGTCCTCGGCCCGGACGCGGCGATGTCACCCATCGGCATCCTCGCCGGGCTCGGGGGTGCGGCGTCGATGGGCACCGGTGTCGTGCTCACGAAGAAATGGGGCCGCCCCGAGGGAGTCTCCCCGGTCGGTCTCGCCGGATGGCAGCTCACCGCCGCCGGTCTCGTGCTCCTGCTGCCCGCGCTGCTCATCGACGGCGTACCGCCCGGCATCGACGGCACCGCCTGGCTCGGTTACGCCTGGCTCGGCATCGTTGGAGCGCTCATCACCTACACGATCTGGTTCGCAGGCATCCGCCGCCTCCCGGTCACGGCGACCGCACTGCTCGGCCTGCTCTCCCCGCTCGTAGCCGCGATCCTCGGCGCCCTGATCGCCGGAGAAGCCCTCACCCTCGTCCAGCTCCTCGGCTTCGCTCTCGCGCTCATCGCGATGGTCGCGGGCCAGCTCCCGTCCCCGAAACAGAAAGCACGGATCCCATCATGAGAATCGCCGTATTCGGCGCGACCGGCATGGCCGGAAGCGCCATCGTCTCCGAAGCCCTCACCCGAGGACACGACGTCATCGCAGCCTCCCGCCACCCAACCACCGCGAACGCACACAAGGAACGCCTGTCGGTACGCAAAGTCGACGTAGCCGACCCGGATGCCGTAGACGCCGTGCTGGCCGATGTCGACGCCGCTGTACTCACCATCCGCCTCGCCCCTGGCGAGGAAAACCGGCTCGCGCTGCTGACGCGCGGAGTCCTCGATGCAGCAGCCCAACACGGTACGCGCCTGCTCATCGTGGGCGGCTCCGCGCCCCTGCGCTCACCGCACCACCCCGAGCGGCTGCTGATCGATGACTCCGACTATGTTCCCGAAGCGTGGAAGTCCATCGCGCAGGCCAGCCTCGCCCAGTTCCGCACTTGCCAGGAACACTCCTACACCGGGTGGGTCTACCTCAGCCCGCCCGCCATCTTCGAGCCAGGCGATCGCAGCGGTAGCTATCAGCGCGGCACGACCACGCTGCTCACCGACGCGAAAGGGGCGTCGCGCATCACCGCACCGGACTTCGCGATCGCCGTGCTCGATGAACTCGAACAGCCCGGCGACGACCTACACTTCACCGTCATCACGAAGTCCCAGCCGCATTCGTGAGGCAATTCTGAAACTCTCCGAGCGCGTAGATTCTTGGCGCACACGCAAAACTACTGGTCAGGGGAAGCTATTTTCCCACCGCGCGTGGTTGTTAGTTCCACGCACTTCCAGGGGCTCCGTCCTCACGTGTGAGGATCTCTCCTCGCTACAGAAGGCGCAACGCGTCACGCGAAGCGTTGTCGCTGGCCGTGTAGATCTCCAGGCGGTGGTCGGGGCTGTCGGGTTGGAGCCAGACCTGGTAGTCGATGTGGACCGCGCCGATGGTGGGGTGTTGGAGGTGCATCGGGCCGGTGGTGCAGTCGGCGACGTCGCCGGTGGCCCAGAGCGCGGCGAAGTCGGGGCTGTGCATGGTGAGTTCGCCGATGAGTTCGGCGAGCTTCGCGTCGTCCGGGTAGCGGCCGGAGGTGAGGCGGAGGTATCCGATGTGGATGCGGGCCAGCTCGTCCCAGTTCCGGTAGAGGTCGCGGTGCAATGGGTCGAGGAAGAACATGCGCGGGATCGAGGGCCGCGTCTCCGGGTGGCTCGGAGCGTCGTAGTCGAGGTGTTCGGCCATGAGCGCGTGCCCGGCGCGGTTCCAGGCGAGCACGTCACCGCGCCTGCCAAGCACGATGGCGGGCACGCTCTCGCCCAGCGAGGACAGGAGCGCCGAGACGCGTGGCGCGAGGATTTCCGGTTCTGGCCTGCTGAGCCGGGAGAGGCCGGAGCGGTGTGCGAGGTTGTGCAGATGGGTCGTCTCGGCTTCGTCCAGGCGGAGGACGCGGGCGAGGGCGTCGAGCACCTGCGGGGAGGCGGTGCCGGATTGATCCTGCTCCAGTCGCGTGTAGTACCCCACGGATACGCCGGCGAGCTGCGCGAGTTCTTCACGCCGCAGACCCGGTACTCGGCGCGTGGTGCCGTACGAGTGCAGACCGGCATCCTCGGGGGTGACGCGGTCGCGGCGGGTTTTGAGGAACACGCCCAGGGTCTCGGTCGGCATATCACCAGGCTAACCAGCGATCCACCCGGCCGCCTGCACCTGTCAGGTGTACCCATCGCAGGGCTCTGGCTGGACCTCGGCCGCCCGCCAAGGATCGATGGCATGAACGAAGCATTCCACAGCCTGTCCTCCGATCCTTCCGTTTCACCACCGCCCGAGCAGGTGCGCGCAGACCGACGCTCATGGCTCGGGCTGTTGGTCGTGCTCGGCCCGGTGCTGCTGGTATCGATGGACGGCTCGATCTTGTTCCTGACGATGCCGACCATCACGCACGCCCTCGCCCCGACGGCGGACCAGGCGCTTTGGATTCTCGACATCTACGGGTTCGCGGTCGGATCCTTGCTGATCGCGTTCGGCAACCTCGGTGACCGCTTCGGCAGGCTCAAACTGCTCATGATTGGCGCCATCGTGTTCGGCCTCGGATCGGCTGGCGCAGCGTTCTCGACCTCGCCGGAGTGGCTGATCGGGTTCCGAGCCCTCATGGGTCTCGGCGGGGCCACCCTGCTCCCGTCGGGACTCGCGGTGCTGAGCGAACTGTTCGCCAACCCCCGGCAACGCTCCCAGGCCATCGGGATCTTCGCCGCAACGTTTGCCACTGGGTTCGCCGTCGGACCGGTCATTGGCGGACTCCTGCTGAGCCGCTTCGAGTGGGGATCGGTGTTCCTCATCAACCTGCCCGTTGTCGTGATCTTCCTGGCTGCCGCCCCGTTCCTGCTGCGCGAGGTCAGGGCCACCCGGCCCGGCAGAGTCGATCTGCTCAGCATCGTGCTCTCGGCCGGAGGGCTCCTCTCAGCGGTGTATGGGGTCAAGGAGCTGGCCGCTTACGGCCCGTCTTGGTCGGTCGCGGCGTTCGGTGTCGCAGGCGCCTTGGTGTTGACCTGGTTCATCCTGCGGCAACGAAAGCTGGAGTACCCGCTTGTTGACGTGACCCTGTTCCGCGAACGGGTGTTCACTGTCGCGATCATCACCGGTGTCCTCTCGCTCTTCGCCTGGTCGGCCGCCGCTTACCTCACCGGCATCTATCTGCAGTCCGTGCTCGGCCTGCCTGTGCTCACCGCAGCTCTGCTCGCCCTCCCCGGGGCAGCCGTGCTCACTGTGGTGTGCATCGTCACACCGAAGATCACCGAGCGGATCGGCGGCCGCAGCGCGCTCGTGCTCTGCCACTTCTCGATGGCCACGGGCCTTGCCCTACTTTTGGCGACCACGATCAGCGGCGGTATCGGCTGGTTCATCGCCTCCACCGTTGTCGCAGGTGTCGGCTACGGCATCTCCTTCGCGCTCGTCGCTGACACCGCGGTTGCCGCCGTCCCTGCGAACCGGGCAGGATCGGCCGGCGCGATCGCCGAGACCTCGAACGAGATCGGCAACGCTCTCGGCATCGCACTTCTCGGTTCCACCGCGGCGCTGGTCTTCCGGCTCGCGGGTCCTGACCTCGCCCCCACCCTGGACGAGACGCTCGACCGGAACATCCCTTTCACGGTGATCGAGCAAGCCAAGTCGGCGTTTCTCAACGGCCTGCATGTCGCTGTGAGCATCGCAGCCGTGCTCAGCGCAGCGCTCGGTCTGCTCGCGCTGCGCTGGATCCCGAAGACCCGCAAGGCAGCGGACAGCCGTGGTGGTTGACCGGAGTACCTCGCCACGTGGTCAAGCTTCGTGAGCAGACCGGACGCGGCACAACAGGAGTGTCCAGCGGTTCCCGAGGCCGCTGGACACTCTTGTCGTGCGCAAGGGCTTGTTCCGCTGGTTGCTCGGACGCGTTCGATCCATCGCCCGGTCGGACCGCTGCTCTACGACTGTCTCATGATCGCGTTCGTCAGGTCGGGGTCGGCAATCGTGTTCAGCGAGTTCGGGCATCAGGTGGTCGGGGTCGGTGATGCGGTCCTGATCGGCCCGAACGTGTTGTTCAGCGCCGAGCCCGAAGAACTGGTCACGGTCACTGCGATCTACGTCGATACGGACTTCGCGCTCGATCAGTTCTTCTGGCAGCACTCGACGGTCCTGCACGATCGGCTCGACGCGCAAGGGTTTGCGGAGAAGGTCTACTCCGAGCCGGCGCAGGTCCTGCGTCTGGGCCGGGACCGCGCGGGCCTGGTGGTGCCGTGGCTGGATGAGATGGTCTCGCTGAGCGTCGAGGGCTGTTTCCCGCGGCGTTTCAACCGGTTGCAGGCGCTCTGGTTCGCCGTGATGGATGTCCTTGCCCCCTATATCCGTATCTCCCCGGTGCGGTTAACGCCGCTGCAGCGCGCACGCTCGCGCCCCGTGCTGCCGCGTACTCGGCGGTTCGCGCCGCTGCGCCGTGAGGCGATGCTTGCGCGCGAAGCCCTCCACGAGAACGTCGCGCACCCTTGGACGCTGGGCGAGCTCGCCGAGACGGTGCGACTGTCCCCGCAGCAGTTGACGCGGGTGTTCGCGGAGGCGTTCGGGAAGACGCCGATCGCGTACCTCACCATGCTGCGCGTGCAGGAGATGGCGCGGCTGCTGCGCGAGACCGACCTGCCCGTCGCTGCCGCCGGTCGGCGTGTCGGCTGGTCGAGCCGGTCGCGGGCAACGGAGGCGTTCATCGAGCACACCGGGCTTAGTCCGAGCCGTTACCGGGCAATGCGCCCCGTCTGCGCGGATCAACTGCTGTAGCGGCGGCCCGTCCGGTAAATCCTCATTTCGTCCGGTGTCGGATCGGACTTCGCCCCTCGCCGCCCCATGCGCACGGGAGCGCTGGTAGTCCAGTGGGTCCACGTCAGGTGCCGCCGCGTTCCTGACGGCCAAGCTACCGACCCTCGCTGTTCGCTGACCGTCTGACTCGCCGGAAGCTCCTGGCTCACCTCGCAGGTGCAAGGCCCAGTCGCCACCCCTCGGCTGGCCTGCTGAGAGGAGGCCGACGATGGCGACGAGGGAGGAAACCCGCCACCAGCGGGAGGCGAAGCTCGACGAGCTCCACGAGAAGCTCACCGGCGCGGTCGAGCGGTTGGTCACCGGGGACGACTGGGCCGATGCGCTGCGGTTCGCCGCGCGGTTCCGGTCGCGGTCGTTCAACAACGTCCTGCTGATCTGGGAACAGCATCAGGCCGCGTTCGAGCGGGGCCGGGTCCCGGAGCCGTTCCCGACCTATGTCGCCGGGTACAAGCAGTGGCAGCAGCTCGGCCGCCAGGTCGAGAAGGGCCAGCCCGGGTACCAGATCCTCGCCCCTGTGACGGGGAGATTCGCCTCGGCGAACCCCTCCGATCCCGCCTCGTGGCGGCGCCTGAACCGGGGTGAGAAGCCCAAGCCCGGCGAGACGGTGCGCTCGAAGATGGTCGGGGTACGCCCGGCCTATGTCTGGGATGTTTCCCAGACGACCGGCGACCCGCTCCCCGAGAAGCCGGAGCCGCGGCTGTTGACCGGGGAGGCGCCGGCGGGGCTGCGCGAGGGGTTGGCGGGGCGGATCGAGGCGGAGGGGTTCGAGCTGCTGTGGGTGCCGCACGAGGGCATGATCGGCGGCGCGAACGGGCTGACGAACTTCGAGACCCGCCAGGTCGCGGTGCGAACGAACATGGACGACGCCGCGCAGGTGAAGACCGAAGGGCATGAGCTCGCCCACGTGCTGATGCACGGCCCCGACGCCGAGGAGGCCCGCCAGCATCGCGGGATCGGTGAGGTCGAGGCCGAGTCCGTGGCATTGATGATCGGCGCTGCTCACGGGATGGACACCAGCGAGTACACGATCCCGTACGTGGCCGGGTGGGCGGCGGCCGTGGATGGGAAGAATCCGGTCGAGGTGGTGCAGGCCGCCGGGGAACGTATCCGCAAGACCGCGATCGACATCCTCGACAGGCTCGACACGATCCAGGTGCCCGACGGCACCCCGCCCGGCCTCGACCGTGATATCCCACGGCGCCCGCCGGAACGCCCCGAGCAGCGCAGCGTCGCGCCGGCGGTGGAGGCGGAATCTGAACTGGAGCCGGCGTTGGGGCGGGGGCTGTGATGGCTGCCCGCTCCGCGTTCACGACCGTGCTCAGCGGGCTCGACCCGGAGGCGCCGTTGCCGGTCGCGGCCCGCGCGTTCGCTGCGGCGGGGGTGCCGGTGTTCCCGGTCGCGCCGGGCGGGAAGCACCCGATCACCGCGTATGGCTTCCACGACGCGACCACCGATCTGCGCCAGGTGCAGGCGTGGTGGAGCCGGTTCCCGGGAGCGAACATCGGCGTCCCAACCGGGCAGGCGTCCGGGGTGTCGGTGGTCGATGTCGATGTGCACGGCGTCGACGGGTTCGCCGCGTTCCGGCGGGCGCGCCGCGCCGGACTCGTCACCGGGTGGGAAGCGCTGGTGCGTTCCCCGACCGACGGATTGCACGTCTACTACCCGGCTGCCGACACCGAACAGGCCTCGTGGCAGGCCGGGGATGCGGGGGTCGACTTCCGCGGCGACCGCGGCTACATCATCGCCCCGCCCTCTCGACGGGTCATCGACGGCGAGACGAAGCTGTACCGACTGGCATCGATGAGCCCCACCCCGGGCCGCGCGCTGGACGCGCAGGCACTGCGCACATTCCTGATCCCACCGCGCCCGCCGCGCAGGTTCCCGACACCGCAGCGACGGTCGGAGCGGACTGATCCGCAGAAGCTCGCGAACTGGCTGGGCGCCGAACGCACCGACCGGAACCGGAAGCTGTTCTGGGCCTCGTGCGTGCTCGCCGAGGAAGGCGTGCCCTTCCGGGAAGCGCTCGACGCGATGCTCACCGTCGAGCAGCCCGACTTCGGGTCGCGGGAGATCACCCGCACCGTCACCTCCGGCTACAAACGCATCCACGGCACACCAGCCCCAGCCGCTGAGACGAGGGCGTCCCGCCCCAGCCCGGAACGTGACGCGGCCCCGGAGCAGCGGCTTACGCCTGCGAGGGGGCTGTGATGGAGCGGCGGCGTGGGTGGGCGGTGGTCACGGCCGCGTCGGGCACCGTGCTCATCGGCGCGGGCGCGTTCTGGCTGTCGTTCACGGCGCTGGCCGACCTCGCCGTGCGCTCCGGGATCGGGGACGGGCAGGCATGGATCTGGCCGCTGCTGGTCGATGGGTTGATCGTGGTCGCCACCGTCGCCGTCGTCGCCCTCGACGGGCACCGCGCGGCCTGGTACCCGTGGGCATTGCTCATCGGCGGCGCTCTGGTCTCGGTGATCGCGAACGCCGCCCACGCCCTCGTCACTGCCGAGGCGTCCGTGCCGGGCCTGCTCGCCGCGACCGTCGCCGCCGTCCCCCCGCTCGTGCTGCTCGCCTCCACCCATCTGACCGTCGTCCTCATCCGCTCCACCCGCACCACGACCACACCAGCCATGCTGACGCAGGCCGAGGCGCCGTTGCCGGTCCTCCCGGCGGCCGGTGTCGCGGCGGAGACCCTGGCCGCATTCGTGGCGGCGGAGCCTGACGATCCCGCGCCGCAGCACGAGGACGAGGATGCCGAGGCGTCCGCGCCTGGGACGCCCGATGCCGACGAGCCGGCTCCGGTGAGGGCTGGTTCGGGGCGGCGGGAGCGGGCGGCGCGGCTGCGTGCGGAGGGCTGGTCGAACAAGCAGATCGCCCGCGAACTCGATGTGCACCCCTCGACCGTGGGCCGGTGGCTTCCCCGCCCGCCCCAGCCCGACACGGAGGTCGAGGTGTCTGTGTCTGCTGAGTCGTCCGGTCCGCCGGGGGCCGGCATCCCACCTGAACATGCCGAGGAGGAACCGTCATGAACACCGACCCGCACCCGCACCCGCACCCGCACGACCATCAGACGCCTCCCCAGGCGGGGATGGCGCCGGAGGCGATCCAGGCCGCCGACGTCGACCGAGAGAAGCAGCCCGCGGAGGGCGTGGACGTGGAGAAGCCAGCGCGTGGGGTCGACTGGGTGCGCCCGTCCGATCTGATGGCGCGGGCCGGCGGCGCGATCTCGCGGCGCGGGATCGAGTTCCAGGACACCCTGTCCCGCCGTGCCCGGTCCGGCATCGCCGCCGGAGCGGAGCGGGTCGCCGCGCAGGCGAGGCGGCTGCCGCCGCTGTCGGCGTTCGGCCGCGAGGAGCCCGTCGCCGAGGCGCCGGGTCTGGTCAGGAAGTGACTCCGAGGGTGAGCCGTCATGCGCACGATCCGACGTTCTTTCCCTGACCGCCCCGCTTTCCGTGATCGCCCCGGCTGCTCGTGGGAACCGGCGCGCACCTGCCTGGCAGGAGGTGCCGAGATGATCCCACACACGACGACCGCCGCCCCGGGAGGCGGCGAGGACTACACGACCGCCGAAGGCCTGCGCGCCCTGCTGACCCGGCTGCACGAGGAAGGACCGGGCGCGTGGCGCACCGACCCGACCGCCGCGAAGCTCATGCAGTACGCGGCCGACAAGTACGCCGCCCTCGCCCGCAAGCACGGCCTCGATCGGTGGGAGGCCGTCAGTGCCGCGTTCGAGGTGATGCGCACCCGCTCCGCCAGGGAGGCGTCGGACCCGTGGGCGGTGGTCACGCACGCGGTGCGGATCACCTGCATCGCCGAGGAACGCGGTCAAGGGCTGCTGTGCTCCACGCACCAGGCGCGCCGCCCGCACTACTCGATCTTCCACGACGCCGAACGCCTCTCCGACCGTGAGAACCCCCTGGATGACTACCATCCCGCGTTCCACATCACCGACCCCCACCCCGACGACGACAGCAGCGAGGACGGGGGCGAGCGGGAGGCGGCCGAGCCCGCCGGGGTGGTCACGTCAGCTTCTGGTGCGGTGGAGGACGCGATCGCGTTCGTCACCGTCCTCGGCTGGCCGGCCCAGACGGCCCGGGCCGCGGTCGAGCATGTCTGCCACGCCCTCGCCCGTGCCGGGTCCCGGCAGTCCGCGTTCGAGGTGCTGCGCCGCGACCAGCACTCCCGCGCCCTGCTCGACCTGCCCGGCTCGTCGTGGACGGCGCTGCTGCGGGCACTGCTCGGCAACCCCGCACCCGGGATCGCCGCCACCTCAGCGGGGCGGGGCATCCTGCTGCGCCTGCTGATCGGTGAGACGCTGCCGGTGCTGCTGCACGACGATGACCTGGTGCTCACCGTGTCACTCGCGGCGCCGAGGCATGGGGGCGGGCGATGAGCATCGAGCTGGAACGGGCCGTGTCCTCGATCAGGATCGGGAACCGGCACCGCACCGACCTGGGCGACATCGACGCCCTGGCCGCGTCCATCGCCCGCGACGGGCTGCTCCAGCCCCCGACGATCACCCCCGACGGGGTGCTCGTGTGCGGCAGGCGCCGGCTCGCCGCGATCCAGCAACTCGGCTGGCGCACCGTGAACGTGTGGGTGCGGCAAGGGATCTCGGACCGGCTCGGGCATCTGCTGGCGGAGCAGGACGACAACCTGCTGCACAAAGACCTCACCCCACTCGAAGCCGCGTCCCTCTACCGCGAGCTCAAGACCCTCCTCGCCGAGGACGCCGCCCGCCGTCAGGAAGCTTCCCGCTTCACCAGCGACCACCAACCCGCCGGTGGCCAGGACGGTGGCGGAAAATTTCCGGCACCGTCACAGGCTCCGGCGGGTGAGACGCGGCAGCAGGCGGCGGCGATGATCCCGGGAGCGGCGTCCTACCGGACGCTGGACAAGATCGAGGCGATCCAGCGGGCCGCCGACCGTGACGACCTCCCCGACGACACCCGCGCAGCCGTGGCGGACGCATTGGCCAGGATCGAATCGGGCGCGCCGGTGCATCCGATCTTCGAGGAGATCCGCGCCCTCATCGCAGGCCCCGCCCGGAGCCGGGATGCGGAGCTGGACCGGCTCGCGCAGGAGGCGGTCGCCCGCGCCAAGAACCGGCCCCGCCGCACGAAGAAGACGGCCACTCCCGCACCGACCGGGCTCACCGTGTGGACCATGCGATCGTTCGTGGTGATCTGGGGCGAGCTCGTCGACTGGTGGACGCATTACGATCCGGCGGTGCTCGCCCGCGAGCTCACCGATGAGCAGATCGAGATGTTCCTGACGATCGCCGACGGCACCGCCCGCTTCGCCACCGCCCTCACCGCCGCACGCGACCACAACACCCCCAGCGACGACGAAGACCGCGAAGACGGTGAAGGTGCGGTGCGGCATCTGCACGCCCTCTGACCCTCCAGCTTCTCGCCGCCCCGGACCCCTGTGTGGGTGCCGGGGCGGATGTGCGTTAGGGCGCACCTGGTGGGCATGAACCCGACAGATGCTTCTCGTTCCCGACGCCGACTGGTCGTCATCGCGGCCGCGGTCGTCGTGCTGCTGTTGGTCGGCGTCGGCGTCTACGGCCTTGTCTCCGGCCCCCGCACCACCAGCAGCGACCCGCCGCCTTCGCGTCCGTCACCGACCGCACCGGGCACGACGGCCCAGGGGCCGCGGGAGCTGGCGTCGATCCCCGAGACCGACGACCCGGAGGAGTTCGCCCGGCTGGTGGCCGAGGCGTTGTTCGGGTGGGATACGACCAGCGGGTTGATGCCGCTGGACCACACCAGCGTGCTCCTGGCCGTTGCCGACCCTTCCGGGATCGAGCAGGCCGGTCTCGCCTCCGACATCGCCGGCTACCTCCCGAACCGGGACACCTGGGTCGAGCTGCGCAAATACTCCACCACCCAGCACCTGGAGATCACGGACGTGTTCGTGCCTGCGGCGTGGGCGGAGGCCGAAGCGCAGGCGCAGCCGGGGCAGCTGGCGCCGGGGACCACCGCGTACACGGTCGAGGGCATCCGCCACCGGCAGGGCATCTGGAACGACAAACCGACGTCGAGCGCGCATGAGGTGGCGTTCACGATCTTCCTGACCTGCCCGTCCGACGGCGACCCCTGCTATCTGCTGCGCTTGTCCGTCCTCGACCAGCCCCTGCGCTAAGACCGGGGAGGAGACTTTGATGCTGCGCAAAGCGATCGCGGGGCTGGTCGCCCTCGTCATGCTCGGCCCGATGGTCGTGCTCGTCTCGGTCGGGCTGCTCGTCAACCCCTCCGCCGCCTCTTGCGCAGCCCCTGGCGGCAGCGTGCAGGTCGGCGACATCCCGGATGAGCTGACCTCCACCACCCGCAACGGGGAACCGATCGTCCTCGGACGAGCCGAGCTCACACACGCCGCCACGATTATCGAGACCGGTTCGACCACCGACGGGGTCGGGCGCGACGGGATCATCATCGCGTTGATGGCGGCGCTGACCGAGTCGCGGATGCGGATGCTCGCCAACACCGGCGCGTATCCGGAGAGCGGCGAGTATCCGAACGACGGCAATGGCTCAGACCACGACTCGTTGGGGCTGTTTCAGATGCGCCCGGCCGCCGGGTGGGGCACCGTCGCCGAGCTCATGGACCCCGACTACCAGGCCGCCGCGTTCTTCGGCGGCCCGGGCGGCCCCAACGCCGGCTCGCCGCGGGGGCTGCTGGACATTCCCGGGTGGGAGCAGATGGGCAAGGGCGAAGCCGCCCAGGCGGTGGAGGTGTCGGCGTTCCCGGACCGGTACGACAATTACGAGCCCGTCGCCGAGGACATCTTCACCGCCCTCAGCGGCAGCGGCGACCCCGGCCCCACACGAGCAGCGGTCCTGGTGAGTGCGGAGCCGGTCGAGTCGTCGCGGGTGGTGTTCCCACTGCCGGAGGGCACCTGGGTGCCGACCAGCCCGTTTGGGCCGAGGGTGCATCCGATCACCGGGGAGCAGTCCTTCCACACCGGCAGCGATTTCTCGGCCCCGGACGGCACGCCGATCCTCGCCGCCGCGGACGGCACGGTCACCGTGGCGGAGTTCTCCGGCGGTTACGGGGGCCTCGTCGTCATCGAGCACCGCATCGACGGCCGAACGATCGCGACCGCGTACGCGCACTCCTGGGA
Source organism: Actinomycetes bacterium (assembly GCA_023426375.1). Taxonomy (GTDB): domain Bacteria; phylum Actinomycetota; class Actinomycetes; order Actinomycetales; family Micrococcaceae; genus Kocuria. The sequence continues at coordinate 4,452 of JAFAAV010000051.1, read as the reverse complement.
GCACGGCATCCACGTCAGCGCGGGCGACCGAGTGCGGGCGGGGCAGCACATCGCCGACGTCGGCAGCAGCGGCATGTCCACGGGGCCGCATCTGCATTTCGAGGTCCGCGACGGCGGCACCGACGGCGAGTACATCGATCCCGCGAAGTGGCTCAACGACCACGACGCCGCCGACCTCGACGAGTCCGACGTCACCCCGCCCGGGCAGGACGGCTGCGGCACCCGGCAGGGTGCGCCGGGTGATCCGTCGCCGGTGGAGGGCGACCCGGATGAGCTGGTGGACGATCCCACGAGTGGCGGGCAGATCACGGTGCGGATGCGCAGCGTCTACGAACAGACCCTCGCCGCGTTTCCGGAGTCGACGTGGGCGTGCTACTCGCCCCGGCCGGGATCGAAGTCCGAGCATCCGATCGGGCGGGCGTGTGATGTGGCGTTCGGGAACGCGATCGGCCAGTACCCGACCCCGGCCCAGCTCGAGTACGGGTGGCAGGTCACCGACTGGCTCCAAGCGCACGCCGAGATCCTCGGGGTGGAGTACCTGATCTGGCAGGGCAAGATCTGGTCCCTCGCCCGTGCCGACGAGGGCTGGCGCGATTACGGCGGCGGCGGGATGCACGACCCCTCAGATGTGACCGGCGGACACTTCGACCACCTCCACATCACCGTGAAGGGCGGTGATGGGTGATGGGAGTGTTTCCGGATTTCGAAGGGCTGTCGGGCATCGAGGACCTGCGGGAGGTCGCCGGCGCCGTGTTGATGTTCGTGCTGATCGTGGCGGTGATGATGCTGATCGTCTCAGGTGTCTGCTGGGCGATCGGGTCCAGCAACGGCAACTACCAGCTCGCCGCCCGCGGCCGGGCCGGGGTGTTCGTCTCCTTCGCCGGCGCGATCCTCGCCGGCGCCGGCGTGGCGTGGCTGAACTGGCTCATCACCATCGGCAACCAGCTCTAACCACCAACCCTCGTTGTAGGAGTGCATCGAAGATGGCCCTTCGCTACCTACCTGGCCCCCAGTTGGCCGCTTACTACATCGCCGGCCCCCGCCCGCACGTAGACGACGAAGGCGAATGCTCCGCTCCATTCGGCGGCTGGAGTAGGGGCCCGTTTCACCGCACACGCCGCTCCGGACTGGGCGTTGGCGGAGCTCGAAATCCCGGCACCATCGCAAGATAGCGCGACACTGCTCGCGCCTTGTCTCCGTCCTTACGGTGGGTGATCTCCTCGCACCGTGCGATCCGTCGTCGGTTCGGAGCATGAGGCCCCGTGAGGTCTGAAGATGACGGCGGAATCATCATGCCTTGTCATTGCTGATTGCTACCGATTTGGTAGCGATGTCGGAAGGCTGCTGGTGTGGTGCCTGCGCGCAGGGCGAAGTACTTGACGAAGTTGCTGGCGTCATCGAAGCCGAACCGGGCGGCGATCCGCGCCACGGGGTCCTCCCCGTGGGCCAGGAGGCGTTTTGCCTCCAGCACCACGCGGGCGTCGATGAACTCCTTGGCGCTCATCCCGGCGGCGGCCGTGGTCGCCCGGGTGAGGGTGCGCGGTGAGTAGCCCAGTGCCCGCGCGTAGTCGCCCACGTGCCGGGTCCGGGTGAATCGTTCCTCGACCGCTGTGCGGAACCGCAGGAAGGTCTCGGTGCCCTCGGCCGCCGGGCTGCCCAGAGGCGTGATCGGGTGGGTCAGCTGCAGCAGCAGCACAGCCAGCAGGTGCTCAAGAACACGGGAGCGCACCGGAGCGGGAAGCAGTCCGGTGGAGCCGAACGCGTGCACGAGATGCTCCAGTGCACGGCCTGTGGCATCGGCATCCTCGTCGGACAATTGCCAGTGGGTGCGGCCGAACGGGTCCTCCAGGCGGGTCTGGGCGGCGGTCGGGGTGTCGAGGACGCCGGGCTGGAACAGCACCAGCGTCCCGGTGACCCCGGAGGATTGGCGGAACTGTTGGATCTGTCCGGGGCGCACCCACAGCCACGACCCCGGATCGAGGGTGTGGTCGGTGAAGTCGACCATGTGGCGCAGCGCCCCGCGGTGGACGGTGAGCAGCTGGTGGAAGTCGATCCGCTGGGCGGTGTCCAGGCCGGGACGGGAGCCCATGCGCCGGTGCAGTTCGGCCAGGGACAGCACCTCGATGCCGCCCACCTCCGGGGACGGGGCGCGGTAGCGAACGTCCCGGATCTCGTCGTGTCCGTTTTTCACCATCATCGGGTCTCAGGGTACCTCGCCCGAAGGCCGAGGGGTCCCTAAGTTTGGAGGCGTACACAGAAGCCGTGAACCCGGAAGTCACCGGGGTTCATGTGTTCTGACCGTTCCCCACCATCACGAGGAGATCCGCATGAGCCGCGCCCAGCTGACCTACGCCTTCGACGCATACTGCGGCTGGTGCTACGGGTTCGCCCCGTCGCTGCGCGGATTCGCCGCCGACAACGCCGATCGGATCCAGCTGCAGGTCCTCTCCGGAGGCCTGTTCGCGGGGGCCGCCGCCGGCGCGGTTGGCGCCTACCCGCACATCCCGGCCGCCAATGAGCGCATCACCGGGTTGACCGGGGCGAGCTTCGGGGAGCCCTATCAGCGGCTGCTCGCCGAGGGCACCACGGTGATGGACTCCGCCGCGCCGGCCGTCGGCCTGGTGGCCCTGCGCCGACAGGCCCCGGAGCGCGCCCTGGAATTCGCCGCAGCGATCCAGGACGCCTGGTATCGGCAGGGGCTCGACCTGCGCGAACTCTCGGTCTACCGCTCCATCGCCACCGACCACGGTCTCGACGCCGAGGCCGTCGCCGCCGACTGGGCCGACCCGGCAGTGCGCGCCGAGGCGCAGGAAGACGTCCGCACCCTGCGCCGGATCGGCGTGAGCCAGTACCCGACCCTGCTGCTGCACACCGCCACCGGGACGCACCGCCTAGGCGGACCGGTCTCCACGACCGAGGCCCTCACCGCCGCCCTGGACGCCCACCTCACCCCTGCCTCCTGACCCGTCGATTCCCGCACCACCCGCCCCTTCGAAAGGACACCCCTCATGGTCAACATCGCTGTCTTCGGCGCCACCGGCACCATCGGCTCCCGCATCGTCGCCGAGGCACTCGACCGCGGCCACCCGGTCACCGCCGTGGTCCGCGACCCCGCCAAAGTCACGGCCTCCCACCCGCGCCTGACCGTCATCACCGGCGACGCCCTGGATCCGGCCTCGGTGGCAGCCGCCGCCAAGGGCCAGGACGCGGTGATCAGCGCGGTCGGCGGCGGGGACGGGCCCGGGCACGCGGCCACCATCGAACCGGCCGCCCGCGCCCTCGTCGAGGGCCTGCGCACCCTCGGGGAGCAGGCCCCGCGCCTGGTCACCGTCGGCGGCGCCGGATCCCTGCGCACCCCCGACGGGAAGCAGGTCTGGGACGCCCCGGGCCTGCCCGAGGGCCTGCTGCAGATCATGCACGCCCACGGCGACGCGCTCGATTACTACCGCACCGTCACCGACGTGGACTGGACCAACGTCAGCCCCGCCGCGAACATCGCCCCCGGAGAGCGCACCGGCGCCTACCGCACGGCCCTGGACGAGCTGATCACCGACGAGAACGGCACCAGCAGCATCTCCGTGGAGGACTACGCCGTCGCGATCCTCGACGAGATCGAGACCCCGGCCCACTCCCGGCAACGGTTCACCGTCGCCCACTGAGCGCCCGCCGACCCGAGAACCGATCACATGGTGGGGTCGCATCTTCCACGAACAAGCGACCCCACCACCCCACCGCACAGAGGCTCTCGACCCAGACCACACAACGAAACAACCCTGCCCCGCGATCAAGCGGGGCAGGGTTCAAACGTTCAACTTCGGGTCGGGGCCACGTGAGCGAACCCAAGCGCCGATAACCCCGAATCCCTGTACTCCTTCCTCTCGGCCCGCCCCCACTCGGGGCGGGCCGTTCGTGTGCCCGGAGGGGGGCGAGGTGCACCTGGCGGTCGGAACTGTCTCTCGTCTTGTGAAAGGGCACATCGTGATCGACATCGACCCCAACTCCAGCGGCCTGCCAGGCATCGAGCAGCTGCGCACCATCGTCGGCGCCGTGATGACCGTCGGCCTGATCCTGTCCGTGCTCGCGTTGATCGTCTCCGCGATCATCTGGGCTTACGGCTCCAACTCCTCGAACCCCCATCTGGCCGGGCGGGGGAAGACGGGGCTGCTGATCTCCTGCGGCGCGGCCGTGATCTGCGGCGCCGCCGTCGCGCTGGTGAACTTCGGCTGGAACGTCGGCCAGCAGGTCTGACCCCTTCTGCGTGTGAAAGGAGGGGTGCTCCGTGAGCGTGTGCGATATCCCCGTCATCTCCACCGTGTGCGACGCCGTCGGTGAGGGCACCGCGTCCCTGATCGCCGCCCCGTTCGACTGGCTCGCCTCCTCGATGGCCGGGGCCGCGGCCTGGCTGATGGAGACGATGTGGACCGTCTTCGACACCACCACCCTGGTCGACCT
>JAFAAV010000122.1 GCA_023426375.1 Actinomycetes bacterium | reverse complement strand
GACGAAGTGGATGAAGTAGTAGGTGTGGTCATCGCAGAGAATCCTCCTCGGCGTTCTGTGCCCACTCGGCGAAGGTGAGGTCGCCGTTGGTTTCTGCCATGTAGCGGCGGGTCACGCGCTCCACGTAGTCGGTGAGGTCGTCGGAGGTGACCTTCAGGCCGCGCACGGTGCGCCCCAGGCCGCCCTCCTCGCGGTCGGCGGAGGCCAGGCCGCCGCCCAGGTGGACCTGGAACACGAACTCCTCGCCGATGAACTGGCCCTTGAGCCCGATGTCCGCGGTCTGGATGCGGGCACACGAGTTGGGGCAGCCGTTGATGTGCAGGGAAATGGGATTGGTGATCTCAAGGTCCGTGAGTCGCTCTTCGAGCTGGTCGATGACCTGGGCGGCCAGGCCCTTGGTCTCCACGAACGCGAGCTTGCAGAACTCGATGCCAGTGCATGCAATAGTCGCGCGGCGGAACGGGCTGGGGTGCGCGTCCATGCCGTGGGGCTTGAGCGCGGTGGTCAGCTCGGCCACGCGATCCTCGGGAACGTCCAGCACCAGAACCTTCTGGTAGGGCGTCAGGCGGATGCGATCGGAACCCGCGGCCTCAGCGGCGTCCGCGAGTGCCAGTAACGCATCCGAGTTGAGGCGACCCACGGTGAGGGCGAATCCCACGTACTTGTTGCCGTCGTGCTGGTCGTGAACGCCCACGTGATCGGGGCGGCCCACCGCGCGGGCGGGTGCGGGGCCGTCCGGGAGTTTTCGGCCCAGGTATTCGTCCTCGAGCACCTGACGGAATTTCTCGGTGCCCCACTCGGCCAGCAGGAACTTCAGGCGGGCCTTGGTGCGCTGCTTGCGGTACCCGTAATCGCGGAAGATCCCGGCCACTGCGGCCCACACCGGCACCACGTCTTCCGGCGCCACGAACACGCCCAGCCGTTCGGCCAGTCGCGGGGTGATGGACAGCGCGCCGCCCACCCACAGGTCGTAGCCGACGCCGAGTTCGGGGTGCTCGACACCCACGAAGCTGACGTCGTTGATCTCGTGCACCACGTCCAGGCTCTTGCTGCCGGTGATCGCGGTCTTGAATTTGCGGGGCAGGTTCACGAAGTCAGGATTGCCCACGAAGGCTTCGCTCAGGGCGTCCAGCTGCGGGGTGCAGTCGATGATTTCGTGGGCGTCCACGCCGGCCACCGGGCTGCCCAGGAACACGCGCGGGGTGTCACCGCAGGCCTCGACGCTCAGCAGCCCCACGGAGTCCAGGCGCTCCCAGATCTCGGGCACGTCCTCGATACGGACCCAGTGCAGCTGGATGTTCTGACGGTCGCTGACATCGGCGGTATCCCGGGCGAAGTCACGGGAGATCTCGCCGATCACGCGAGCCTGGGCCACGTTCAGGCGGCCACCGTCCGTGCGGATGCGCATCATGAAGTACTTGTCCGACAGGGACTCCGCATCCAGCTTGGAGGTCGACGCGCCGTCCACGCCCTGCTTGCGCTGGGTGTACAGGCCCATCCAGCGGAAGCGACCGTGCACGTCATCCGTGGGGATGGAGTCGAAGCCCTGCTTGGAGTACGTGTCGATGATGCGTTCGCGAACGTCCAGCGGATTGCCTTCCGACTTGAACTCCTCGTTGTGGTTGAGGGGTTCCTTGCCGCTGATCTTCCACTGGCCCAGGTTGGTACCCGGGCGGGGTCCGCGCACGCGCGGTGCGGCTGACTTGGAAGGCGTTTCGGTCGACGTGGTGTGCGCGGCCATGGCAGCTCCTTGAACGGAAACTAGTGATCGGAGGTGCGCCACGAGTTTTCGGGGAACGGGTGAAGTCCCCGAGCGGCACAGTTCTGCGTGACCCGTTGTCTAAAAGCTACCGACGACCGGCCCACCTCAACAGCCGGTTGTCACGGGGCGTCACATCACGTCACACCGCGTCACACAGGTGCGCGAGGCACCCGGGGCGCGAGCGGCGTCGTCGAACTGGAGGCGTTAAAGGCCCGAGCGGGGCCGCGGAAAACCGCGACCCCGCTCGGGTCTCAGCACGCGCTCAGGCGTGTGTCATGCTTGCTCAGCGCTTGGGCAGCGGGCGAGTGATGTTGCCCTCGCCGCCGCTGTCCTGGAAGCTCCAGTCCTCGTAGGAACGGCGCGCCCGGCGAGCGCGGTTGCGGGTGTCCTGGTTGGACTTGCCCCGGTAGCCGCGGTACTTGGGTCCCTTGGGGCCGTTCTTGCGACGCTTGCCGCGACCGTGACCCTTGCCCGGCTTGTCGCTCACGCCACCGGGGAACTCCGGATCCTTGTCGCGCTCGAGCTTGAACACCTGCACCACGGCGGGGCGAGGCATGGAGAACTCGCCCTCCTCGAGGCGGGTGGGCAGCGCGTAGTCCGGGAAGTAGGAGCGGGGCTCTTCGTAGGAACCGTCCTCGCCCGGGTGCTGCACGGCCACGTAGACCATGTCCTCGTTGTCGTGGATGACCGGACCGCAGGTCTCGGCGTCCTGCGGAACCGAGAGGAACTGCTGCACGCGGCCGCGCTCGGAACCGGTCAGACCCACCTTGAACAGGGCGTCGTTGTAGCCGATCTTGGAGGGCGCACCGTCCGTGGAGACCCACAGGTTGCCGGCGCGGTCGAAGGCCACGTTGTCCGGGCAGGAGATGGGCGAGACCTTGTCCTTGGGGTACCCGCCGAAGTACGTGCCGGAATCCTTGGTGGGATCACCGCAGACCAGCAGCAGGTTCCAGTTGAAGCGGGTGGAGTTCACGCGGCCGTGACGCTCGGTGAATTCCAGGACGTAACCGTCGCGGTTGCCGGTGCGCGGGTTGGCCTCGTCCACCGGGGCGAAGCCGGGCTTGCCGCGATCGGAGTTGTTGGTCAGCGCCACGTACACCTTGCCGGTGTGCGGGTTAGGCTCCACATCCTCCGGGCGGTCCATCTTGGTGGCGCCCGCCTTGTCCGCGGCGATGCGGGTGTATACGAGAACCTCGTCCACGGCCATGTCCTTGATCATGGACTTGCCGCCCTTGATCAGGGGCAACCATTCACCGGAACCGTCGAATTCGCCGTCTGCGGGCAGGGTGCCGTCGCCGGTGATCTGGCCCTTGGGCGAGTTGCCCGTGAGCTTGGCTACGTAGAGGTCGCCCTCGGAGAGCAGCTTCATGTTGTGGCGCTTGTCGCCCTCCTTGTACTTGCGGGAGGAGACGAACTTGTAGATGTACTCGAACTTCTCGTCGTCACCGGAGTAGGCCACCACCGTGCCGTCGTCACCCACGTGAACGTTGGCACCCTCGTGCTTGAAACGGCCGAGCGCGGTGTGCTTGACCGGGGCAGAGTTGGGGTTCTGCGGGTCGATCTCCACGATCCAGCCGAAGCGGTTGGGCTCGTTCTTGTAGCCCTCGATGCGAGCGTCGAAACGCTTCTCGACCTCGGGCCAGCGGCGCGAAGGCATGGCGGTCGGGAAACCGTAGCGCTTCTCCTC
>JAFAAV010000093.1 GCA_023426375.1 Actinomycetes bacterium | reverse complement strand
TGGCTAACCTGGGCACGTGGAGAACATGTGGTGGTTCGCGGCGGGCCTGCTGGCCATGACTCTGTTGGCGATTCTGATACAACGGCAGGCCGGTGTCAGGCTCGGGGTCCAGCCACTCGTGGCGGTGATCCGGGCCGCCGTGCAACTGGCGGTAATCGCCCTGATCCTGCGCGGAGTACTGGCCCTGCCGTGGCTGGTTCTGGCGTTCGTCCTACTAATGCTCTCCACCGCCTCGTGGACCTCGTTCACCAGATTGAAGGGGATCCCGGACGCAAGAAGAGCCGTGGTCATCGGCATCTTCGTGGGAGCGCTCATCACGATCGTCCTGATCTTCGGGATGCGTCTGGTCGAGTGGGAGGTCGCCAACGTGGTTGCGGTGGCCGGAATCGTGATCGGCAATACGATGAGCGCGGCGACCCTGACCGGACGAAACTTCGAACGTTCCACGGTGGCACGGCGAGGTGAAATCGAGGCTTGGCTGTCCCTGGGCGCCACCTCGCGGGTCGCGTACCAAGCCGTGGCTCAGGAATCGATGAAGGAATCCCTGATCCCCAACATCGATCAGACCCGCGCAACCGGTTTGGTCACGCTGCCCGGCGCATTTGTGGGAGCCTTGTTAGGAGGCGCATCCCCCACCGAGGCGGCCATGCTGCAATTGGTGGTGCTCGTGGGGATTCTGCTGACCCAATCCATCTGTTCATCCGTGGTGATTCGTGTGCTGTCCGGCTCACCCGTGGTCCCGCAAGAGGTGCGTACTTCATGAACACCGTTCCCAAAACCAAGTTGGGCCCCTCCGTCATCACCGAATACTTGCAACGGGTAGTGGAGGACCTTCGAGAGGTTGAGGGCGGAGCCGTGAAGGATTCCATCCCCGCGCTGGCCAACGCCGATCCCAACCCGATCGGCATTGCGGTGGCCACCGTGGACGGCGCCATTTACCAGGCCGGTGATTCCAAGCAGGAGTTCTGCATCCAGTCGATCTCCAAGGCCTTCACCTACGCTCAGGCCCTCACGGACCGCGGTATGGACGGCGTGTTCGAGAAGATCGATGTGGAGCCCAGTGGTGACGCGTTCAATGAGATCTCGCTGCAGCCCGAAACCGGGCGCCCCGCGAACCCCATGATCAATGCCGGCGCGATCGCGGCCACGTCCCTGGTCAAGAACACCGCCCACGGCACCCGTCGCGAGCGCATCCTGCGCTTGTACTCCCGGCTGGCGGGGCGTCAGCTGCGCCTCAACAAAACCATTCATGCCCAGGAGAACCGCTCCGGGGACCGTAACCGAGCCCTGGGTTGGCTACTGTCCTCCCGGGACATCATCGAGGGCGACCCCACCAACGCGCTCGAGGATTACTTCGCGCAATGCTCCGTCATGCTCAACTGCGTGGATCTGGCGCGCATGGGGGCCACTCTCGCCGCCGGTGGCATCAATCCGCTCTCCGGGGAGCGCGTGTTGAGCACGCAGGTGGTCTCGGACGTGCTGTCCGTGATGTACACGTGCGGTATGTACGACGACGCCGGGCGCTGGGCCTTGAAGGTCGGGTTGCCCGCCAAGTCCGGAGTTGCCGGCGGCATCATCGCCGTCCTCCCCGGCCAGTTGGCCGTGGCCGTGTTCTCGCCGCCGCTGGATCAGCACGGTAATTCGGTGCGCGGAATCGCAGCGTGTGAGCGACTCAGCCAGGACCTGGACCTGCACTTCGCACGAACCGAACGCAACGGGCACTCCACGGTGCGCTCGGAGTACTACCTGTCCGAGGCGCCGTCGTTGATGCGCCGCAACGACGCCGCCAATGAAGTCCTCGAGGAACACGGGGAGGACGTGCGGATCGTCGAGCTGCAGGGCGACCTGCGCTTCGCGGGCGCCGAGACGGCGATTCGGACCATCCGCGAGGCCGCACGCGAATGCGCATACGTCCTGGTGGACATCAGACAGGTGGATGACCTGGCCCGTTACGTCATGCCCCTATTGGGACGAACCTCCGAACAGCTCGAGAACGCGCAACGCCACCTGGCGATCATTGCGGAGAAGGGGTCGGAGCACACCCAGGACCTGGACCATCCGGTCACGGTGTTCCCCACCCGCGCCGAGGCCCTGACCTGGGCGGAGGACGAGATCCTGGAGAAGTTCGGCGGCCCAGAGTGCATGCCGGACAAGGTGCGTTCCACGGATTCCGACCTGCTCAGTTCCCTGTCCGACGAGGACGTCGAGGAAATCCGATCCAAGACCACCCGTGTGGAATGGCCCGCCGGCACCACTGTGCTTCGAGCCGGCCAGCGTTTCGAGGGCGTGTACATGGTGGTTTCCGGAAACGTGGAGATCACCCGCCGCTCCCCCACCGGCGAACGCGTCGAGCTGGAGGTCCTCGGGCCGGGTAAGAGCTTCGGTGAGGTGGCCCTGGGCACGGACTCCCGTCACATGGTCAGCTTCACGACCATCACGGACGTTGTCGCCCGGAAACTCCCCCCGGAAGCCGTGGACGAGATCGAAAAGACCCACCCCGAACTCGCGCTGCGCTGGTGGCGCGCCGTCTCCACACACGCCATGCGGCGCATCGAGGAACGCTGGCGCCAACAGGCCGGGGAAACCCACACGACGGACTGATCGCGGGCGTAGGCTGGGCGCATGAATGAACCGCGCCAGCACCATTCACCCGTGAAGTTCTCGCCCGAGAAGTTCGACGCGCACGAGGGCGGAACGGATCCCGCACGAGTCTCGGAGGCCGCGCACCTGGCCGCCCACGCGCTCGTTTCACGAGGCCGCGAGGCGGATGATCCCGAGGTGCACCAACGCCTGGTACAACTCACGGACGAACAAGGCCTGGAGGGCATTGCCGAACTCTGGGCCCAGGCCCCCGCGGTATCGCTGCCCGGCGCGTTGTGGCGGCTGTATGCCCTGCGCGCGGCCGCTCGCACGGACCCGCACCGAATGGGCCGTTGGTTCGCCGCAGGCAAGGGCACGGCACAGGTTTCGGACGTGGTGGCCGGGGTGGCTGGTCTCCCCGGCGCTGAGGAGATCTGCCAGGTCGCGGACACGATTCTGTCCGGCGCGTTCAACGGCGAGTTCGACGTCGCTCTGGAGCGTTTCGCTGCCTTCTGTCGCGTGATCGCCCTGGGCCAGGAACGCACGCAGGACATCCCCAGCCTCGCCGTGCAGCACGCGGATCGACGGATCCCCCGGTTGTCGCGTACCGCCAATGAACTCGATGCTGCGGCAAAGGCCTGGCGCAACGGGACATTGGATTAGCCCCCCGGGCAGGGTTTAGCATGGACATCAGGTGTCGGGCCGCGGCAGCCCCGGGCTCCATCATTTAGCCGCTACGAGCGGCCTTCCGCCGAGAGGCGCTCCCGGTCCGGCACCCCCTACTTTTCCGGCGTTCTCCACCCGAGTCCCACTTGCTTCCGGAGTGGTCTGACCAAATTTCCCCGGCGACCGTGCTGTTAACTTTCTGCAGGTACAGTGAGGTCGAAAATTCACGTGTATTACACCTAAGGATGGGCGGGGTATGGCCTTTCGGATCTTCCCGGAGGACGAACGGGTCATCGAACTTCTGGTTCAGATGTCTCAGTGCGTCACAACCTCCGTGGACCTGTTGGCCGAGCACCTCAGCGCCACCGACGAACGCGTGGCCGAAACCATGCAGTCCCTGCTGGACACCGAGGACGAGTGCAGCAGCTTGTACTTCTCCCTGATGACCACCACTCGTTCTTCCTACGTGGTTCCCATTCCCCGCCAGGACCTTTACATCCTGGGGCAGTGGATCCAAAAAGCTCTCGAAGCTCTCGTCGCCTGCGCTGAGACCCAACAGTTGTACAAGATCGACCGCCCCACCTCTCATGCGACCGAGCAACTGAACATCATTCGGCTGATGTCCGAGATGACCACCAAGGCCATGGGCCGACTGTCCACGCTGGACGAGTTGGACGATTACTGGTTCGAGATGATCCGGCTCTCGCGGCAATCGGAACGAACCCACCGCACCTATCGAGCGTCACTGTTGGACAAGCACAAGGCCCTGCAGGCCTTGCGGCGCATGGATGCTGCGGGCAGGCTACTGGACGCTTCCCGTGCACTGGCACACGTCTCCGCAGAAGTCGGCCGAGTACTCGTCTCGGAATCCTGACCCCATGGCTGAGCTCCTTCTGGTCGCCGGTTTTGTGCTGGCCGCGGCATTCACCGTGGTCAACGGTTTTCATGACGCGTCCAATGCAAACGCCCTGCCCGTGAGGTTCAATGCCCTCACCCCGCGCGTGGCCGTGGGAATGGGTGCGGTATTCAACCTTCTCGGTGCGCTCACCGTGGGGTTGGTCCTGACGCAATTGATTCCGTTCGACATCCCCGTACCCATCAGCAGTGTGGGCACCGTGGTCATCATTTGCACGCTGATCACGGCCATCGCGTGGGATCTGCTCACGTGGTGGTGGGCCATGCCATCCTCGTCCACCGCGGCCATGAGCGGCGGCATCATCGGTTCTCTCGTGGGTGCCTACGCGGTGGGGCTCGCCCCGGATCTGGTTGTGCACGGGGATACGGTCTGGCGCCTGGCGCTACCCATCATCGTGGCCCCCGCCATCGCGTTCATCCTGGCCCAACTGCTGGTTTTCCTGGCTGTATACTTGTTCAGGCATGAAGCTCCCGGGGTAGTGAAACGCCGCTCCGCACTGGTTCAGGCCACGGGTGCCGCCGCCATCCACTTCGGGCACGGAATCCAGCACGGCCGGCGCGCCATCTGGGTGTTCGTGGTTCTTCTCATGTGCTACGGGATGGTCATCCCGATTTCTCACGTCCCCCTGTGGATCCCCTTGCTCGTGGGGCTCTGCCTGGGTGCTGGCACGCTTCTGGGCGGCTGGCGGATCGCCTATACGCTGTCCGCCCGCGTGGTGAACCTCGATCCACTGCGCGGGGCCGTGGCCCAGACCGTGGCCGGATCCTTGCTCTTCATCGGTGGTTTCCTGGTTCCCTTCCCGATGTCCACCTCGCAAACCAGCACTGCGGCCATCCTGGGCGCGGGCACGCTGCAACGGTTCCGCACTGTGTACCACCGCACCCTGGTGCAAGTGCTCGTCACGTGGGCCGTCACGGTTCCGGTGTGCGCTCTGATCGCCGGAACGCTTTTCTTGGCGGCCTCTCCCCTGCTGCAGATCGGCTCCTGAAACAACGACGACGCCGCACGCCCTGGTGGGCGCGCGGCGTCGTCGGAATCCGAGAAACGTCAGAGACGTGGCCGATCAGCCGAAGCGGCCGGACACGTAATCCTCCGTCTCCTTCATCTGCGGGTTGTTGAAGATCTCAGTGGTGGGCGCGTACTCGATGAGCTTGCCCGGCTTGCCGGTGCCTTCGATATTGAAGAACGCGGTCCGGTCGGACACACGCGATGCCTGCTGCATGTTGTGGGTCACGATCACCACGGTGTAATCCGTCTTGAGCTCGTTGATCAGGTCCTCTATCGCCAGCGTGGAGATGGGGTCCAGGGCGGAGCAGGGCTCATCCATGAGGATCACGTCAGGCTTCACCGCGATGGCACGCGCGATGCACAGACGCTGCTGCTGGCCACCGGACAGACCCGAACCGGGCTTGTTCAGACGATCCTTGACCTCGTTCCAGAGGTTGGCGCCGCGCAGTGAGGACTCCACCAGCTCATCCGCGTCCTTGGACGAAATGCGCTTGTTGTTGAGCTTCACGCCCGCCAGCACGTTGTCGCGGATGGACATGGTGGGGAACGGGTTGGGTCGCTGGAAGACCATACCGATCATGGAGCGCACCGTGACAGGGTCAACGCCCTTGCCGTAGAGGTCGTCGCCGTCCAGGAGCACCTTGCCCTTGGCATAAGCACCGGGGATGACCTCGTGCATGCGGTTGAGCGTGCGCAGGAAGGTGGACTTACCGCAGCCGGAAGGGCCGATAAAAGCGGTCACGGACCGCGCTTCAATGTTGATGTTGACGTCCTCGACGGCCAGGAAGTCGCCGTAGTAAACGTTCAGGTCTTCAACGTCGATTCGTTTCGACATGGTGTGGATTCCTTAGAACTCGAGACTCGATGGATGCTTAGCGGCCGGACGTCTTGGGAGCGAACGCCTTGGCGATCAGCCGGGCAAGGAGGTTGAGCAGCATCACGATCGCGATCAGGATCAGTGCGGCGGCCCAGGCCCGCTGCAGCGAGGGGTCGGGGTTGGTGGGCGAAGTGGGTGTCATGATCTGGTAGTAGATGTACGTGGGCAGCGTGGTCATCCAGCCGGAGAACGAGTTCCAGTTGATGGCCGTTGCGAAGCCCGCGGTTACCAGCAGCGGAGCGGTCTCACCGATCACGCGGGCAATAGCCAGCGTAACGCCGGAGGCGATACCGGAGATCGCGGTGGGAATGACCACCTTCAGAATGGTCCGCCACTTGCGCACACCCAGGGCATAGGAAGCCTCCCGCAGCTCATTGGGCACGATGCGCAGCATTTCCTCCGTGTTCTTCACGACCGTGGGGATCATGAGCACGGTCAAGGCGACCGCGGCCACGAAGCCCGTACGGGTGGACGGGCCGAAGATCATGCCGAACAGCGCCGCCGCGAACAGACCGGCCACGATGGAGGGGATACCGGTCATGACGTCCACGAAGAACGTGATGGCCTTACCCAGCCAACCATTGTTGGAGTACTCGACCAGGTAGATCGCGGTCAGCAGCCCGATGGGCACGGACATCAACGTGGCCCAGAAGGTGATGGAGACCGTACCCACGATCGCGTGGTAGGCACCGCCCACGACATCTCCGGGTCCTTCGGCAAAGTTGTCCTGTGCACCCGTCACACCGTTCATGGAGGTGAGCAGCAGGTTGGAGGTCAGGCCCGGTATACCGTTTGCCAGCACGGTCCAGATCACCGAGATCAGCGGAATCACGGCCAGGATGAACGCGGTGTAGACCAGGAAGGTCATGAGCGAATCGGAACCGGCGCGTGATCCCTCGATCGCCCCGATCAACAGCGGGCCCACGATCAGGAACACGAGTGCCGCGAAGATCGCCCAGGTGGCGATGTTGAAGCCGATGAGCGCGGAAATCGCAGCACCGACCACGATCGCACCCACCCCGATCACGGGGATGAGCCACTTGGGGCGCTGGCCGCGAGTCAATCGCGACTCGCGCACGGGAGAAGTACCGGGCTTAGTCGTAGTCGTTGACATCAGTTAGCTCCCGAGAATTCCTTGTAGCGGGCAATGATGGCGCGAGCGATCATGTTCACCACCAGGGTGATCAGGAACAGCACCAGACCGGCAGCGATCAGCTCGGACAACCGCAG
>JAFAAV010000041.1 GCA_023426375.1 Actinomycetes bacterium | reverse complement strand
GGACACCGAGCCGGAGCGTGCGCGGAGGCGTGGAAGAATGAGGACCATGTCGAAGACTCCGCACACTCTCCCCTCCGGACGCGTGGCCCTGAGCCAGCAGACCCCTCCCATTGCGTTGGGACCTTTGGACGGCCGTTACCGCCCCCAGGCCGGCATCCTGGTCGATTACCTCTCGGAAGCCTCGCTGAACCGCGAGCGCGTGCACGTTGAGGTCGAATGGTTCATCCATCTGTGTGACCAGCGCGCCTTGCCCGGCTTGGAGCCCCTCACACAGGAGCAGCAGAACGGCCTGCGGGCCGTCGTGACCGATTTCGACGCACAATCCGTGGCAGAGCTGGCCGAGATCGAAGCCGTGACCGTTCACGATGTGAAGGCCGTGGAGTACTACATCGGCCGTCGTCTGCCGGAGCTGGGATTGGAGCACCTCAAGGCTCTCGTGCACTTCGCGTGCACCTCCGAGGACATCAACAACCTCTCCTACGCACTGGGCATCAAGGACGCCGTGGAAGATGCGTGGCTGCCTGCAGCCCGCAAGCTCGTTGCCGCGATCAGCGCCATGGCTCAGGACGCCAAGGCGACCCCCATGCTGTCTCGCACCCACGGTCAGCCGGCCACCCCCACCACGCTGGGTAAGGAACTCGCGGTCTTCGCGCACCGTCTGAACCGTCAGCTGAACCGCATTGCCAAGACCGAATACCTGGGCAAGATCAACGGCGCCACGGGCACGTTCGCCGCTCACGTGGCTGCCGCCCCGGACACTGATTGGCCTGCCATTTCGCAGTCCTTCGTGGAGGGCCTGGGTTTGGACTGGAACCCGTTGACCACCCAGATCGAATCCCACGACTGGCAGGCCGAGCTCTACTCGGACATCGCCCGTTTTAACCGGATCCTGCACAACCTGTGCACCGACGTGTGGTCCTACATTTCCATCGGGTACTTCCAGCAGATCCCGGTCGAGGGCGCCACCGGTTCCTCCACCATGCCGCACAAGGTCAACCCCATCCGCTTCGAAAATGCCGAGGCCAATGCGGAGATCTCCTGCTCACTCCTGGACACGCTGGGTGCCACGCTGGTGACCTCGCGCTGGCAGCGGGACCTCACGGACTCCTCGTCACAGCGCAACATCGGCGTGGCCTTCGGTCACTCGATGCTCGCCATCTCCAACGTGATCAAGGGCCTGGAGCGCCTGGACGTGGCCGAGAACCTCCTGGCAGAAGACCTCGACGAGAACTGGGAGGTGCTGGGCGAAGCCGTCCAGACCGCCATGCGCGCCGAGGCCATCGCCGGCCGCGAGGGCATGGACAACCCCTACGAACGTCTCAAGGAACTGACCCGCGGTCACCGCGTGGACGGCGAGCGCATGCGGGAGTTCATCGGCGGCCTGGGCCTGTCGGATGCCGCCGAGCAGCGGCTGAAGAGCCTGACCCCCGGTCAGTACACCGGCTTGGCCGAGCAGCTCGTGGACCGCTACGCGAACTGAGCCTCACGGCGTGTGATCACACCGCTGGAACCCGCCCGGGTTCCAGCGGTGTTGTCGTTTCCGGCCGAACCCACCCACCGCAGCACGTCTGCGGGAACGTTCGTCGTGATCTGCTGTACGCCAATGGCCAAGCACAAGTGCGTGTCCACGAACGAGTCAACCGTCCACACGCGCAACACCGATCCGTTGGCCCGCCACGTGGTCACGTCCTTCAAGTGATCGCGCACGAACTGGATTCCTGGCCCTGCCAGCTCCACCTCACCGTTGGCGATGATCGGAACGGCCGGGGGCACTACGAGCCGCATCCCGGCCCGGTAGACCATGGCGGCCGCGGGACTCACGCGCAGGCTGTGGCGCACCGTACTCACGGTGGTATCCGCGACCAACTGGCACACGTGCCGAGGTGAGACCGACTGCAGAAGGTAACGAACGCCGTCGGGATGGAAAGTCATGATGGATACCTTGATGTTGCCCAGCCAACCGGTCTCGGGGTCCCACCCTCGACGCATGAGCAGCACCAGAACGGCCTCTTCCAAGCCGTGCCCGAACGGGCTGGGGTGCTTGGTCTCGACCGCCAGGCCAATGGGGCGCCCCGCGGCCTCCAATAGGTCCAGCAGCTCGTCCAGGGTCAGCAACTGCTCGCCCGAAGAACCGTGGGACGGGGGAATCGGCACACCTTTCCACGACGTGAAGTCCAGGGCGCGCAGCTGCTCGAGCGTGTGCTGTGAAACGGGACCGGCGCCGTCAGAGGTGCGGCCCAGTTGAGCATCGTGGTGCAGCACCAGGTGCCCGTCGCGGGTGAGTTGAACGTCGCATTCCACACCGTCCGCCCCGTCCAGCAGCGCCTGGACATAGGCCGAGCGGGTGAGTTCCGGGTAGGCCGCGGAAGATCCGCGGTGTGCGTAGACCAGGGGGCGTTCGGGAGGCCGGGAGGCGGTCCGTGATCGGTCCTGCATCGTGGGAGCGGAGGGATGTCCGGGGGAGCCACTTGTGGTGAACACGCCGCCACCGTAACGCCCGGGACTAACGCGGCACTGAGCCACCGACGAAATGCGTATGACGGGAACATGAACGCCCCGGGGTTCCATCGTCTGATGGAACCCCGGGGCGCTCTGTGTCACCGGTTGGTCGGGCTACTTCTTCTTCTCGATCGACTCCGGGTCCTTGACCTTGGTGCCGTCCTTGAAGGACTCGGCGCGGTCGTCCAGGTTCAGTGCCGCCGGGAATTCGGTGGGGAATTCGCCGAAGGCTTCCTCGGTGGCCTTGATGACCTGGCGGGACATGGCCAGGTTGGCGCCACCGCCCACCACGGCACCAATACCGAACGGCAGGGCACGGCCCATCACAGCACCGGTCTGCTTGGCCAGGAACCGCTTGACGAACATGTTGCGAATCGTGCGACCGGCGTCGAACTTCTTGTCGCTGTCGCCCTTGCCGAGCATGAGGCCCCACTTGTTGGTGAGGCCCTTGGAGCGGCTGGAATTGGCCAGGATCTGGCTCATCAGCTGGTTGCCGTCCTCGCCGAGCATGAGAGCCATGACCATCGTGCGGTTCTGCTCCTCGTTGTCCGGGAAAACGCCGTGCAATTCGGCCATGGCCTGCGCGTACAGCGCGGTGGCCTCGAGGTAACCGACCACGGCCACCGAGGAGAGCCCCAGGGACGCGATGGTGCCGATACCGGGAACCATGGCGGTTGCACCCACAGCCCCACCACCCACGGTCACGGTGCGCTGGTAGGTCTTGGTCAGCCGCTTGGCGATCTGCTCCGGGGATTCATTGGGGTGCTGCTCGCGTTCACGCTGCAGCGCCTTGATCACCATGGGGCGCTGGGCACGCAGCACATGGTTCAGAAACTTGTTGACGCCCGGCTTGGGCTTGCCGTCCTCGTCAAAGGCCTTATTCAGCGGGTTCATGTCCATAACGGTGCACTCCTCAAGGCTTACTCATCGGTTGGGGCGGGTCTCGCCTGTCACTCGGGTCAACTATTCCACAAGCCCGCTGATCAACGCGCGGGCGTTCGCTATCCGACGACGCCGCTCGCGCCAGTTCCGCGCCCAGCCCACCTTTGTGGTCGGTGGGTTAGGCGCTCGCGAACTCGTCCCACGCGTGCAGTTTGCGCAATAGATCCGTCTTCTTGATCACGTGCCCGGACATCCGACCCAGGATCGAGGCCAACGCCTCGATGGTTTCGATGATGAACGGGCCCTTGTTGAGCATCACGCACTCCGCACGCTGACCCTCGGCGGCATCCGTGACTTCCGCGCGGGAGGGGATGCCCTTCTTGGCCAGGCTCTCGAGCACCTGCGTGGCCCAGATGACAGGAACGTGGGCCGCCTCGCACAACCACAGGATTTCCTGTTGGACCTCCGCGAGACGTTCGAAACCGGTCTCCACCGCCAGGTCACCTCGGGCGATCATGACCCCGGCGTCCTTCCAGCGCATGACTTCCAGCAGCATCTGCGGCAACTGCTCGAACCCGCCCACGGTCTCGATCTTGAGGGTCACGTCCACCTCGGTGGCGTCCAAGCGAGTGAGTTCATCCAGCAAGTCCGTGACGTCCGTGCGGCTGCGCACGAAGGACATGTTCACGATGTCCGCGTTACGGGCCACGAACTCCAGGTCCTTCCGGTCCTGCGCGGTGAGCGAGCGGATCTGCAGGTCGGTGTCCGGGTAGTTGATGCCCTTCTCGGCCTTGAGGTTGGAGCCGTTGGGGCCGGTGTGCAGCACCTCGATGTCCATGCTGTCCGGGGTCACGGTGCGCACCACACCTCCGATCTTGCCGTCGTCCAGCCACACCCGGTCCCCCGGTTCCACGTCGTGGAACGCCTCGGGCAAGGGTACATCCGATGGTGAACGGCGACTCCGTCACCGCCGGTACCGGTTCCAGGCTGCGCACCAGACGCAGGGTGTCCCCGATGTTCAGGCGCAGCGCCTGCTCGGTTTCCGGCAGCTCGCCAAGGGTTACTTCGTCTCCGTTGCCGGCCTTGAGCACCAGGTCGGTCGCGAAGTACACGGTCTTGGCGAACTCCACCAGTACACCGCCGTCCTCCACTGCCACCACGTGCAAGGACCGTCCCGAGTCACGCGCGTCCCGCAGTCGGATCCGTTCACCCACGGTGCGTTCCGACAACCACGTCTCCGGGCTCACCGGCACGGACGGAATCAGGTCATCATGGGATGAGGTGCCCAGCCACAACCGGGCTCGCTTCGTCACCTGCCCCGTGGCATCACGATCGGGTTTGATCTTCTCGACCCGCGGCCCCGGTTCGATCGGGCCGGTGCGCACCTTGGGGCCGCCCAGGTCCATCGAGACGCGCAGATCCTGGTCCAATTCCGACGCCGCCGCGCGCACGTGATCGATCATGCGCGCCCATTCCTCGGGGCCATCGTGCGCGCAGTTCACGCGCGCCACGTTCATCCCGGCGGCCACCATGTCCCGGACCAGAGCGGCGTCGTCGGCGGCCTCCGAAGGCAACGTGACCATGATCCGAGTCTCGCGATCCTGGGGACTCTTGCCGAGCAATTGCACCGAATTCCGCTCCAGGACGTCTTGGCCGCCACCGTGGTCCTCTCCGGGTTCGATGCCCACATCGAGCATGTCCAGATTGGGTTCGGGCCGTTCCGCAATGGCAGCCAAGCTCAACAGCACCGCTTTGAGGTGGTCCTCCACGCCGGCTTCCATGCGACCCAGTGATGAGAGCCCGAGGTCGGAAAGGTCGGCTTGTAATTGTCGTACGTCCTGGCTGCGCACGGCCGTGTAGTCCACCAGGTTGACCGCAGACCAGCGGTGGCGCGGTTGCACCCGGTTGATCCGATCCAATTGCGCGGACCGAGCGGCTCTGACCACGCGGAACAGTTCCTCCACCGCGTCCATGGCGTGGGACGCCAGTTCCTTGCGCTGTTGGAACACGTGCTCCGGCACTTGGCTCATGATCGCTTCAACCCCCTGGTCCGATGGTGTTCAGCCACCGTAGTAACAACAGATTTACGCGAGGTGAACAGGGTTCCGGTCAGTTCCGAGTGAAGTCGCTGAAACGTCCGGTGACGGGGCCGTAATGTGCGTCGACGGTCATGACGACTCCGGGGGTGTCACTCGAGTTCAGCGACTTGAGTAGGTCCTGCAACGCCCAGCGCGGACCTTCGACCTCAATGGTCACGGTGCCGTCCGAGTTGTTGGTCGCGTGACCCACCAACCCCAGTTTCTCGGCGTGCCTCCAGGCCCAGTACCGGAAGCCCACGCCCTGGACGGTTCCGTGGATCACGGCCGTCATGGCGAGTGATTCGTTGAGATCAAGTTCTTCGCGTTCACGGTCCTTGGACGGACGCGGGTGCAGTGATGGCATCTCCATAGGCCCAGATTAGGAGATACTTCTGGAAGAACATATTGCTGATGTTCGGCAGAACCCGTGAAAGGTTGCTCGACCCATGCCCGAAGATGTCGTACTCGGCCCACAAGACCGATTCGAAATCCTGGAAACCCTGCATTTCCTGTCCCACGTGATCGACAATCGCGAATGGGATCACCTGGCGGACGCGGTCACGGAAGACGTCGAATTCCTGTCCCCGCGCACCGACGCCCCCGAAACGGTGGAGGATCTGGCTCCCACCATGGCGTTGCCCGGTCCCGCGGGGATCCGGCAGGGCTACGAACTCTCCCAGCTGGCTCAGTACGGCAGCGTGCACGTGCTCAATACCGTGATCGAACCCATCGACCAGGACACTGCGGTGACCTGGAGCCGGTTGATCATGGTGTCCTTCGATCAGCGGGCGGTAGGTGCCGATGTGGTGGACACGCTGATCCGCACCCCGGCCGGTTGGCGGATCTCACGTCGTGTGGTTCACGCGCGCAACATGTTGCGCGAGCCCGAACGCCAGGGCAGCGGGTATGTACCGGGCCCCTATACGTTCATGCATTTCGACGATGCCATCCTCCGGGCCCAGCAAGCAGTTGCCGAGTCGGCCACGCGCCGAGACGGCGGGCAGACCCGATGAGCACGGGCCCTTGGGAACACGTCACCGCCGACGACGCCGCCCAGATCCACGACATTCTGGCGCGGTACGCACACTGCATCGACAATCGGGACTGGGACAGACTCCCTTCGATCTTCACCCCTGACGCGCGGTTCGGTGCGCCCGGCAACTACACACAGTCTCGTGACGAGATTTCCGAACGCATCGAACGCGTGGCACCGTACCACCCGCACTACACCACTGACACGGTGATCGTGCGGCTCCCCGCCGCTTCGGACGGCGGGGAACGCGCGCGATCATGGAGTAAATACCTCATCGTGCGACACGACGGGTCTCTGGCCTCCGGAGATTACCTGGACGAATGGATCCGCACCGATCGGGGGTGGCGGATCTACCAGCGCAGGGTGTCCCGCGGCCAGCGTTGGGAGAACGACCCCGGGGGGCCGTCCCAGCGTGACCTCACGATGAATGATTTTCTGGCGGGTGCCTCTTAGGACAGGTTCGCCAACGCGTCGGTGATCAAGGTGTCGCCGTCCGCGAAGTCGATCTTCTGACCGATCGTGGTGTCGGGAGCGGCCAGAACTGCCGCGGCCACCAAGGCTACGTTGCCGCGGGCCGTGTTGGCGGCGTCGTCGTCCTGGCCCGGCGCGGTAGTGATCATGCCGGTGGCTTCGTCATCAGTGAGCGTGCCCGGCCCCAGAATGGTCCACTTGAGGGAGCTGGCGCGCAGGTGATCGTCCGCGTCAGCCTTGGACTGGGCATAGGCGTAGAAGGAGTCGTCCTCCGGAATGCCGTGATCCTGGCCCGCTCCGATGTAGGAAACCATCACGTAACGTTCGACGCCCGCGGCCTGGGCGGCGTCCATGGAACGAATGGCGGCATCACGATCCACGGCGTACGTGCGCTCGGGATCCCCACCACCGGCGCCGGCGGACCACACGACGGCGTCCTGGCCGGTCAGCAGTTCGGTGAGACCCTTCGCGTCGAGATCCTGCACGTCCGCGACGACCGCGTTCGCACCGGTGTCCTCGACGTCCTGGACCTGCGATTCGGAACGGATCACCGAGTTCACACGGTGTCCATCACCCGTCAGAATCTGGCTGAGCTTGAGAGCCACCTTTCCGTGGCCTCCGATGATCATGATGTCCGACATGGATTAGTCCTTCCGTAGACGGTAGTACTTCCGTGCCGTGGCCGTTCCGTTGATTCGAATGGCGGCCCACACCGCTACGAGCAGCAGGGCGATGACCACGGCGGGTGCCACTGTCCATAGCGCGATGAGCACCAAGATCATTCCCACCAGGGCCGGAATCATTGGCCAGCCGTACTGCACCATTTCCACGGCCATGTAGTCCTGGACCCTCAGATGCGCACTGTCCTGCGGTAGACGGCCGGTCCGTGCACTTGCCCGAACTCCCTTGGAACCGGTGGAACGTTCCTCCATCATCCCCACGCGGGGTACCTCATCCACGCGCATGAACGAGAGGATCACACCACCCAGAGATGCCACGGCGCCCACGAGCAGCACCGGCCACTGCCACGCGGTGTCGAAAATTTCCGTCCGGTTCAGCTGCTCGTTGAACAGCACGCCGACCACACCGGCAACCAGCGCCACGATTCCCACCACTGCCAGGCGTCGCTTCCATACTTTGTCGACCCACTCCAGTGAGGGAATGGGAACGTTGGGGCGATCGGCTCCCGTGAGCCTGTATTCCTGTGCCAAGGTGGGACCTCCTATGAATGCCTGTGAGTCGCCGCCATTTCTTTGTACAGCCGAGTCACCACGGCGTGCAGGTCGGCGCTGTCGTGTTCCACCAGCGCTTCCGTCAGCACTCCCAATAGACCGTGGATCATGAACCGGTCCTGCAGATTGGCCGTGCTGGGCTGGTGCTGCTCATTGCGCAATTGGCGGCATGCGGCGGCAAGTTGCACCACCAGAGCATTACCGGCCAGGTAACCACCTGGTCCGGAGAGCACCGCCGTGTAGTAGTTCCTGTACTCGATCATATGGTCGGCAACGGTGTGCGCAAGGCGTTCCAGGACGTCACCCTCACCGCTGAGAGAGGCGCTCTTCAAGGACAATTCGGCACGCAGCAGGTTCACAGTGGTCTGTAACAGGACCTGGTCCCGTGAACCGAAATTCTCGTACACCGCTTTGCGGCTCACGCCGGCGGCCTGCGCAATTTCCGTCATACCCACGTGTGATCCACGGCGGGACACGAGATCGACCGTGGCATCCACCACCGCTCTCCGCGTTCGTTCAATACGTCGATCCATGGGAATCTCCAAAATCCGATGAGAAGTTAAATAGTACGCTCACTTCCTATTGAACGTCATCATCAGTTTTTGGGGCACCCCTTAAGGGGTGAGGTTTTGCGGATCAGAGGGGCATCTCACCGGTGACCACGAACACCAGGCCCTCGCCCTCGAAGTCCACGAAACCTGATTCACCGGAGTAGAGCAGGGAATGCCCCGCTGGAATCCGGTGGGCCTCGGCGCCCGGCTCCGACAGCCTGGCAGTGACGCTTCCCTCGGCCACGAGCACCACGGAGGTGCCCCTGATGCGGCGGCGGAGGGCATGTTTGCGATGGACCTGGAACGCCACCAGGCTCAGATTGGCGTCCCACAGGGGGTAATCCACCGAACCGTCCGGACTGAAATCCGGATCCAGGATCTCCAGGGGTGCTTGCTGGGGCGCCAGAACGGACAACAGCTCAGGAACATCCATGTGCTTCTCGGTCAGTCCCGCACGCAGCACGTTGTCCGAGCAGCCCATGATCTCCACGGCCGTCCCGGAGACGTAGGCGTGCAACTGCTGGGGAGGGGTGTACATCGCCTGCCCCGGATACAGGTGCACCAGATTCATGCACAACGCCACGAGCATCCCCGGATCCCCCGGGTAGTGATGATCGAGCAATTCGATGAGGTAGACGGCCCGCTCCAGCTGTGTGGCCTTGGGGCACAGCGTCACATAATCGTCATTGGCTTCGGGCAGGTGCGCCAGACGCGTCTTGCGCAGCCGTGCCGCGGCGTTCACACACGCTCGGAGGGAGTCCTCCGCATGCTCTTCTGACAGGGTCAGTGCCGCCCGCAGCGCCGAGGGCTGGTTGGCAGCCCATGCGAGCCAGTCGAGGCGTAGTTCGTGAGCAAGTTCACGTAGTTCCGCGCCGGATTGTTGACCCGCGAGAAGCCACATGCTGGTGAGCGCGACCACAGTTTCGGGCTTGGCTCGATCATCTTTGTAATTACGGTTCGGGGAATCCAGCGGAACCTGCCGCTCGTTGTCCCGAGCGAAGCCGGACTGCGCCTGCCGTGTCGAGGGGTGCACCTGAATCGACAGCGGTGCCGCAATGGCCAGAATCTTCAACAGGAAGGGAAGATCGGGCAGGACCTCCGCGAGACTCTTGGTGTGTTCCCCCAGGTCAATGCGGGAGGGTGCGCTCGGGTGCGCACCCATCCACAGTTCAGCCT